>JBEAPC010000307.1:0-19223 GCA_041164585.1 Bacteroidota bacterium
TGCCAAAGAAAAATCTTGGATTGCTCCCCTACCCATTGCATATGACGCCAACCTACCTGGTTATAAAAACATGATTGCCATGATGGGCGGACATGGTGGTGAAAATCTTCCCAAGGCTCAGGCCATTAAAGATGCTACCATGGCGCATTTTATATTAGCTAATGCTAAACCAGGTGCCTTATTTATCCATTACAATGGATCTTATCATAGTGAAAACTATGAAGGAATTAATTGGTACTTGAAAAATAAAAGTCCCAATATTAAAATTGCAACCATTACAACGGTTTCACAAAAAGACATCAAAACCTTATTAGCAGAGAACAAAGGAAAGGCAGATTATATCATTTGTGTAGATGCAGATATGACCAACACTTATTGATAAAATTTAAAAACTCCGTTCATAAAAATACCCACTAGGGGGTATCATTAGCATCTTTTCTTACATTAGTTTTGTTGTGTGAATGAAAATTCACACTCCGGGGGGAGGTAGGCTTTTAGCCTAAAAAAGTTGCGGCATAGAATCTATGCCGCACTTTGTTTTAGGGCATCTGTAGAAAGGAAGAATTTATTATCTTCCTATTATAAATCCCTATATATGGAGCTATCCCAAAACAGCTTGGAGAAAGAATGGACCTTTCTCAGAAAATTGTTATTCCGCATTAGTGCTATTTATTTCTTCTTCTTATTTGAACCTTGGTCATATATACAACAGATTCCAGGTACATACTACGTCTTGCACTATTGGACAGACTTTTTGGAATGGATAGTTCAGGGTCTAAACAAATCATTGTTTCATATAAAAGAAGTATTGGTTTATCCCAATGGAAGTGGCGATACTTCATTTGGATGGGCACAACAGTTTAGCATTATACTTGTGTCATTACTGGGAGGTTTTATTTGGGCCATCCTTGATAGAAAAACCAAAAGCTTTGAAAAATGGGAATACTGGTTGCGGATTTTAGTTAGATATAGTTTGGCTATGATTGCCATGTCATATGGGGTCTTGAAAGTATTTCCCTTACAAATGCCCTATCCTTTACTTAGTCAAATGGCAACGCCACTAGGTGATTTTTTACCCATGCGTTTTTCTTGGATGTTTATTGGCTATTCCCATCCTTATGAAACTTTCTCTGGTATACTAGAAGTATTAACTGCACTATTTCTATTCAACCGGAAAACAGTTAATATAGGCATATTCATGGCATGCGGTGTTTTTCTCAATGTGATGATGCTCAATCTTTGCTATGATATTCCAGTTAAGATTTACTCCATGAATCTGTTTCTTGCAAGCATCTTCTTGTTACTACATGATGCAAATAGGATGTTGGCATTTTTTGTGTTGAATCAACCTGTTGAGCCCAATCAATCTTGGGAATGGATGGCCAATAAAAAATGGAAAATAATTGGAAGATGGGTATTAAAGTTGGCTTTTTTTGTACTCATCATGGTTATCCCATTTTACCAAGCTTTTGATTCATATCAACAAGAAAAAAAACAAGTTGATTCCAAACCCATTCCTTCAGGTGTTTACGATATACCTGTATTTGTTAAGAACCAAGATACCATACCCGCTTTAATTACAGATACATTAAGGTGGCAGAATCTTATCATGGAAAAAGGCAATTTTGGTAGTGTGGCATCAAAAGACAATCAGTTCCGTCAAAGGTATGGACGAGGTTATTTTAATGTTAAAGAAGACAGTACTTCAAAAATGTTGGAATTTAGGAAATCGAGTTCAGATAGTTTACCATTTGCCAAATTCAAATACAGCATGGCCGATAGTTCTATTTATTTATGGGGCAAGTTTCATGCTGATTCTTTACACCTGATTTTGAAAAAATCCAAACGTCATTTCCAATTGTCGGAAAACCAGTTCCATTGGCTAAGTGAGGCCAATAGATAAGGTAAAATGGCATAAGCTAATGCGCTGATTTATTTGTAATTTTAAGTATCCATTTACTTTAACGATTGCACATGAATCAGCCATTATTAACCGCTTTAGGTATTGCTGTTTTTGCCATGCCTTTTCAACCAAAAACCATTACAGACCCCGTAACTAGCCATTCAAAAACTCCGCAAGTGACCGTGTATACCACGGCTGAAAATAGCAGTTTTAGATTGAGCAAAACTGCCACACTGGCTTTTAGTCCTTATGGTCAACCTTTTGAAACGGAACCGGCCATATTTGTAGACCCAAATAAAAGCTTTCAAACATTTGTGGGGATTGGTGGGGCATTAACAGATGCTTCTGCTGAGACCTTTGCCAAACTACCTAAAAACAAGCAAACTGAGTTTTTGGATAAACTATATGGAAGGGTTAATGGCATAGGCTATACCCTTGCAAGAACCAATATAAATAGTTGCGACTTTTCAAGCGACACTTATACTTATGTTGCCGAGAATGACAAGGATCTGAAGTCATTCAATATTGCTCATGACCTAAAATATAAGATTCCCTTTATCAAAGAAGCCATTGCTGCTGCCGGAGGAAAACTTACTTTATTTGTTAGCCCTTGGAGCCCCCCAGCATGGATGAAGGATAATAAGTCAATGCTTCAGGGTGGAAAATTGCTACCAGCTTATTACCAGTCATGGTCTAATTATTATGTGAAGTATATCTATAGTTTGCAAAAATTAAATATCCCTGTTTGGGGATTGAGTGTACAAAATGAACCCATGGCCAAACAACGCTGGGAATCTTGTTTGTATACGGCTGAAGAAGAAAGAGATTTTATCAAGAACTTCTTAGGGCCAACCCTAACCAGGTCAGGACTTGCAGATAAAAAGTTGATAGCTTGGGATCATAATAGAGACTTACTCTATCAAAGAGCCAATACCATCTTAAGTGACCCTGCTGCCGCCAAATATGTTTGGGGCATAGGTTTTCATTGGTATGAAGACTGGACTGGTGGTGGAAAGTTATTTGACAATGTTAGGCGTGTAAACGAGGCTTTCCCTAAAACCAATTTAATCTTTACCGAAGGTTGTGCAGAAAGCTATGATATAAAAAAAATCAATGATTGGAAATGGGGTGAAACCTATGGAAGATCCTTAATTAATGACTTTAACAATGGTACTGTGGGTTGGACAGATTGGAATGTGTTGTTAGATGAAAGAGGTGGCCCCAACCATGTAGGTAATTTTTGTTTTGCGCCAGTACATGCAGACACCAAAACAGGAGAATTAACCTACTTGAACTCCTACTATTATATTGGACATTTTTCAAAATTCATCAGACCGGGAGCCAAAAGAATTATCAGCTCAACCAGCAGGGGACAATTGTTAACTACAGCCTTTAAAAACACAGATGGAAGCATTATAGTGGTGGTGATGAACCAAAGCAATGAATCCATCCCCTACCATATGGGTATTGGTAATAAAGCGGTTGCTTATACTAGTCAACCACATTCTATTCAAACATTGGTAGTAGAATAGACCGATGAATTCATTAAAAATTGCCAGTATATTTGAGTAAAGCAACATTCATGAAAAGCATTCGTACTGCTATCCTTTCTTTTGGTATGTCTGGGCGCGTATTTCACGCCCCTTTCATTGCATTGGACCCCCAATTTGAGTTGGTGGGTATTTGGGAAAGAACCAGCAGTGCTTCCTTAGAATTCTACCCTTCCATTCGGATCTACCGTTCTTTAGATGAAGTATTAGAAGATGCTAGTATTGATTTGGTCATTGTTAATACACCTACCTATACCCACTATGAGTATTGCAAGAAAACCCTACTTGCAGGAAAACACGCAGTGGTGGAAAAAGCATTTACCAATACCGTTGAAGAAGCCCAGGAATTAGACCAAATTGCCGCGGAGAAAGGATTGAAATTATCCGTATTTCAAAACAGAAGATGGGACTCTGATTTTAAAACTGTGAGGCAGGTAATTGACCAAGTCTTACTGGGTAATATAGTAGAAGCAGAAATCCATTTTGACAGATTTAAGGAAGAACTAAGCCCCAAATTACACAAAGAACTTCCGGGACCTGGTGCAGGCGTTTTGTATGATTTAGGCCCACATTTAATAGACCAAGCCTTGGTACTTTTTGGCAGGCCAGAAGCTGTATTTGCGGATTTAAGAATTACCAGAAGAGGTTCACAGGTAGATGATTATTTTGAAATTTTACTATACTATCAACAACTAAGGGTTAGATTGAAATCTGGATACCAAGTAAGAGAACCCTTTCCCTCCTATGTGATTCATGGAAGTTTGGGTTCTTTTCATAAATCTAGGGCCGATGTACAGGAAGTAGATTTGGTAGCCAACCAAAAGCCCAATAGACCAGACTGGGGAACAGAACCCATTGCAGAACAAGGTTTATTACATACAGAAAAGGATGGCATTTGTATCCGCGAAAAAATCCCAACACTTACTGGAAATTATGCAGATTATTACCATGCAGTAGGTCAAGCCATCAGCCAAGACAAAGCAATGCCCGTGACTTCTAAGGATGGTATTCAAGTGATGCAAATTATTGCAGCAGCAGCGGCTAGTAATGATTCTAGAACTGTTATTACCCTATAATTCACCTTCACAACTATTCAACATGAAAATTTCTTATTGCTTGTTATTGTTGTCCTTTATTGCACTTGGCTGTAATACCCAACAGTCAAAAACAAATTTTAAAACAATTCCTGTGACCTACCCCAATACAGTAAAAGATAGCACTGTTGATCAATATTTTGGAACTGCTGTACCAGATCCTTATAGATGGTTAGAAAATGACACTGCAGAAAATACCCTACAATGGGTTGTGGCTCAAAATAAAGTAACTACTGATTATTTGAATCAGATTCCTTTTAGATCCTCTATTCACCAAAGACTAGAAGAACTGTGGAATTACGATAGTTATTCTGCGCCATCACACGAGGGCGACTATATTTATTTTTACAAGAAAACAGGTTTACAAAATCAATCCGTTTTATATCGTCAGAAAAATGGAAGTCAAGAAGCAGAAGTGTTTCTAGACCCCAACAGTTTCTCAGCTAACGGAACCACTTCCTTAGCGGGTGTTAGTTTTTCAAAAGATGGTTCTTTGGCTGCTTATCAAATTTCTGAAGGCGGAAGCGATTGGAGAAAATTGATCATTATTAATGCTATTACCAAACAACAAATTGGCGACACTTTAATAGATGTTAAGTTTAGTGGCATTGCTTGGAAAAAGAATGAGGGTATTTATTATAGTAGCTATGAAAAACCAAAAGAGGGAAGTCAATTAGCAGGTAAAACTGATCAACACAAACTTTTCTTTCATCAACTGGGAAATAAACAAAGTCAGGACCAACTGGTATTTGGTGGAACTGCTACCCCTAGAAGATATATTGGAGCAGAAGTTTCTGAAAATGAGCGTTGGTTAATTATTTATGCAGCCAATAGTACCTATGGTTCGGAAGTGTATGTACAAGACTTGTCAAAACCCTCTCCCATTGTTACGGTTGTAGACAATATGAAAAACCAGTCCGGAATTCTTACCGTAGACGACCAATATTTTTATATTCAAACTGATTTAAACGCACCCAAAGGGAAAATGGTTGTAGCTCCAATTGAGCAACCCGCACCTGCTAATTGGAAAACCTTGATTCCAGAACAAAAAGAAGTGCTTTCCGTATCAAGTTCAGGTGGTCAAATTTATTGTAGTTACCTCAAAGACGCTATTACCAAGGTTTTCCAATATGATTTAAATGGCAAACAAATTAGAGAAATAGCCTTACCTGGTTTGGGTTCTGCTTATGGATTCTCAGGCAAAAAAGCAGACAAGGAATTGTATTTTACCTATAGTTCTTATATCAGTCCTTCAACTATTTACAAAATGGACATCGCCACAGGCAAAACTGAAGTGTACAAAAATTCAGGTGTCAAATTCAAGTCTGAGGACTATGAGTCCAACCAAGTATTTTATACCTCAAAAGATGGCACTAAAATTCCCATGATTATCACCCATAAGAAGGGAATTAAATTAGACGGAACCAACCCTACCCTTTTGTATGGCTATGGTGGATTCTCCGTTAACATTACCCCATATTTTAGTACTAGTGATATTATTCTTTTAGAAAATGGAGGTATTTATGCGGTAGCTAATTTGCGTGGAGGTGGTGAATATGGAGAAGAATGGCATTTGGCTGGCACCAAGTTAAACAAGCTAAATGTCTTTGATGATTTTAGCGCCGCGGCCAAATACTTGGTTGACAACAAATATTGTAGCAGAGCAACACTTGCCATACAAGGAGAGTCAAATGGCGGTTTGTTAGTAGGCGCTTGTATTACACGCGAACCTGGTATTGCTAGAGTTGCTTTTCCTTTTGTTGGGGTGATGGATATGCTCCGCTACCACAAGTTTACTGCTGGTGCAGGATGGGCTTATGACTATGGCACATCGGAAGACAGTAAAGAAATGTTTGAATATTTAAAAGCATATTCTCCCATACATAATTTCAAACCCAATACAGCTTATCCTGCAACCTTAGTTATGACAGCCGATCATGATGACCGTGTAGTACCTGCTCACAGCTTTAAATTTTCTGCTACCCAACAGGCCAATCACCAAGGAGACAATCCGGTTTTGATTCGCATAGAAACCAAGGCAGGTCATGGTTCCGGAAGATCAACCGAACAAGTAATTAAAGCGGAAGCAGACAAATGGGCGTTTTTGTTTTACAATATGCAGATTCAACCAAAATAATTCATGCACCCTTTTGTTAAAGGCATTCAAAAAAGTTTTCAACTCCATGCTAATCCGGAATTAGCATTGGGTATGAAAGCCTATATGTTGCACCAGTTTGAATTTTTGGGTATCAAAGCCCCACTAAGGGATCAATTAACAAACACTTATTTGAAGTTGAATAAATTGGAAAATTGGGATTCATTAGAAATAGTGATCAAGGAACTTTGGGCCCTACCCCAGCGTGAATTTCAATATTTTGCCATTGATGTTTTGAAAAAACACAAGTCACTCTGGACTGCCAACAGTGTAGACTTAATGGAGTATTGTATCTGTGAAAAAAGTTGGTGGGACAGTGTTGATGGTATAGCCGGTGAATGGTTGGGTATTTATTTTGTTCAATTCCCTAGACTGGTTCCTAAAATTCCTAATAAGTGGAATAAGTCTGACAATATGTGGTTGCAAAGAAGCAGTATCCTCTTTCAAAAAGCATATAAAGAAAATACCAATCAAGAACTTTTAACCAAATACATTTTGAATTGTAAAGACAGTCAGGAATTCTTTATCAGAAAAGCCATTGGCTGGGCCTTAAGAGAATACAGTAAAACCAATCCTGTTTGGGTAAGCCAATTTGTAGCAAACAACACACTCTCCAATTTAAGTGTCAGAGAAGCTTTAAAACGGATCAACAAACTTAGCTAAAATAAAAAGGGTTGGATACCTATGTACCCAACCCTTTAAAAGTCTATAGTAACTACTACATTTTCTTGGCGTCTTCTAAGAATTTAGCCAATCCAATATCAGTTAATGGATGTTTTAACAAACCTAGGATAGAATCCAATGGGCAGGTGCACACATCGGCGCCAGCCTCAGCTGCTTTGACAATATGCAAGGCACTACGGATTGAAGCCGCCAAGATTTCTGTTTTGAAACCTTGAATGTCATAAATATGACGCATTTGGCTAATCAGTTCCATGCCATCCCAACTACTATCATCAATTCTACCAATAAAGGGAGAAACATAGGTTGCTCCTGCTTTGGCTGCAAGAATAGCTTGTCCAGCAGAAAATACCAAGGTGCAATTGGTGCGAATCCCGTTATCTGTAAACCATTTAATGGCTTTGATACCGTCTTTGATCATGGGTACTTTCACCACAATATTGGGGTGAATGGCAGCCAATTTCTTGCCTTCTTCTACCATAGAAGCAAAATCAGTAGACAAAACTTCTGCACTAATATCCCCGTCAACCAGGTCACAGATGGCTTTATAATGTGCGGCAATGGCTTCTTCGCCCTTGATGCCTTCTTTGGCCATTAAAGAGGGATTGGTTGTAACACCATCTAAGATTCCCAATTCATTGGCTTCCTTAATCTGGGCTAAATTACCCGTGTCAATAAAAAATTTCATGTATGATGTGTTGATAGATAAATGAACACTTAGCAGTAGAAATTTGCAAACCCTTACACTAGTTTACAAAAGAAAAAAAATGGCAGGCTACTCACATCGCACCGCTCAACCACCTATCCTTGCTGTATTCCTACCCTGGGGAGTTTCAGCAGGAGCTGGTCGTGTAAGACCTGCCGGCGCAAAAGTAAGGTTTGAAAATTAATTTTGCCGCTTTTTTTAAATAATTCTGATACTAAAAGCAAGTTTCCCTTCACCAATAATAACTTTATTGCCATAATTACAAGCCCATGGATGCCATAAAATATTGCCTTACCCTCCTTTGTCTGACCATTTTTTCACAAGCTAGTATAGGACAAAATAACTTGCTCCGCCCTGGATTTGACAAACAAGAATACCTAGAATTATTAAAAATCACTGCCAGACAAGGTGATAGTCCTTGGACCAAGATTAATACACCTGCATCTGAAAAAACTAAATTAGTCTATCGATCTGCAACCATGGGCTTAGACAATCGTTGGGATCTTTGGATGGCTAATAATGACATTGCCATCATTAGTATCAGGGGTACAACACTCAATACCATTAGCTGGGTAGAGAATTTTTATGCTGCCATGTCTCCTGCCTCGGGCAGTATTCGCATCAGCAATACCGATACTTTTTCTTATCAACTGGCTAAAAATCCAAGGGCTGCTGTTCATACGGGCTGGTTAATTGGAACGGCATTTTTAAGCAAAGACATTTTACCTAAAATTGATTCCTTGTATAAAACGGGTTGTAAAAACATGATTCTTTTGGGGCATTCACAAGGTGGTGGTATTGCCTATTTATTGAGTACTCATCTAGCCAGTTTACAAGTCCAGAAATTAATCCCAGCTGATATACAATTCAAAACTTATTGTAGTGCTGCTCCTAAACCTGGTAATTTGTTTTTTGCCTATGAATACGAGCAAAGGATGATGGATGGCTGGGGTTTTAATGTTGTGAATAGTGCCGACTGGGTTCCAGAAACACCTATGTCAGTTCAGGCGCTGAGCGATTTTAATAAGACTAATCCTTTTACCAATGCAAAACAATTGATTAGCAAACAACCATTTCCAAAAAATATTGCTTTTAAATACGCTTACAATCAATTAAACAATGCTTCCAAAAAAGTCAATAGACGCTATGAAAAATACTTGGGAAAAACAGTAGCTGGAATTGTATCAAAAAGTCTACCTGGATTTGAAGCACCCAACTATGCAGAAGGATTCAATTATGTTCGTGTTGGGCCTACCATTGTGTTACTTGCCAATGAAGCGTATTACCAATCTTTTCAAGACAATCCAGAAAAAATATTCGTACACCATTTTATTGAACCATATTGGTACTTGGCCAATCAATTGCCCAATCTTGCTAGCGCAAACCCAATCTGGAATTAAGTTGGCTAATCCCCACCAATTCATCGTGTCTGCCACTAAGTGATCGATAATAAAAAAGAATACAATACTCGTTTTCAGTTTCCCAATAATTGCCATCTGTTTGGCTAACATCTAGTGGTGCCAAGGGATTCCTAAGGTCTTTGAGGGCCATGGTATAACTATAATAACCTTGTTTGAGTAATAATCGCTTAACAAATTTTCCTGCACCAGCGTCAAATTGCATCAGTGAAGAATCACTGGTTTGATTACCAGTAAGCTCGCCAATCAAATGCACTTGTTTACCAGACATTGCTAATAAGTCTGTGGGTTGATAACTAAAATCTACCCAGGCATAATCGCTCTGCCACCAAGGATTCACAGATTCTGTACAATTGATTTCTGTATATCCGTTTCTGTCCTGAAAATTGATATAGGAAAAACTACTTCTTGTTTGATCTGTTTTTACGGTAACTATCACCGGCTCTACGGTTCTGTCTACTTTTACAATTCTATCGCTTTCAAATCTAAAACTTTGCAGATCGGCCCATCTATATTCTTTACCTGCAGGAAATACAAAATCTTGTTCCCCATTGTATTCCAACAAATGTCCACGGATAAAAACGGGTTGCTTGTCTGTAACCGCATCGCTCCAGCGATTGTTTTGCATGACCAATACTTTTACCTGTTGTGGGCTCATTAGGTTGAGCTCTTTGGTGTCTATAGAGAACTGTATTTTTTGGTGGGAGCGCAACAACTGGTTGTCATAAGGTTGTTGTACTTGTGCGCCAATAGTAACACGTTTGTCTACCACCAACACCCTTTTGGTAAATGCCAATTTAGACGTATCGCCGTCTAGGTATACTTTTAAAAGATAATTCCCGCTCAATATGGGCATGGCATTTCTATCAGGCAATTGTGCTTGGTAATGCACATATTTTTGTGCGGCAATAGAAGCCACCCTATATTGACTAAGTCTTACTTGGTTAAAACCCTTGATATAGTCAAATACGTTTACATTGGCTAGTGTCCAATCAGCATTACAAAGCTGGTAGGTATAAAAGAAGTTTTTGGGATAATTGTTAAAATCGTCAAAATGCAATTCTAATTGGTCGCCAGCATTGAGTTGCAAAATGGGTAGGCTAGATTGATTATTTTGTTGAAACAGTTTTACACCATGAACACTGGGCAAATAGATCTTATCAGGTAATCGCTGAGCGATGGCTTGACTGCAGCATAGCAATATAAAAAGGCAGACCCTAAGTTTCATGAAATAAATTATAGTCAAACTTACAACAATCCCCCCTACTGCAAAAGCATTTGCTGCATTGAAGCGCTGAGCGTAGTTTTGACAAAACCCAAGTACCTGAGCCTAGCATTTTACATAGCAAAACGGATAGCATTTACCAAACAACGGTCTTTTGCCCGATTTATCATCCGATTGTCTGTAGTTGCCACTGCTGTGAGTGTCATGTCAATGATTGCTACATTGGCTTTTGTAAATGGGTTTCAACAAACCGTTTCTTCCAAAGTATTTAGTTTTTGGGGACATATTCGGGTGCAAAAATTTGAACCCAATAAATCATTGGTAGCGGAGGAAACACCTATTCAAAAAAGCCCCAAGATTGAACAGATTCTACGTTCTGAACCAGGAGTTGTACAAGTACAGACTTTTGCCACCAAGAGTGCCATTGTTGAAAAAAACAAAGAGATAGAAGGGGTTCTTTTAAAGGGTGTAGAAAAAGCCTATGATAGTATGCAACTCAAACCATTCATACGCAAAGGCAGGTGGTTGCAATTTGTAGATAGTGGCTATACCAAAGAAATATTGGTATCAGAACAATTGTCCAAACAATTAAGTATTGCCCTTGGCGATAGTCTTAGAATCTATTTTATCTCTTCTACCAATGGCAGTAGAAATTATCGAAAATTAGCGGTGGTAGGCATTTTTAAAACAGGCATAGAAGAATACGACAAACTCTTTGTAATAGGTGATCAACAATTGATTAGACTCATGGGTAATTGGGCTAGTGATGAAACCGGAGGCTATGAAATTTTTGTCAAAGACTATAGGCAAATGGATCAAATCTCAACCGTTTTATCTGATAGGCTTCCAGCGGAATGGATGAGTAAAACCATTAGAGAAGTGCATCCAAATATTTTTGACTGGTTGAATATTCAAGACGTAAATAGGAATGTGATTTTTATAGTCATGGCTATTGTTGCTATTATCAACCTGATTACCTGTTTGTTAATACTGATCTTAGAAAGAACCAGGATGGTGGGTATTCTAAAAGCGCTTGGTGCAGACAATTGGTTGATTCAAAAATTGTTTTTGTACCATGCAACGGTGATCACGTTTGCAGGTATTGGCATTGGACTGATAGCAGGACTAGGGCTTTGCTTTTTACAACAATACACGGGCTTTATCAAATTGGATGAGACTGCCTACTATGTTTCTGAAGCACCTATCCATATTATCTGGTGGGAAGTATTGGTGGTTTGTGCAGCCACTACCTTAGTTTGTTATTTGTCTTTGATTATTCCTACGCTACTGATTAGAAAAATCCAACCTACTAAAGCCATTCAATTTAGATAGCGTTTTGCTGGAAGAGACATTAGGCTTTCAAATGTGAGACCAAAATACCTGTTGCAACGGCGGCATTTAAGGACTCTGCTCCCCCAAATCTTGGAATAGTAATAGCCTGTTTGATCAGGGGCTGAATAGGTTCACGAATGCCTTTAGATTCATTTCCTATGACCAATAAACCCGTTACTGGTTTTGCAATCTCATACATAGATAAGCCATCTAACATGGCACCATATACCGGCAGTTTGGTAGCAGTTAAGAATGCAACAATATCAGTATAATAGACCGGTACGCGAATAAAACTCCCCATGGTAGATTGAATCACTTTGGGATTATAGAGTTCCACCGTGTCTTCACTAGCAATAATTTGACCAATGCCAAACCAGTCCGCAATTCTGATAATAGTGCCCAAATTGCCTGGATCCTGAATACCATCTAACACCAAGCTGAGTTTTTTGGACAAATCAGGAATTGATTTTTGAATTTTCTGTTCACAAACCAAGATCACCTGATTGGCTGTTTGCAAACCCGTCATTTTCTCCAACTCTATCTCGGACACTTCTGCAAACCCTTTACCAGTCTTATTTTCAGCCAACCATGCTGCCGTAGCATAGCCATTAATCACCTTATAATCACTGGCCAAAAGCTCTTCTGCTAGCTTGGGACCTTCTGCAATAAATACCCCCTCAGCTGCCCTTTGTTTTTTCTGGCATAAAGATTGAATATATTTGAGTTCATTCTTACTGATCATGTGCATGCGTTTGAAACTGGCTAAAGTTAAATGGTTTTCTGGGCTTTTCTGTCTTATTGCCCTCCTGACTTTGGCCGGATGTTCAGAGGAAAGAAGAACAAAAGTGGTGGACTACCCTATTGGCAAGCCATTTATGTATGGCAATAAAGTGGTTCTAAAAGGAAGCGGCACCAAAGACGAACTCAAAAAACTAAGTATAGATCTGAACAATTATTGGGATGACTCTGCCAGAGTTAGAAAAGAACAAAGATATCTTTTGGGCTATCGGATCAAGAATCCACCTGTCTATGATAGTCTCAACATGATCCGTTCTATTAATTACATGAATGCCTACTTAAATTCCCAGGGCTATTATTATGCTAGTTTTAAAGACAGTATTCACAAAGACACTATAGGAGACCAAATAAGGGTAAATGCCACCATCACCATTAACCAAGGAAAAAATATTAGCATAGATTCTGTTGGATACCAATTGGAAGACACTAGTATGCAAGAATTGGCCATGCAAAGAATTAGAGGCAGCCAAATTAAAAAAGGCAGCCCCTATAGCAAACAGTTAATCAGTGCAGAACTGGATAGGATGATTGGGATTTATAGACGCAAAGGATATTATAAACTTACCAGAGAAGACTTATACGCAGAAATAGACACCACAGATATTAGCCTGATTGAGCTGACCCTTGATCCATTCAAACAAGCAGAATTGATTGCTGCATCTGCAAGAAAACGAAGACAAAACCCCACTTGGAATGTGACCATTAAGAAAAGGCCCACAACCGATTCCAGCAAGCTCACACAATTCAAAGTGGCCAATATCTATTACTATCCAGAAACCAAGATTACCGATGTTATAGACTCACTTACCACTGCAAAAGGATTTAAAGAAGAACAGCATGGTGACAATTATATGCGATACCAGGTTGGCAAATTCAAATACCAACCACTAAAGGAACATACTTTTCTAAGCAAGGGAGAACTCTTTAATGAAGAGTCCTATTTTAAAACCATGAATACCTTGGGGCAGATAGGTGCTTGGCAACAGGTAGATGGAAAAATCATTGAAAGAGATAAAGACAGTTTAGACCTTTATTTCTATTTAGTACCAGCGCTAAAACAAAACTTTACCGTTGACTTAGAAGGAAGCCGCAACACAGGAGATATTGGAGCAGGAAACCTATTTGGAATTTCCACCAACCTCTCATATAAAAACAGAAATGTTTGGAAAAGAGCCGTTCAATCTATTACCAATTTCAGAACAGGGGTAGAATTGAATTTGAATTTGGGAAATAATGAAAACAACCAACAACTGGTACAAACATTCAATATTAGTGCGGGTCATACTTTTGCTTTTCCAAAAATTATTCAACCCTTTAAAAACTGGAAAGCATTAAGCAGCGTTGATAATAAGCGCACCCTACTCTCTTTTAATGCAGCCTATGTAGATAGGAAGGATTATTACAAACTCAGGTCTATTTTGGGTTCCTGGGGATATGAATGGAAAAAAGTACAAAGAAGGTCAGATGACACTTGGTTATTCAAACCTATTAATGTAGAACTCTATTCATTAGATACATTACCAGGTTTGGACACCCTGTTTTTAAAGAATCCCTTTTTGCGTAATTCTTTTAATACGGGTAATATCTATAGCCAAAGTTTATCTTATACTAAAACCATCAATGCCGCCAATAGAAAAAGCCATTTCATTAGATTGGGTGTAGAGGAAACCGGTTTGATTTTTGGTTTATTCAAGGGTTTAAGAAATGATATCTACAGGTATATTAAAGTAGAAGCTGAGTATCGCCAGACCAAGAAATGGGAGAAGTCTGAAATGGCTTATCGGGCCTTTGCAGGCATGGGATATAATTATGGCAATTACCCTGGCAACAAAGAGATTTCTACCCTACCCTTCTTCAAACAATTTGCCGTGGGTGGCCCTTATAGTATGCGGGCATGGGGTTTGAGACAGTTGGGACTAGGTAGTTCTAATACCTATGATAGCATTCTAACCAGCAGTTTTAGGGATCGCTATGGCGATATGGTATTGGAATTTAATGCAGAATATAGGTTTACCATGGCTACCATTGGTGGCGTAAAAATTGGTTCTGCTTTCTATTCTGATATTGGTAATATTTGGAATCTCAAGAAAGATCCTACAGATCCCAAAGCCAGTTTTTCCCTGTCTAATTTGGCCAATGATTTAGCCATTGGTGTAGGTACGGGCTTGAGACTAGACTTTAGTTATTTCTTAATTCGTTTAGATTTTGCCTATAAGGTTAAAGACCCCATGCGTACGGTCAACAATGGCTGGATGAGTATTAAAAATTTCAATTGGACAGATATCAGAAGCAATGGAAGAGAAGTATCTAATTATGCCTTGCAATTAGGGATTGGATTACCTTTCTAATTCAAATGCGCTATCAGTTTTAAATGATTATTCTTCCTCGCTGTCTGGTGCTGAGACATTTAAGCTTTCATTGACTGGCTCATTTCCTGTTTCAGCTTCAGCTGCTCTTAGGGCTAAGACTTCTTGTTCAAAATCAATTAAGTTGGTGGCATTGTCAACGCTAAATTGTCCAATCCTGGTTCTGCGTAAGCTGCTCATATACGCACCTACTCCAAGGGCTTGACCAAAATCATTGGCCAGACTTCTAATATAAGTTCCTGTGGAACATACCACTTTAAAATAAACTAAGGGGGCTTCTATTTTTTCAATCTCAAAAGCATGAATGGTTACTGGTCTTGGTTCCACTTCTACAAACTCCCCTTTTCTGGCAGATATATAAAGCCTTTCTCCATTTTTCTTTATGGCTGAATGTTGGGGAGGCAATTGTAAAATATTCCCTTTGAATGCTGCTGTGGCGGCTTGAATTTGCTCAGGTGCAAGATGCTCTATGGATTGGAAATTTTCAGGATCAGATTCCAAATCATAGGTAGGAGTAGTAGCACCTAAGGTAAATGTACCGGTGTACTCTTTTTCCATACCCATGTACTCATTGATCTTTTTGGTGAATTTGCCTGTACATATGATCAAGAGCCCGGTTGCCAATGGGTCAAGGGTACCTGCGTGGCCTACTTTTTTTACTTTGACAATGGCGCGGACTTTATTGGCCACGTCAAAACTGGTCCATTCCATGGGTTTGTCAAATAACAAAACCTTCCCGTCTAAAAATCCCTGTTTCCATTGCATTGGGCAAAAATAACCAATAAGCAGCCCCGTCTTGGCATAAATGAAAAAAAATCTAAGTCCCTTTGCAATGAAAACGCATAAACAGGAGTCATATGTTTACCAAGACATGGAAACAGCGCAATTGATCAAACGATGCATCAAAAAAGATAGAGCCGCCCAAGCGGAGCTCTATGGGCTTTATGCGCCAACTATGCTGGGTATTTGTTATAGGTATACAAAAAACAGAGAGGACGCGGAAGATATTTTGCAGGAGGGTTTTGTAAAACTGTTTCAAAACATGGATCAGTTTCAACAAAAAGGGGTTTTTGAAGCTTGGGTAAGAAGGATTATGGTAAACACAGCTATTAGCTATCTGCGAAAGCATAGCCGATACCGAAACCAATTACAGGTAGAAGACCTGGCTTTACATCCGGTAAGTCAGGAGCAACCTGCCATTCAATTAGATACCAAAGAGTTGATTGAATGTATCAGAAACCTACCATTAGCTTATCAAACCGTTTTTAACCTTTATGCCATTGAGGGTTATGATCACCAAGAAATTGCCAACCTGTTGGACCTGAATATCAATACCGTGAGAAGTCAATATAGTAGGGCAAGAACCATGCTCATTCAACGCATTCAACAAGAACAAATCAACACTCAATCCAAGAACTATGGAGGATAAATTAGAACATCAAATAGCTGATCAGGTCAGCGGGTTCCAATTAACCCCATCCAGCCAGGTATGGAAGGGAGTGGTATTGGAATTAGACAAAGAGAAAAGCAAGAAACGCGGCATATTCTGGTGGATGCCACTAGGGCTATTGGTTATTGGTCTTGCAGGCTGGTTTTTATATACATCAACAGAAGCTCCTCTAATTCCAAATTCAGAACTGCCTCAAAAAAATGATAAAAAGGAATTATCCAACCCTTCAATTCCAACCCAGGATTCTAATGAAACAGTTAATCAAATAATCCCTTCAAAAGAAAACATTGAAAAAGCAAATTCAAATCATTTAATAGTTACACATGCTCAAAAGGGTTCAGCACAAATGCTGCATCATAAATTAACGCAACCCATTTATCAAAATCAAGTTTCAAAAGAAGCAATACAAAAACAGAATACTGCACTAAAACAATCAAGTAATGCATTATTGGTTCAGCAACCACAACAGCAGCAGGCCTCAATAAAATTATCTACAACAACATCCATTGATAGCCAAAAAGTATTCAAAGAACCTACCCATGCAACTACTAATCAACATCAGGTTGCCGTTGACAAAGAGGAAAGCAGTCAAATAACTCAAACAATTATTCAAGAAACCACAACAAAAAAAGACAGCAATACTTCCTCAGTTACCACAGGATCCCTACTGACTAAGAAGCCTAGTAAATCCTCTTGGAGATTTCAGTTAGCACTTGGAAGTACCCGTTTATCAGAAACTAGTTTATTAGGCAATAGTACTGCTGCAGACCGAGCTGCATTTGCCAACAATAGCTCAGCAGTAGTTTCTGGGTTCCCTAATACAATTGGCATTGAAGCATCCAATAAAGGATTCCATGCAGAAATTGGCTTGAGTAAAAATTGGGACTTATCTAAAAGATGGGAATTGACTGCGGGATTATCTTATAGGTATTTACAAAACCAACAAATGACTGGTTTGAAAAAAGACAGCAGTTACATGATCAGTAGTCAAGCAAGTTCTAATAATAAAGCTATTACTGTAAACAGTTATTATTTAGCTGGCAGCCAAAACAGCATGACTAACCGCGCTCATTGGTTGATGATCCCCATTCAAGTACGTTTTAACCTAAACCCTAATTCCAAACTCAATTGGCTTCTCTATGGTGGCTCTAATTTGTCTTGGAATTTTGCCAGCAAATGGCTAATTCCTGATGAGGCAAATAAGATACTGTATGAAGCCAGACCCTTAACAAATATCGTTGGAATACATGCTCAAGTAGGCATTGAACTCCGTAATCAAAAAAGCCAATCCTTATCACTTGGTTGGGAGAAAAGTATGAATAACATGAGTAAACTAATTCAGTCCAAACAGTATTGGAATCAACTGCAGTTACAGTATAGCCAACCCATTTACTTGAAAAAATCCTCTAAAAAATAAGCCATGAAAACCCATTTTTCACTACCCATTCAAAAGATGTTTTTATGCCTAGTCATCTTTGCACTAAGCGGATGTCTAAAAGACAGTGCCAAACAGAGCTATACCATTACCAGACCCATTTTAGCCAAACTATCGGAAGTTAGATCCGGTATTAAAATGGAAGGACCAGTTAGTGTTTCCGCACCTGGCAAAATGTATCTCATTGGGAATACCATTTTATTAAATGAATCGGGAAAGGGGATTCACGTGATTGACAATAGCAATCCAGCAGCACCAGTAAACAAATCTTTCTTGCCCATTCCTGGAAACTATGATATGGCAGTCAATGGCAACATCCTGTATGCAGACTGTTTTACAGACTTATTAGCATTTGATATTAGCAATCCAAATCAATTAGTACTAAAGTCTTATATAAGCCAAGTTTTTCCAGACAAGCAAATACAAAAAGGCTTCTATATTGATAGTGGATTTTGTGCCATTGGCTGGAATAGCAAAGACACTAGCATTTCTGTTGGATTAGGTATTGACCAAGTAGCTTGGATTGGCGGTGGCATGTTATTCTCTAGCAGTTCTATTGCCCTAGCATCTAGCTTCTCCTCTGACAAATCTGCTGCCAATGGCAAAGCAGGTTCTATGGCCAAAATGGCCATTCAAAATGGATGGCTATATGGTGTCAGTAATTTCAAATTGCAAGTGATTGATCTTAGTCAGGCAGAAAAGCCTGTATTATCAAAATCTATTCAAACAAATGCGTTGAATGAAACCGTATTTCCTTTTAAAGACAAACTATTTATTGGTAGCCAAACAGGGATGAGCATTTATAGTGTGAGTAGTGCTGCCAATCCACAATTTCAAAGTATGTTTTCTCATGCAAGGGTTTGTGACCCAGTGATTGCAGATGATACCCATGCTTATGTAACCCTACGTTCCAATGGTCTTACCTGCATGGGTAATCTAAATGAATTGAATGTTTTAGATATCAGTAATATCCAAAGCCCCATCCTATTAAAAACCTATCCCTTTACACACCCCAAAGGACTAAGTAAGGAGGGCAATACCCTCATGGTTTGTGATGGAGAAATTGGGGTTAAAATTTATGACGCTTCTAATCCAGAAAATCTAAAACTC
>JBEAPC010000308.1:0-2560 GCA_041164585.1 Bacteroidota bacterium
AGCGGATTGAAACCATTATTCATCGTTTGCATTTTACAGACCTTACCCAAGATTTTACAGACTGGAGTAATAGTGCTTATCATGACTTGCTTTTAGGGGCTTTATTGGTAGCAAGGTTTCATTACCCAGATTTGCAGAGCACACAGGCCTTACAAGAGATTGAGAAAATCAGGAGAAATGTATGGCTTGAATTGAATAATTTTTTAACCCCACTTGAACAGGCCAATGTATTAACCAGCATTTTGTATAAATACTATCGTTTAAAGGGTGTTGAAATCAATTATGAACAACCTGATGATTTTTGTATTCACAAAGTATTGGCGGCAAAAAAAGGGAATGCCATAACCAATGGAATCATTTACCAAGTGATGTGTGAATTATTAGACATCAACGCTAGAATTATCAATATACCCAAACAGAGTATTATAGCTTTCTTTCATTCCGATTATGATTCCAGCACACAAATTGGAAACCCACAAGAATCCATTCATTTTTATATAGACAGTACTACTGGTCAAGCTTTTTCTCACAAGGATATTGAACAGTATTTTGTAAGAATTGGCCAAACCCCTCTCCCAGAGTTTTTTAAACCAAAGAGCCATAAGGGGATTATCCAATTATTGATTAAGGAAACGGCTAAGTGTTTTTCCTTGCCACACCAACAATATAAACAAGCAGAATTAATGCAATTGCACGCATTGCTTCAATAATTTGTTTCAGATAGTACAGATGCCTGATTAAACCATCTTGGATAGTTTTAATCATTGGTTTCTGATTTCATTCCTTTTTTGACCGCATGGGCACAATAAAAGAGGGTTATTTACCGTCTTTATAACAATCAATTCTCCCAATAGAATGACCATGCCTGAAGTTCATTATACTTACTATGAAAGTCCTATAGGACTCTTGAAAATTGGGGGCACAGAACAATATATCTGTGAGCTAAGTTTTGTAGATGAACCCAATCAAATGGTCTATGGAGAACCAGGCATCACAGAAGTCATGCACCAATGCACGGAAGAATTGATTGAGTTTTTCCATGGCAAAAGAAAACAGTTTTCTATTCCCGTACACCAAGATGGAACCGATTTTCAAACCCGTGTTTGGAATGAACTATTGGCCATACCCTATGGCAAAACCATTAGTTATATGGATTTAGCCAAAAAAATGGGTGATCCAAAAGTGATTCGTGCTGCCGCTAGCACCAATGGAAAAAACAAAATCTGCATTATTGTACCCTGTCATAGGGTTATAGGGTCTGACCGTTCATTAACGGGATATTCTGGAGGTATGTGGCGAAAAAAATGGCTATTACAACTAGAATTCAAAATTGCACACGGTGTTCAAACCCTCTTCTAGCACCTTAACATTTTCCTAAAATAGCAACCAGATGTTATTATATGGTTAGCTTTTCGCAAATTTGTAGTCATTGAAAGATACAAAAATGCGATTCTCTCTTGCTTTAGCCATTATTCCTACCCTATTTTCAATTGAACAACTCTTTGCACAAGATGTACCAAGAGGTTGGCATTTATTGGATGAAACACAGGACCAACATTATGGAATTAGCCTTTCAAAGGCCTATCAATTTCTAAAAGAGAAAAACAAGGTAGCCAAACCTGTTATTGTAGCCATTTTGGATTCAGGAGTTGACACTGCTCATGAAGACCTAAAACCAAAGCTTTGGAGAAACCCAAGTGAAATTCCAGGCAATGGTATTGATGATGATGGCAACGGTTATATAGACGATGTATATGGTTGGAATTTTTTGGGAGGCAAAGATGGTAGAAACATCAAAAAATGTTCAGACGAGCGTTCTAGAATTTACCATCGCTTTAAAGCCCAATTCTTAGGAAAAGAAATAGATAGCAGCAGTCTTTCTACTTCAGATTGGAACAATTATCAAATCTGGAAAAAAGCAGCTGCAGAAATGAATTTTAGTACAGAGGAGCAAACCGAATTGCTATTTGTAGAAATTACAGCAAAAGCCCTTAAAAGACACGACAAAGTATTGCGCAAAGAAATGGGCACCGAAGTGTTTACCACTGAAACCCTTGAAAAATTTGAACCCCAAACCAAACTTGCCAAAGAAGCCAAACTGGGTTATTTAACCTGCATTAAAATGATGGGAATTGATGCAGATGAAAAAAACACCAATACCATTGAACAGTTGGATGAGTATGTAGAAGGAAAAAAATCGGCCTTTGAGTCAAAAGAAAAAGTACCCTTTGATTATCGTGCAGACATTGTAAAGGATAATTATTTAAATTTTCAAGATAGGTATTACGGCAATGCCGATGTTATGGGACCAAGCCCCATGCACGGGACCCATGTTACGGGTATTATTGGTGCAGTTAGGAATAATGGTATTGGTGTAAATGGAGTAGCTGATAATGTGCAATTGATGATGGTGCGCGTAGTGCCTGATGGTGATGAATACGATAAAGATGTGGCACTGGGTATTAGGTATGCTGTGGATAATGGAGCCAAAATTATCAACATGAGTTTTGGCAAATCCTTTTCGCCTGAAAAAGCATGGGTAGATAGTGCCATCCGTTAT
>JBEAPC010000309.1:0-3306 GCA_041164585.1 Bacteroidota bacterium
TCAAATAAGAATTTGGTCTTCTCATCATTGATGGCTTTGAACATGGCCACGGCCGATGTATCCTTAACGTCTTTATAAGTACCAGGTTGGTTTAACTCGTGTGAGCTCAAACCCGTACCAGCGGCAGGTGAATAAGGTTGAATGCTTACGCTTTCATAGAGCAATCCTTTTTTGTACAACTCACTCAAGATCCACCAAAGGGTTTCAATATAATCGTTTTCAAATGTGATATAGGGGTCATTTAAATCTACCCAATAACCCATTTTGGTAGTGAGTTCATCCCATTTGTCTTTGTAACGCAATACCGCTTCACGGCATTTTTGGTTGTATTCCTCAATGCTGATTTTCTTACCAATATCTTCTTTGGTAATCCCCAATTCTTTTTCTACACCTAATTCTACGGGTAGTCCATGCGTATCCCATCCACCTTTACGTTTTACTTGAAAACCCTGCATTGTTTTATAACGGCAAACCATGTCTTTAAGGGTTCTGGAAATCACGTGGTGAATCCCGGGCATGCCATTGGCACTGGGTGGTCCTTCATAGAACACAAAGGGCTTTTTGCCTTCTCTTAAAGAAATGCTCTTTTCAAAAGCCTGTGATTCCTTCCATTTAGACAGGATCTCCTGCTCTATTTTTGGCAGGTTTAAACCAGAGAATTCGGGATACTTCATACTGCTAAGACGCTTTACCAATCTGTTTTTAAGGCGGCAAAGGTACGAATATGACAACAGAAAACCCCGGTTTTTAGCCGGGGTTTTACAGGTATCTTAAAATGGGGATGATTAGAAGCTAGTGCTACCACTTGGTTGGTAAGTATATTGGAACTTATACAACAACTGAGATGGTGTTGGACCTGTAAATGGTGCATAATCTACCGCCAATAATTGCATTTTGGCATAATGGGCACCATCGGCAGTACGGAAAAAGAACACTTTACCCGCTTTTGGAACAAGCGAACGGCTCACAGAATTGTAATCATACCAGCTGCCGTCTTTAATGGCCAATTTGGTACTGGTGGTGTCATAAGCGTAACCTGAACTAGGTGCTGTATTCAAGTTAGCAAAAATGCCGTCTTGCAGAATCACACCTGCCTTACCCGGACCACTGGCATTGCTATTGACCAAGAAAGTAGTTAGTCTTAAAGCAAAATCCCATTTAGCGGTAGCAGAATCTGAGTTAGCTACTAAAGCGCTGTCTTTAAATCCAAAGAAAGCAAAAGGTTTGGTAGCACTAAAATTCACGGTAAGGGTTTGGGTGCGGCTATAGGCTGGTACAGCAACAGGTGTAGCTTCGTCTTTCTGACAAGCAGTAAATACAATTGCAAAAGCGGCAATGACGGCAAAACTTAATCTGTTTTTCATGTTATGGGATTTTATGTTTTGTGGGTTGAAGAATATTCAAATTGAGGTTGATAAAATAAGTTCTACCGGGGATATTGCTAAGCTGAACAGGATTGGTATAGTCTAATAAATTCTCTGCACCAATTTGCAGGCGAATCTTGCTACCAATGGTTTTGCTAGCAGCCAGATTAAGCATCCAATAACCAGGGGTTAATTCTGATTCATTGTCAATAATATTGTTTCCATTCTTATCCATGAATCCAAAAGCACCACGATAGACTGCCCTGAAATAAGCATCAAATCCTGTAGCGGTTTCGTATAAAATCTTGGCATTCAAACTATGTTTAGACCTATTGGGTAAACCAATATAATCCTGACGGCTCACCAAACTTGATTGAAGGCTAATGGGATCGCGTTTGTACAATAAACCATTATCAATATTTTCTAAAACCTGCTTGTCCTTGGCTAGTAAAAATTGGTATCCGCCAGATAACTTTATGTGTTTGCTTAGTTGATAAGAAAGATCCATTTCAGCACCTTGTGTAAATACATTATCCACATTGCGATAAGAGTAAATAGGGAGGCTATTGGTTCTTGTAAAGGGAAGTGCGTATACATCAATCAGGTTACTGATATTATTTCTAAACAAACCCCATTCTGCTACCAGTCTGCCACTGGTATATTTGGCTCCTACATGCATGCCAAAACTGGTTTCTGGTTTGAGTCCTGGCGCATTGGCATAAGGGCTTATATCGGCCCCTGCCTGCAAGAGTCCTTGCTGTTGTAATTTCTCTAATTCCTGACCAAGGGTAGCGGTACCCAACAAAGAATAGCCTATTTGTGCGTTGTAAAAATTTAGGTACATATGCCTAAAGTCTGGGGCTTTAAAACCCCATCCGGCAGAAGCTGTGAATTTCCAGTGTGCATTGGGCTTATAAGCCATGGCCAGTCTGGGACTCAAGTGCAGGTCAAAGTCTGTGCGTTTGTCTATACGCGCTCCCGCAATAATGGTTAATTGTTGAGAGAGTAAGTACCATTCTTTTTGTGTGAATCCATACACAGTAGCTAGGTTCTGTTTTCCTGCATACCTTGATGCATCAATCATTTCTATATTGCTACCAAAGCCTGCTACGTATTGGCTTTTGCCAGGTCTGTTTTTTTCATATTGAATTTCTGGTTTGAACACAGATTGGTCAAAACTGGTCTCGTCAAAACGCAGACCGGTCTTGTCCAAATTCACAAAAGACTCATTGGTATAACGATCATAAAAACCGCGAAAATATAATTTGCTATTGGGGCTTAACAACCACTTGAATTGGGCAAAAGCACTGCGGTCTGTTTCCGTAGTATAACCACTTGCAATGGCTGCTTGGTTCTGATAAAAAATTTGATAATTGTTGTCTTGCTTGGCGTCATAGTTGCGCAAAGAAATCAGCAATTGTAATTTACTACTGAGCTCTTGTGTAATCTTTAATTGACCATTCCAATCCCTGTAGGGGTCCACGGTCTTGCCATAGATATTGGGGTCTAAATCATAGCCGTCTGTAGAAAGTCTATTTAAGAAAAATTGTATGCCAGTTTTATGAATACGATTGGCATAGGATAAAGTACTACCCCAGGTATTATTGCTAGCGCGATGTAATTGAAAACCTATATTTTCTTTAGAAGGTTGATCGGTTAAAATATTAATGACTCCGGCCATAGATTCTGAACCATATAAACTAGAAGAAGGGCCTTTCACAATTTCTACTTGCTTAATATTACCTGTGGCCAGTCTACCCAATTTTAAAATGCCAGCATTCCTTCCTATCAGTGGCTCCCCATCTAAAAGGATAGCTGTGTAAGCAGGATCCAACCCCAACATTTGAACCCCTTGTCCAAAAGGATTGGGATATCCATTAAGTGAGGTTCCCAACGCACTATTCACTATCACAATCCCAGTTTGTTCTTGCAAAATATCTTG
>JBEAPC010000310.1:0-12813 GCA_041164585.1 Bacteroidota bacterium
CTATTGGCTGGGCCGATTATTTGGACTGGACAAAAACTCCTCCAGAACCATTGCTTTTGAAGTAGGGTTACAAAATGGAGGCATGGCTTCTGGACTAGCAGGTAGTATGGGTAAATTGGGAACAGTAGGTTTACCCGCAGCTGTATTTAGTCCATGGATGAATATCTCAGGTTCCATACTGGCCAATTATTGGCGCAAGCAGTCTATCAAAGAAACTGCATTAGCAGAAAAGGGGCCGAAATAGTATAATAACTAACTTCATGAAAGCAAAGAATTCTAATGAGACTAGTTAAGTATATCCTATTACTATTACTGATCTGTTGTTTTGCAACAAGTCCTGTGTTGGCTAAGAAAAAGAAGCCCAAGAAAAAGCCTGCAAAAGAACAAGCTGTTAAGAGCAATTTGGAACAGGCATTCTTACATCCCAGCAATACTGCCAAACCCTGGGTTTTCTGGTATTGGATGCACGGAGCCATTTCCAAAAAAGGGATCACCGCAGATTTGGAAGCCATGAAATTGGTTGGTATAGCTGGTGCCTATTTAATGCCTATCAAAGACACCAGTGCTAAAATTGATTTTCAACCAACCAGTAGGCAATTGTCTGCCGCCTGGTGGGACAAGGTCAAATATGCCATGACAGAAGCCAAGCGATTGGGTATTCAAATTGGCATGCATTTAAGCGATGGATTTGCCCTGGCTGGTGGGCCATGGATAAAGCCAGAAGCTTCAATGCAAAAAATGGTTTGGACCAAGACCATGGTCAAGGGAGGCAGCAGCTTTCATGGTCCATTACAAGTGCCTGAGCAAAAAGAAAATTATTACCAGGATATTGCAGTCTTTGCCTATCCACTGCAGCAAGAACACATTACCCTTAGCAGTCAAGTACCTTTGCAAATCAGTTCTAGTAAAATAGGTCTAAATGTAGATTTTTTAAAGAATCCAGCTTCCAAAGAAACCTTTAGATCAGATAGCACGGCTTGGATTCAGTATCAATTTCAAGAACCCTTTACCTGCCGTTCACTTGTTGTAAAAACTGCAGGTAATAATTACCAAGCGCAAAGGTTGTTGGTGCAAAGTTCTGATGATGGGCTTCATTTTAAAGATGTAAAGCAACTGCTCTCTCCAAGACATGGATGGCAGGATAATGATGAAGAAATAACCCATTCCATTCCTGCCACCAAGGCCAAGTATTTTAGATTTGTATTTGACAAGACAGGCACCGAAGCGGGTTCAGAAGACCTAGATGCTGCCAAGTGGAAACCCACGCTCAAACTCAATGCCATTGAGCTTTCTAGCGAAGCATTGGTTAATCAGTATGAAAGTAAGAATGGCTCAGTCTGGCGTGTCAGTGAAAGGACTACAGAAGATGAATTACCCCAGTCACTTTGTATTCAACCCAAAGAGTTAATAGACATAAGTTCCTATTTTAAAAATGGGGAATTGAATTGGAATATACCAGCAGGCAATTGGGTTATTTTAAGAATGGGTCATACTTCTACCGGTCACAAAAACGAAACGGGTGGAGCAGGAAAAGGGTTAGAAGCTGACAAGTTTAATGAAGCTGCTATAAAACTTCAATATAGCAGTTGGTTTGGAAAAGCATTTGAGATGGCTGGTCCTGCAGCAAAAGATGTTTTAAAGGTATTCCATGTAGATAGTTGGGAATGTGGCAGTCAAAATTGGTCTGCTAATTTTGAAAAAGAATTTCAACAAAGAAGGGGATATGCCTTACGTCCATTCTTGCCTGTTGTAGCGGGAATACCCATCGGCACTGCCAAAGAATCCGAACAAGTATTATTAGACATTCGCAAAACCATTGCAGAATTGGTAAATGATGTGTTTTATAAAACGCTCAAAACCTTAGTGCACAAACAAAACACTTTGTTTAGTGCAGAAAGTATTGCACCTACCATGATGAGCGATGGCTTGCTTCACTATAGCCAGTCTGATTTACCCATGGGTGAATTTTGGTTAAGAAGCCCTACGCATGATAAGCCCAATGATATGTTAGACGCCATTTCTGGGGGGCATATTTATGGTAAGAAAATTATTCAATCTGAAAGCTTTACCGAGCTAAGAATGGCTTGGGATGAACATCCCGGTATGCTCAAAGCCATTGGCGATAGAAATTTAGCACTGGGCGTAAATAAATTGGTCTTCCACGTGATGACCCATAATCCATGGATGGACAAAAAACCGGGTATGACTTTGGATGGGGTTGGGCTCTATTTTCAAAGAGACCAAACCTGGTTCAACCAAGCCAAAGCTTGGTTAGACTATTTGAGCCGTACCCAAGCTGTTTTACAAGAAGGTAAACCCGTTGTGGATATAGCCGTGTTTACAGGAGAAGAATTACCCAGCAGGTCTTTATTGCCCAATAGATTGGTCAATGACTTGCCTGGATTATTTGGTGCTGCACGATTGCAATCTGAAAAAGAAAGACTAGCCAATTTTGGTCAACCACAACGAACCATACCAGAGGGTGTAACCCATTCTGCTAAAATGGCCGATCCAGAAAATTGGATCAATCCATTGAATGGGTATGCTTATGATTGTTTTAATCCAGACGCTTTATTGCGGTTAGCAAAAGTGGAAAATGGGAAAGTGATTTTTGCCAATGGTAGCAGTTATTCGGTATTGGTATTTCCTTCTAAGCATCCAATGATGCCCTATCATGAAATGAGTATGGCAGTGGCTAAGAAAATAAAATCATTGATGCAAGCGGGTGCAACTATATTAATAGATCCTGCTAGCATTGGTTCTGATTCAGCAAGGGAATTACTCTTGAAAGCCTTACCAGGAAAGGGTAAAATGGTGGGTATCCCTTTTATACAAGCTGATTTGAGCAATTTGGGTGTTGCCTCTGATCTAACTAGTAATGCGGAACCAGGAACTATTGCTTATAATCACCGATCTACAGAAGGTGCGGAAATTTATTTTGTATCCAATCAGTCTAATCAAGCAAAAGACATTGAATTTTCTTTGAGAGCAAATAAGGGAAAACCAGAAATTTGGGATGCACTTTCTGGAAAAATCAATCCTGTATTTCAATGGAGTAGGGAAGGGGGCAGAACACAAGTTAATCTGCACTTTGAAGCAAATGGGTCCATTTTCATAGTACTGCCAAAGAAAGCCACCAATCAAAAAACAGCAGAAGAAACATGGGTAGCTCAGAAAGAACATGAGTTTAATAAAAATTGGATTGTTCAATTTGATCCAGCTTTTGGTGGACCAACAGCTAGACAGCGAATAGATGCTTTAACATCCTGGACCAATCATTCAGATGCTGCTATTAAGTATTATTCAGGAACGGCTATTTATACCAATGCATTTTTTGTGGCAGATAATCAAGTAGACCAAACCGTAATGCTAGATTTAGGAGAGATACACAATATAGCCACCGTGCAATTGAATGGAAAAGATTGTGGTACTGTATGGACAGCACCTTATCAAGTAGACCTTAGTAATGCCATCAAGAAAGGGAAAAATGTATTAACCATTAAAGTAACAAATACATGGCTTAATCGATTATTGGGTGACTATAAAAAGGCAACAATATCTCCCATTACAAATACTACTGCCCCCTTGCGGATGGAGGGAAAATCCTTGCTCAAAGCGGGTTTGATTGGTCCTGTAAAATTATTGTGGTCAGTGGAATAGATTCACTACGTCTTTCATTCTTTCTTTTGGTAGAACTATTAATTCTACCAATTTGCCTCCATGAACACGGCCTTCAACAGTGGTCTGATAGGGAGCGTGTAATTTAAAATGGGTATCCCATT
The DNA here is from genome assembly GCA_041164585.1 of Bacteroidota bacterium. Lineage (GTDB taxonomy): Bacteria > Bacteroidota > Bacteroidia > Chitinophagales > Chitinophagaceae > Sediminibacterium. The sequence goes on from JBEAPC010000310.1 coordinate 3,783, forward strand.
CTTTGGGCCATGTGGGAAGTAAATAGATCTTTCTGCCATTGGTTTGCAAGAGCATTTCTTGTAATCCAATCATGCCAGATCCACCCCAATTATGATCAGGCACCCAGTCAAAGCCGGGTCCCCAAAATGCAGGAAATCTTCTTTCCGCATTTTTAAGTTTGAGGGTATTCCATTTTTTGGCTTCTTCCACCAGACCCAATCTTGCGGCAAAAATATTATCCTGTTTCCAGCCCAGATGGCTCCGGAATTTAATAGCAAATGTATCATAGCGCCATGTGTTGATGGCCGTATCTAACCCGGGTTTACCAACACCATAGATACCCCATGGAAAAACGGGGTATAGCTGTGGCGATTCTACATTATTCACGCGTTCCCATTTCTGAGCGGGGGCAAGGGTAGTGTGTCCCTGATAATTACCAAAGCTCAAATCAGGTAAGCGTTGTAAAAAGCCTTTAAAATAAGCGGTTTTATTGGCGTCTAATAAACCTGTTTGTAGTAACGACTGTGTTACCGTGCGTAGCCCTGCAATGGTTGAATTAGCATTGGTGGTAAGCTTAAAAGTTTCTGTTGCAGAACCAGGGTAGAGTAGGAGTTTGCCCCTTGCATCTAAGGGCTGCTCGCCCCTCTGTTTGGCCATCCATTGATAGTGTTCATCAAAAAATATCAAACAACTTTCTATTAATTGGAGGTATGGTTTAATATTTTTTCCTGTGTATAGTTTTGATTGCAAGATCATTTCACAAAACTCTAAGGAAGTATCCCAACAATATTCTAACCAAGCATTTGCTTCAAGTCCCGGATCTATACCAGCTGGTCTTTTCCAACCATATTCTGTTACATTGGGTAAGCCAAAATTTTCCAATTGTTCTGTAAAACTAGCACCTGCATGATTCCAATAAATTCTAGTTCTCAGTTCTGCATTGTGTAGGGCCTTGAGATAAAAATCAAACTGTGATTGCATTAGGTCTGCATCACCTGATTTGAGCATGGGCCAATACACCAACCGCTGATTTTGTGCTGTGTGTAATCCTCCTCCCCAGTTCCGGTGATCCGGCGTTCCATGAACAGAACTATCTGTAAAAATGGGATCTACGGTAAACAAACCACCATTGAATTTGGTAGGTGATTTGCCCAAAGCATTGCATCCCAACATGTATCTAAACAATTGGTAATTCCTACTGAGTTGCCAGTTTTCATCTTCATTACCCTTGTTGGAATTGATAAAAACATAGGATCTATTCCAATATTGATTCCACCAATTTTTTGTATCCTGCTTTTGCTTGTTTCTATTGGTAAATGCAGTAACTACCAATTGCTGCAGTTTGTTTTGAAATGCGCCAATGCTGGTATTACTAACCGTATTGAGTGCAACTGCCAAGTGAGCTTGATTACTAGGGCTCTTGCTTTTGAGTTGCCATGCACCAAACTTTGTTTGGGCATAAGTACCAGAATCCCTTCCAACTGGAACCATGTTCTCCCCTTTCATTAATCCACCAAATAGTTTTCCTTTTAGCGGGTTTTGAAATTGGTCTTTATAAGCCAATAATCCCTCTTGTCTAATAGTGGCATCAAATACGCTGCTATCTTTGTTTTGATGATAAAAAAAGATAGCGTTTTTGTCAAATCCAATTTGGTCTTTTTGGGTAATCACGGAAACCTTATTGTACCATTTCCAAGAATTGGCACTATTTTCTTTTCTAGTTAAGATTCTGTCTTCCTGTCTCCAGCTTTCATAACTAGCAACTGTATTAATCTTTGTTCCAGATGCTATGTCTACATGCACAACCGGATGAAATACATCTACCCAAATAGTCAATGTTGTGGCTAATAATCCATTGCCCCCGCTAATCTTAATGGCACCATCTTTAAGTATTAGTTCTTGTTTAAAGTTTTCATTGAAAGGATTGGGAAATAATTTCAATCGCAATCTGCCGGCTTTTAACAATGCATTGTTTTCATCAAACATGCCTGACTGAGACAGATAGATCATGACTTCTCCCTGTTCTACCCAAACATTTAAACCAATATCACCACCACCACAGGGCATGGACTCGGATGCATTCTTGCTCTGCGTTTTCCAAATTGGATTCATTTGATCCAATTCTTTTAATTGTGCCAAACAAGTTGCAGAAACTAATAGCATCAAACAGCTAGAAAGCATAACTGCTTTTATGATATTTGAATAGCGCATTACCATTGGTCGGTTCTAAATGAGGAAATTGGAAATCCTTCTGTACTAAAAAGGCTTGCAGGTATAAAATTTTTAAAAGCATATCGCGCAGCAATGGGCTTGGTCACTTCCTTTGCTGTTAGCACAATTTTGCCTTGTACTATTTTTGCTTCAGCTGTATAAAATACTTTGTCAGCACCTGCCAATTCAAAACCAATTAAGGGCTTACTATAACTGGTTAAACCATTGGGTGCATTTTTAAAAAACAGGGTTAGTTGATTGTCTTTGATTTGTACACTATCATAGCTGGGACTTTGATAAGCAAATCCCTTTATGCCATAGTTTTTTGCCAATGCCCAATATGCCAAACGCTTGCCCCCAGTTTCTTTGTCCATGGGATGAATAGATTTTTCTTCACCAATATCCATTAACACAACCATTCCCGTATTGGCAACAGAAGACGCCACTTTTAACTGGGCTTCTCTTAAATAGGCAGCGTTAATCACTGGTGCACCACCAGTAGCGTATACGGCATAGTCAAAGGGTGCTATTTGTGCAAAATAAAAAGGTAATTCAGGTTGAAGAGAAGCGGTTCTTGCTTCTTTAATAAATGCAGTGAACAACTTTTCATACTGAGCCGGTCTATCATAATTGGTTTCTCCTTGATACCAAATGATTCCCCTTATGCCATATCCCCAAAAAGGTTGCAGCATGCCATGATACACGGTACTGGCCATTTTGTTATTCGGTTTGGGTTCAGTTGAAGGGGGTATAGTAATCTCAGGAAAAGCTTTTAAAGATTCAGGAGACATAAATGCTTCAATTGGGGTACCACTATAACTGATATTGATTAGCCCTATAGGAACCTGTAATTGTTGAGATAGGGTTTTACCAAAATAATAAGCCGTAGCACTAAAATCAGCTACAGATGTTGGTTCGGCTATTTTCCAACTAGCAGATTTGCTACTGTCTTGTGGGGTTGCTTTGGTAGTCCTTGGAACGGTGTAAAAACGAATTAATGGATTCTTTGATTGAAAAATGGCATCATTAGAATGTAGCAGGGCTTGGTCTTTAAATCCCCTCATAGGCATTTCCATATTGGACTGACCACTGCAAAGCCAAACTTCTCCCAAATATAGATCAGTAAGGGTAAGACGCTCCCCATCAGAGATACTCATGTCATAAGGGCCTCCCGCTGAAGCAGTTTCAATAGTTAATTTCCATTTACCAGCGGCATCCGATTTGGTTTGGAATTTTTTAGAAGTCCAACCCACTTGCACTACTATTTTTTGGTTGGGTGTTGCCCAGCCCCAGATAGCAGGTTGAGATTGCTGTTGCAATACCATATGGTCATTAAAAAAGCCGGGTAAAACAATCTTGGCATTTGCCCAAAAATGGCTTCCTAATTGGATAAGGCAAAAAAGAAAAACAGATTTTTTGAACAAGTGCATAAGCAATAATTAGGCTGCTTTATTAGTCCAGTAAAGTTATCCTTTTTGACCACCCAATGCACAGTCGCGTAGCATTTAGCGGCTTTTTTTGCTATCTTTCCACTACCAGTACTTGCATATGGAAAAGACAACTAGAGAAGGTTCCCACAAAAATATCTGGTATGGACAGGGAAGGCAGCGGATAGAGATCTCCAAAACCATCATCAAGTCTAGGATCCAGAACAATGCTTTTTTAAAGCACTTGTATGTAAATAGCTTGGGCTATTATCCAAAGGCAAAGGGGCATTTTACCCATCGAAAAAATGGACTGCCAGAGAATTTTTTATTTTATTGTGTTGATGGTACGGGTTGGTACAGTATTGGCAAGCAACGTTATGAAGTGGCTCCCAATGAGTTCTTTATCTTACCCCAGAACGTGGAACATTCTTATGGAAGTTCGGAAGACAATCCTTGGTCTATCTATTGGATTCATTTTGGAGGTGAGTCCTTGCCTATGTTCAATGAAATGAGCGTGGTGCAAAATCATTTTAAGCCAGAACACGTAAAAGATAAAGGAGATATACTTTCCTTGTTTTCTAAAATTTGTAAAACCCTTGAACTAGGTTATAGTATTGATAACCTCATGTTTGTAAACATGTGTTTGTACCAATTTATATCCTTGTTTTTGTATAATTCCAAACACTATCCTGTAGAACACCAGGGTAGGGTAGACTTTGTAGATACGGTTATCTTATTCATGCAACAGCAGATCAATGAGAATATAACCCTCAAAGAACTTTGTAGTCATTTTAACTATTCCCCATCCAGATTTTCAAGTCTGTTTAAGAAAAAAACGGGGTATGCACCCATAGACTATTTTATTCAAATGAAAATGCAAAAAGCCAGTCAGCAACTGGATTTTACAGACAGGTCTATCAAAGACATTGCACTTAGTATGGGTTTTGATGATCCTTATTATTTTTCCAAAAGATTCCGCAAAGTCATTGGAGTGTCTCCTCAGAAATATCGCTTATTGAAAAAAGAATAATACTGCATGAAAATAAGAGTACTTTGGTTGATTACCTTTTTAATAGGTTCAAGCCATCTGTTAACGGCTCAAAATAACCGTCCCAATGTATTGCTGATTTATGTGGATGACCTTGGTTATGGAGACCTTGGTGCTTATGGTGCTACCAAAATTAAAACCCCCAATTTAGACAAGCTTGCTGCAGATGGTTTACGCTTTACCAATGCCCATAGTAGTTCTGCAACTTGCACGCCATCGCGCTATGCGCTGATGACGGGTAATTATCCATGGCGGGTAAAAGGAACAGGGGTTTTGCCAGGTGATGCGGCATTGATTGTTCCTACCAATAAAACCAGTCTTGCTTCTCAATTTAAAGCCGCGGGGTATGCAACTGGCATTGTTGGAAAATGGCATTTGGGCTTGGGCGATGCGGTTGCCAAGAATTGGAATGAAGCGGTAAAACCTGGGCCAAAAGAAATTGGATTTGATTATTCTTTTATTTTTCCTGCAACAGCAGACCGTGTGCCAACCGTTTTTTTGGAAAATCAAACAGTATTGGCAGGCAGTGCAGCAGATCCCATTCAAGTTGACTATCAAAATAAAGTTGGTACTGACCCAACAGGAAAGGAGCATCCGGAATTATTGAAAATGCTATCATCACCCGGACATGGGCATGAAAATACCATTGTTAACGGCATAGGCAGAATAGGGTATATGAGTGGCGGTAAAGCTGCGCGATGGACAGACGAGGAAATGCCCCTGACTTTTTTAGAAAAAGCCAAAGCATTTATTACCCAACACCAACGCGAACCATTTTTCTTGACTTATGCTTTAACAGAACCACATGTTCCTAGAATGCCCTCCACCATCTTCAAAGGCAAGTCTGGACTGGGTTATAGGGGTGATGCCATTTTGCAACTAGACTGGGCAGTGGGAGAGATTTTAAAAGAATTGAATCAGCTTGGATTGAGTAAAAATACCTTGGTCATTTTTAGTAGTGATAACGGACCTGTATTAGACGATGGCTATCAAGACGGAGCCGTAACCCAATTAAATGGACACAAGCCCGCCGGCATTTTACGCGGTGGCAAGTACAGTATTTTTGAAGCGGGTACAAGGGTTCCCATGATCATCAGTTGGCCTGGTAAAGTGCAGCCTGGTGTTTCAGACGCCCTAGTTTGTCAAATAGATTTCTTGGCCAGTTTTTCTAGTTTATTAAAAAGGCCAATGCCTAAAGGCGATGGTGTGGATAGTGAGAACCAACTGGCTGCATTGTTGGGCCAGTCCAAAACAGGCAGAGAGATCTTAGTGGAACATGCAGGTACTTTATCGCTGATTCAAGGCAATTGGAAATACATTGAACCAAGTGACAGGGCTGCTTATGATCCCAAAACCGACACCGAATTAGGAAATGCAAAAGACCCCCAACTCTATGATTTAAGCAAGGATCCTAGTGAGCGCAATAATCTGGCTAGTCAATATCCTGATAAGGTAAAAGCACTTGCTGAAAAGCTACTTCAAATTAAAAACAAATAAGGCCGTGAATCATCGCTCCAAATTATCAGCAAATAGGGTAGTCTGCCTACTAATGCTCTTGCTTTTTTGGATTCCTATTTCTATTCTTGGACAATCCAAACCCAATATCATTGTTTTTTTAATAGACGATATGGGTTGGCAGGATTGCTCTGTTCCATTTGATCAAACAGCATCTGCATTCAATGCTAGATACCATACACCCAATATGGAAAAAATGGCTAGCCAGGGAATGAAGTTTACCAATGCCTATGCTACACCTGTTTGTACACCAACTAGAACAAGTTTGCTTACAGGAATGAATGCAGCTCATCATGGGGTCACCAATTGGACATCGCCCCAGCGCAATAATAGTTCTGATAACCCTGATCAATATCTTCAAGCAGTGGATTGGAATATCAATGGATTAAGTCCTGTTCCCAATATTCCAAAAACAGTGTATGCCACCCCTTTTCCTAAACTATTACAAGCTGCTGGATATACTACCATTCATGTGGGGAAAGCACATTGGGCATCTATGGGAACACCAGGTGCCAATCCGCATAACCTAGGTTTTCAAATAAATATTGCTGGGCATGCTGCAGGGCATCCTCAGAGTTATTTGGGTAAGGATAATTATGGGAATCTACCTGGTAAAGCTAGTGCCCAAGCGGTTCCTGACTTGGAAGAGTATTTTGGAACCGATAGCTTTCTAACAGAAGCATTAACGCTTGAAGCTTTGAAGGCTTTGGTACAACCCGTTAAAAATCGTCAACCTTTTTTTCTGAACATGTCCCATTACGCTGTTCACACACCCATCATGGCTGACAAGCGATTTGTTCAAAAATATTATGACCAAGGACTGGATAGTATTGAAGCTAGGTACGCCAGTTTGGTAGAGGGTATGGACAAAAGCTTAGGCGATATCATGCATTGGTTAGATCAAAAAGGCATTGCTTCCAATACCATTATTATGTTCATAAGTGACAATGGTGGCTTGAGTTTGAAACCACAAAGAGGTGGGGAAGCTCATACTCAAAACCTTCCTTTGAGAGCTGGAAAGGGCTCTGTGTATGAAGGTGGCATTAGAGTGCCCATGCTGGTGAAATGGCCCGGAAAAGTTGCCGCAAATACTGTTGCCAAACAATATGTGATGGTGGAAGATTTTTTCCCAACCATTTTAGAAATGGCTGGTGTTCGCAATCCATTATTGGTGCAATCTATTGACGGAAAATCTTTCTTGCCCATTTTGAAAAATCCAAGTTTGCAAGACAGTTCAAGAAGTCTAATTTGGCATTATCCCAATAAATGGATTCCTAAAGATGGTCCTGGAATTAATTATTTTAGTGCTATCCGCCAAGGCAATTGGAAACTGGTATACAACCAACGCAATGGCAAAAAGGAATTGTATCGTTTGTCTACTGATTTGGGTGAAAGCACTGATTTGTCTACTCAATACCCAGAAAAAGTGAAAATGCTTAGTTTGAAATTATCCGCACAATTAAGACAATTCAAAGCAAAAATACCCCTAGTAAAAAGTACGGGAAAACCCTTGCCATTTCCAGACGAACATTAACAATTATACATTAGCAAGTTCCTTCACTTTTGCCCAAATACTATCAACAACCACAATGCCATTGGCCAAATGATCTATTCTGGTTTTTAAAGAATTCTCTCCAGGATAAGAAAGTGGTTTGTCTGGTTGAACCCTTGTTGATCCCTTAATTTGTTCCACCGTTTCTTGGAGTACTTTGTCAATAAATTCTTGGGTATTAATCATGAGTGGATTGAGGGCAATAAATACTTGACAGCAACTACCACAACTGCCCTTGCCATATTTGTCAATGGCTGCAGTAGAAAGCCCTCCAGAAAGTAAACTGGAAATCAAATCCAGCATAATGGCAAATCCGGAACCCTTCCAGAATCCAATAGGCAATACCCTTCTAGTTGCCTCAATGGCTTCTGGGTCAGTAGATAGATTTCCATCTTGATCAAATCCACCGGGGTAGGGAAGCTGTTCATTTTTTAACCTAGTAACACCCAATTTGCCATAGGAATATTGAGACATGGCCATATCCAATACAATATGACCTTCTTTTCTGGGAATAGCCATAACAAAGGGATTGTTTCCAATAACACCGGAAGTTCCACCCCAAGCAGGCATACAAGATTCTGTATTAGTCCAACAAATGCCAATAAAACCCTTTTCCGCAGCCTGCCATCCAAATGCTCCACCACGCATCCAATGCGTAGTATTATTTAATGCAACAAGCCCCAAACCATTACTAGCTGCCATTTCTGTAGCCCTATTCATAGCAAATTGGGAATTTAAAATGCCTGGTCCCATGTTGCCATTATATATTTCTAAAGCACCTAGATTTTTGTCTAGGGTAGGGCTAGCATTTACATCAACCCATCCTAGATGTATATAATCCACAAAGCGTTCTACTCTATTTAACCCATGGGAATAGACGCCATCGCAACTGGATTCAGTGTGTATTTGGGCACAGGTATCAGCCCTTTCTTCGGGCATGCCAGCAATCAAGAAAGCCTGCTTGATGGTGGCTTTCATTTCTTCAAAACTAATTCGAGTCATGGCAAATCATTGGGTTTTCAATCTATTGATCAATATTAGCATCTAATTAGCTAAACCATTGACATTGTTAGCTGAATTTTAATTGATGCTTTAACAGACTGTTCCCCATTTCATAAATTAGGGCCAAAACTTAATTCTAACTTTGCAGTATTAATTAAAAACATGACAGGAATCAATTCATTCAGTAGTCTTAAACAGTTCACAGACAATTTGGAAGAACAAGAGCAATTGATGCCTGTGGTATTTGTGGGGCATGGCTCACCCATGAATGGCATAGAGAACAATCCATTTAGTCA
>JBEAPC010000311.1:0-2782 GCA_041164585.1 Bacteroidota bacterium
TTCTGTTCCACCTTTTTGTGCATTGCTTTGAGCAATCACCAAAAAGGTACTGATGACAATTAGTGTTTTCTTCATGTACGTTTTTTTAGGATTTAATTTTATTCCTGTATAGGCCAAATGAATTGCCCTGTTTTATTTATATACCCAACAGCAACAAAGGAGCTGAATGTACCTTCTTTAGCAGTTGCTGATTTTTCTGTAATTCTAGCCAAGCCTCCATCAAAATTGCCTGGTCTTTCTTTCCATTGGGGTTCAATCACTATTTCACCCTTCAAATTCATAAAACCCCACAAACCATTCATTTTTACAGCAGCAAGATCTTCTACAAATCGGCCTACCTGTTCTGCTCTGAAATAAGGGATTACTTGGTTGCCCTTAGTATCTATTAAAGCCCATTTGCCACCCAGTGTTTTAGCAAACAATCCCTTTCCTTCCACTTGACCACCCAGATTTACCCATGCTCTTCCTTCTTTGTCAAATTCTTCTGCAGATACAAATTGCATAGGAATTACGGTTTTACCCGTGTAGTCCATATAGCCATATTTCTTTTGTACCGTATCATAAACAGGAACCAATCCTTTTTGAAAAATAGCGTTAGATATTCCATCATTTTGTGCTCGGTATGGAATGTTTTTCACTAAGATTTTTCCATTTCTATTAATGATACTCTGGGTTTTATCTGATTTATTGATATATACCAAAGCATATCCAGATTCGTCAAAATCTCCAGTACTATAAAACTGAGGCTTGATTACAAACTCCCCCTTTGCATTAATATAGCCGAATGCATCAGAACTTATTTTTCTTGCAGCAGCCAATCCATTTTTAAAATCTGTTGCTGATTCAAATTGTGGTTGAATCACTGTATTGCCCTTGGTGTCCATATAACCTTGAAGATTGTCTTTTTCATAACACCATAAACCTTCATGAAATGTATATCCACCAGACAATATTTGGGTTTCGTAGGCAACGGGAATGATTTCTTTTCCAGAAAAATCGTACCAGCCTTTTTTTGCACTAAATATGCTGAATGAGTTGTCAGAAAGGGCAGAGACTTTTATGAGTTTGTTGGTCTCGTCAATCATGATATCGCTGAAATATTTGTCAATGACAATTTTTGCAAGTCTATTGTAAAGCACTTTTTTAGTGCTGCCTACAATAATAAATTCACCATGTATATTTTCCATGCTATAACTCGGTGGCCTTTCAACAGCTGCATTGATTTTAAGCTTTCCAGTTTTGTCTATATAACCCATTTTGCCTTTTACAATCACTGGATACAAATAATCCTTATTAGTATCCTGAGCATTTAAAAATTGACCAATGGTCATTAAAGCCAATGCCCATAATAGTTTCAGGCTAAACCCTTGTTTCATGACTAATCAATTTTTATTTATTTGAATTTGATAATATTTCCACCAAGTGCTTGTGCATAGTTGCTTTTGCCAATATCTTCTTGGCTTTTGGCAAGTAGGTAAATCACAAAGGCACCTACTTTTTCTTTATAGATATAAAAAGCTAGACAAACAGGATATTCGGCACTGAATCTTTTATTGGTTTCAAATAGGGCAAAATAGCCGGATGTGCCTGCATAATCCCCATTTACGCTTGCTGGGTTGTGTTGCATCATTTTCAAACTATTGGGGTCTAAGCTGGAAGACTGATTCAAAAAAAGGGCCGTTGCATAGGTTTCTACTGAAGCAGGAGCTACTTCTTTCATGTCTGGTCTAAAGGAATACCTGATTTGCGCAATCTTATCATTTGATTGGTAAATGAGGTCACAGTCTTTTAACTGTTCTGCAGTTGGGGCTTGCTTGGTAAATCCTTCTAGAAAGGTTTCAGTGAAATAAAAATGTGTGAGGTCTTTTTTCTGAGCATTGGCCATAAATGTAAAACATAGGCCAAGGATAATAGGGATTACTTGTTTCATTGTATCATTTTTTTTGATAAAATGAAAGTAGGCTTAGGCTATAAAAACAAAATACCCGCTAGCGGGTATTTTGAAGAAGTTATCATTATGAAATTTTGAATTAAACCCAGAGCTTGTATACCATGAAAGCCAATACTAGACCAATCAAGGCCCAAACAATGCCACTAATCCGTTTACGTTTAATATACAGTAATAGAATAATGCCTGTGAGTGAAATAATGATCATTAAAATAGCAGAGACATCTATTAAGATTGCCCATTTAGCCCCTGAGTCTCTTCCCTTGTGCAAATCATTCAAAATGCCTATCGCGCCAGCTTTTAATAAAGTAATTTCAAAATTACCATCTTCTCTGCTAACAAATGCATCGGCTGCATAACCTGGGCCTCTAAAAGAAATGGCGCATTGCTGTTCTTCTATTCTAAATTCTGTAACCGGTGCTTTTATCCCATACTGTTTGCGTAGCAATTCTACCATTTCTAATTTGGCAATTTTTACAGTGTCTGTCACTTTTACCCAGGCTGTATTCATTTGGCCCTTTTCATGGGTCTCTTTCATTTCTCCCGCAAAATAGTCAGGGTGGTTCAATGTGATACCCGTTACTGAAAAGAACAACACAATGGCAAAGCTGATCATGGATACATAGATATGCAACCACCTTGAAGCTTCAGCAAATTTTCTTTTGAGTTTAGTGCCCGTTGGACTTTTTTTAGGAATGCTATTACTCACAGTACTAATTATCAGATGTTTTTTTCTTGTATTCAATTACAACGCTACTAACTTCTTTACTTCCTTGCAAAGTGAAACTCTGGTCTTTTTTCTTGCATTCCACTTCTTGGTGCAACAAATCATAT
>JBEAPC010000312.1:0-29933 GCA_041164585.1 Bacteroidota bacterium
CAGAGCGCCCACCTTGGTTTCATTTGAAATCTTCATAGCTACAAAACTAAGGGTTCTTGGCCTGAAGCCCCTTGTTCCAGCTTGTAAAAAATCAGGGGAAATGGTTAAAATTATTTGGAACCGCCTACAGATAACTGCTTTTCCAATGAGAATTTATAGCGTTTTAAGGAGCGAATGATCACTTCACAGATTTCACGTTGCCCGTCATCGTTGTTTAAATATTCCTCTTCTTCAGGATTAGAAATAAAGCCCGTTTCAATTAATACGGAAGGCATTGCCACGGCCTGTAATACCCAAATTCCTTTTTGGCGCTGTTGTGCCTGACGGCTAACCCTACCTACTTTCTGAAATTCCTCTTCAATAGTCAGTGCTAAATTGGCCGATCTTTGAAAATATTGTTGGGTTTTCAAAGTGGAAATCATCATTTTGGTAGGGTCATTGCTATTGTTCTCATTCAGAATCTTAGCAGACACACTATCCATATACATGTCCATATTTTCAGTCAATGCTTCTTTCTTGGCATCAGTTTTACCCACTCCATAGATAAAGGTTTCGGTTCCCTTAGCTGGATTGGGGGTAGTCCAGGTATTATAATCCGTTACTTTTCTAGTGTATTTCTTTCTTTTTTTACCCTTGCCCTTGTAATATGTTTCTGTATGATGCCCTACCACTTCTCTGTGTTTAATTGGGTCCGCACTGTTCACGTGAATACAAACAAATAAATCGCCCTTGGCTTGATTGGCTATTTGGGCCTTGGTAATCACAGAATGAAAAATATCGGTGGTGCGGGTCATCACCACTTCCACATCGGGCATTTCCTCGCGCAGCATTTGCTCTAGTTTCAAGGAAACAGCTAGCGCGATGTCTTTTTCATTAGAAAATTTGCCCCTGGCACCGCCGTCTGATCCACCATGACCTGGGTCAATCACAATCCTTCGCAAGCCCTTATTTTGCATGGGATTTGGTTTAGGATGGATAAAGGACATGGCTACCAAAGCACAAAATCCGCATAAAAAAAAGCCTGTTATTGTTCTGCGCATCATATCAATTCGTTAAAGGATTTTCCTCACTTACCATTATACCCCTCGAAGCCCTTATTTTTGCCCCCTGAGAACTATGAGCAAACTGTGCAAATTTAACGTAAAAACGCTCCTTGGTATTGTTGTATTGGCTTATTTGCTGATATTAACAATTCATACTGAGGCTTCCAGAGCGCAGCAGCCCATGGTATGGAACTGGCTGAACACCCTACAAGATACGGTTCCTGAAACGGTACCCGTGAAAAAAAGCATTGAACCAGACCCTGACGATACTACCAAACTGGATAGTATTCCCAAAGTAGATACCCTGCAAATTTCAAAAGACAGTATTGACGCTCCCGTAAAATACAATGCAGAAGATTCTGGGGTGCTCATTATTCCAACCAAGGAGTTCATTTTATATGGTAAGGCCAAAATGGACTATAAAGACATGAATTTGGATGCGGCCACCATCAAGTATGATCAGCAAACTCAGATTATTAAAGCCTATGGTGGTGTTGATACGGCCAATAATCCCTTGAACAAACCCCATTTTAACCAAGGTGAGACCAAGACCATCAGTGATTCCATTGCCTTTAATACCAAAACGGGTAAGGCACTGATTCAAAATACTTTTTTACAAGAGGGCGAGATTTTTGTGAATGCACAGCAACTCAAAAGAGTGAGCGCTGATGAAGCATTTGCCAAAAAAGCCAGGTTTACTACTTGTAATTTAGATACCCCGCATTTTGCCTTTAGAACCGGTAAGATGAAAATTGTCAATAACAAATTAGGTGTCTCTGGGCCTGCATTCCCTGAATTTGAAGGCGTGCCCATGCCTGTTGGAATTCCATTTGGATTATATCCATTGAGTAGGGGAAGGCATTCTGGCTTTATGGCACCAGCATTTATTACTAGTGAAGATTTTGGAGTTGGACTAGAGGGCTTGGGTTATTATAAAGTAATCAATGATAATGTAGATATTACAACCAAGGCCAATATTTACTCTTACGGAGGATGGCTACTGAATTTTAATAGCAAATACATTAAGCGTTACCGCTACACGGGTAATTTGAATTTGACTTTTCAAAATACCAAGGCCTTGAATAGGTCTGGAAGTTCAAAAGAAGAATTTAGCCAGTCCAAATCTTATATGATTAACTGGAGTCATAGCATGGACAATAGGGCAAGACCGGGAACCAGTTTTGGGGCATCGGTGAATTTTGGATCTACCAAGTTTAACCAGTCCTTGCTCAACAATCCTTATGCCAACTACAATAACCAATTGAGCTCATCCATTAACTATTCCAAGGATTGGAGGGGTAAATACAACCTGTCTTTGAACGCCAACCACAACCAGAATAGTAATTCTGGTTTGGTGAATGTGAACTTACCTACAGCCAACTTTAACGTGGTTACTTTTTATCCTTTCCAGAAAAAAGAATCAGTGGGTTCCCCCAAATGGTATGAGAAATTGGGCTTGGGTTATAGTGGCAACCTGCAAAACCAATTCTCTTTCTACGATAGTACTTTCAATTTTCGTAGAATGTTAGATACGGTGCAGTGGGGTGCTCAACACAATATTCCTATTACCTTGTCATTGCCATCACTAGGTCCCATAACCATCGCGCCAAGCATATCTTATGAAGAACGTTGGTATGGACAATCAAATGAAAAAAAATGGAACCCAACTACGGAAAAAGTAGATACTACTATCACCAAGGGTTTTTATACTGCTCGTCAAATGGGATTTGGAATAGGAGCCAATACCCGAATTTTTGGTACTTATTTGTTTAAGAAATCTAAGGGTGTGCAAGCTATTAGGCATGAGATTAGACCCAATATCTCTTTGAACTATAAGCCCGATATGGCTAAGAAAGATTATTATGAAACGCAGGTGGATACTTCTGGAAGAAAACAACGTTTTTCTAGGTTTGATGGAGGTATTATGGGTTCCTTTTCCGAAGGTAAATTTGGTGGTATTGGATTTGGGGTTGATAACCTTTTAGAAATGAAAGTGAAGGATAAAAAAGACACGGCCAATAAAGAAGCCAAGAAAGTGCGCATCATTGATGGTTTTGGTTTTTCTTCTTCTTATAACTTAATGGCCGATAGTTTTGCCTTGGGTAATTTTAATTTATACGCACGAAGTACCCTGTTTGAAAAAATCAATATTACGGCTAGCGCTAACTTGGATCCTTATGATGTAGATAACAAGGGATACCGGATTAATAAATTATTGTTTGAGCCTGGTAAGGGAAAATTTGGTAGGATAACCAGTGCCAACCTAGCTATTAGTACTTCTTTCAAGAGTAAGACCAAAGATGAAAAAGAAGGAAAGGAATCTAATAGCAAGGAAATGCCTTTGGATCCTTTTATGACACCAGATGAACAGCAAAGACAATTGCAATTTGCTAGGGCCAATCCAGCAGAATTCACAGACTTTAATGTGCCTTGGTCATTGAGTTTCTCCTATTCCTTGAACTATACCCAAACCCTGAAATCTGATTACAGCGGATATCAAAGTCAAATCTATTCTTCCATGAACTTTAATGGAGACTTTACACTAACACCAAAATGGAAAATGGGTGGTACAGGTTATTTTGATTTTAATGTGATGCAGTTGCAACAACTGAGTATGTTTATTACCCGAGAGATGCACTGCTGGCAATTGTCTATCAATGTTACACCCATTGGTTTGTACCGATCTTTCAATATTACCATCAATCCTAAGTCAGGAATCTTGCGTGATTTAAGGATTAACCGTAGTAGAACCTTCTCTAATTTCTAGATATTTTATTTTGCTGATTAACAGTTAGTTGTGCTTGATTAATTTGAATTAATTATTGGCTAAATAATAGGCAGACATGATCTGGAATACCTTGTCTCTGAGTTCTTTGCTAGTTAATCCTACTGGGCTAACAGGCTCCAAAAAATGAATGGCAACAGGATGTGGTACCAAGTAAAAAGACTTGTCTGCAGGCATGGCTTGCTTGGTATGTAAAATCACAGATGGAATAATCTCAGTTTGGGTATCCACCGCCAATTTAAAAGCCCCATCAAAAAATGTCTTTAAGGGTTCCTTGGTTCTATTTCTAGTTCCTTCAGGGAAGATGCACATGTGGAAGCCTTTTCTCAAAGCGGCTTTCATGTCATCAAAACTTTTTCTACGACTGGCATCGCTATTCCTATCAACTAAAACAGAGCCCCTGGCATAATAAAATCCAAACAAGGGTACCTTGGTAAATTCTTTTTTAGCGATGGTTTGATTAGGCCCAGGAATAAATGGTGCAGACAGGGGAACGTCTAATAATGCATTGTGGTTACAGGTAACTATATAGGTTTTGCCTTTTGCAAAATGCTCTTTTCCTTTTACGCTAACTGGGCATCCAATTAGGTGTAACCAGGTCCATTGCCATCCTCTAGCAATACTGATAAACCACCACATACCCTTGGGGTCTTTAATCAGTTTGGTCAATAGGGATGGGATTAAAATAATCAGGAAGGTTCCTGCAAAACTAATCAGACCCCAGAACGCCCAGATTCGGGCAAAGATGTCTAGGAATGGATTGGAAGATGTACGCTTGCTCATGCTTGGTTATTTCAGCTTGGGCGCAAATATCTTATATTTCTTTCAATGGTTGAACAGAAGCATCTAAACTCCAATCAATAGGGTCAATTCCTTCCTTCATGAGTAGTTCATTGGTTCTGCTAAAATGCCTGCAACCATAAAACCCTTTTTCAACGCTAAAAGGAGAGGGGTGGGCAGCTTTTAATACATGGTGCTTGGTTTGGTCTATCAGGTCCTGTTTTTCCTGTGCAAAACGCCCCCATAGCAAAAACACGATGCCTTTTTTCTCATCTGAGATTTTCCGAATCACGGCATCGGTAAAAATCATCCAACCAATTTTGGCATGACTGGCGGGTTCATTGGCCCTAACGGTTAGGCTGGCGTTTAATAGCAATACCCCTTGTTCCGCCCAGGGCGATAGGTTGCAAGTAGCTGGAATGGGCAAGCCAATATCCATTTTCAATTCTTTGAAAATGTTCTGTAAAGAGGGTGGGCAAGCCACGCCATCTGGCACAGAAAAGCTTAAACCATGGGCTTGACCGGGTCCATGATAGGGATCCTGGCCAATAATCACCACTTTTAATTTGTTTACCGGAGTTTTATCAAAAGCATGGAAAATAAATTGTCCAAGAGGGTAAACCGTTGCCCCCGTTGCCTTTTCGGTCTTTAAATGGGCCGCAATCTGCAAAAAATAGCCCTTTGAAAACTCATCTTTTAGCAGTTCTTTCCAACTTTGTTCAATTTTTACCTCCATTGTTTGAATTGCTTTTGGCTGCAAACTAATTAAAATTTATTTTTGCGACCCTTCAGGTCAGGAAGCCTAGCTTTCAAACCCGAAAAGTCCATAAAACAACAACATGGACCGGTAGCTCAGCTGGATAGAGCAGCTGCCTTCTAAGCAGCAGGCCATTGGTTCGAATCCAATCCGGTTCACAAAAACCCGACGATAGTCGGGTTTTTTATTTACTGAAGCGAAGTAAAAAGCGAAGCGCATTTACGGGAGCTGAAGTAAATAAAAAACCAGCCGCTGACAAGCGGCGAGGGTTTTTGGGTAAGGACGCTCGGCATGGCTCAGCGAAGCTAATCCAATCAAAGAAACACCTCCTTGGGGTCAAAACATCCAAACAATGCAGTTCATAAAACATCTCCTTGGGTTCAAAACTTCCAAACATAACCCTCCGCACCAGTAAACCGCTGCCAAGCGGTTCAAAGAAACATCTCCTTGGGTTCAAAACATCCAAACAAAGCTGTTCATAAAACATCTCCTTAGAGTCAAAACACCCAACCCAAACCCTCCGCAACAGTAAACCGCTGCCAAGCGGTTCAAAGAAACATCTCCTTGGGTTCAAAACATCCAAACAATGCAGTTCATAAAACATCTCCTTGGGTTCAAAACATCCCAAAACGCAGTTCAAAGAAACTTCACCTCTGGTTTAACTAACGCTCTTCTATATCCTCCAATCCCTTTGTCAATTTCAATTCATTTTCAAGCTTATATATATTAGTTTGTATATAAAATATAAATTCATATTTTTCGTTATTCGCAGAGTATTCAGGTTTTTTTAATATCTCAGAAATGCCCCATTCTATACACCAACTTTTTGAAGAATTGTTGTCTCAATGGTCTGATCTTCCAGCCGTTGAATATAGCAATCACTCCCTAACTTATCTGGAATTGAATCAACGTGCCAATCAATTGGCATTTGAAATACACCAAAAAGCGCCAAATACAGCCATCATAGGCATCAGCACTACCCGAAACTTTGATATGGTAGTAGGTATGCTAGCCATTTTAAAATCAGGTAAAGCCTATCTGCCCCTAAATCCAACTTATCCAAATGCAAGATTGCTAGAGTTGATAGACAACGCAGAACTGGAATTTATACTATGTGATCAATCAGAAGAACAGTTTTTTAATAAACTAGAGTTAAAAGCACTTTCCTATCAATCCGTTAATAACCAAGAAACTTCCAATCGTTCGTTTCCTTTTTTTGAAGAAAGGGCTTATGTACTCTATACTTCTGGAAGCACCGGAAAACCCAAAGGCGTTTGTCTTGGACACGCAGCGCTATTAAATTTAATTCAATGGCAGTCTACCAATAGCAAGGCAGGTATTGGAACAAGAACCCTGCAATTTGCACCACTCACTTTTGATGCTTCTTTTGAAGATATTTTTTCTACCCTCATCACAGGTGGAACCATTGTATTAATAGATGAACAATGGTTAATTGAGCCAGAGAAATTATTGCGATTTATTGATCAACATAAGATCAATCGCATTTTTCTTCCATTTGTGGCATTACAGTTTTTAACGGATACCGCCATATCCCAACAAATCTATCCGCAAAGTCTGCAATATATAATGACGGCAGGAGAGCAACTGAAAATAACACCTCAATTGGTGCGCTTTTTTTCTAAGCTACCTCATGCCATTTTGTTCAACCAATATGGTCCAACAGAAACACATGTCTGTACCTGTTTAAGACTTGACGGTGATGCACAATCCTGGCCTGCTTTACCGAATATTGGTAAACCCTTGCCCAATACAGCCATACATATTGTAGATGAATCTGGCAATGAACTTGCCGCAGGTGAAATAGGAGAGCTTTGGGTTTCGGGTATTTGTTTGGCCAATGGCTATTTGAACAATCCAGACTTAACCAATGAAAAATTTATTGATTGGAAAGACGCCCAAGGACAATTACAGAGAGTTTATAAAACGGGTGATTTAGCTAAATATTTACCCGATGGAAATATTGAGTTTCTTGGTAGAAAAGATGATCAAGTAAAAATTGCAGGACATAGAATAGAGCCTGCAGAACTAGAATTGATTCTTACAAAACAACACGGCGTTAGTCAGGCCGTGGTCTTAGCTCAAGATCAGAAAAATGGTTTAAAAAGATTGGTTGCATATTTAATAGTCAATCCAAATCAAGTAAATCAAGAATCCATTAGGTTGGCTTTGAAAAAAATATTGCCGGCTTATATGATTCCTGCAGTGTTTGTGTTTTTAGAGGAGTTTCCAAAAACCAGTAGTGGAAAAGTAGATAGAAAGGCATTACCCGTTCCTGACAGAAGAAGACCTGAATTAGCACAATTGTTTAAAGCGCCTCAAACCACCATTGAAAAAAATCTTGCAACCCTCTGGTCTGATTTGTTGCAATGGGATACCATTGGTGTGCAGGATCATTTTTTTGAATTAGGTGGAAGTTCCTTGCTGGCCATTAATTGTATTGTTCGATTAAAAAATGAATACCAGATAACGTTACCCATTACCGTTTTATACCAATACCCAACCATTGAAGGTTTGGTTAATTGGTTGGAGCGCGGGGATCTAATAGATCAGCCAGTTGATGAAGAAATACATTATGTAGATGCACATAAAGAAGACATTGCTATCATTGCCATGTCTGGAAGGTTCCCAGGTGCGGATACTATTGAAGAATATTGGAACTTACTTAAAGAGGGTAGGGAAACAATCAGTTTTTTCAAACAAGAAGAGTTAGATGCTAGTATACCATCAGAAATAAAGCAAGATCCAGATTATGTTGCCGCAAGAGGGGTGATTAATCATGCTACTGATTTTGATGCAGCTTTTTTTCAAATTCAACCCAAACAAGCATTACTTACAGATCCACAGCAAAGGGTATTCCTGGAATTGGCCTGGGAGGTTTTGGAAAAATCTGGATACCTGCCAAACATCTATGCTGGAAGGATTGGAGTATTTGGAGGAACGGGGAACAATACTTATTACCAAGAAAATATTTTGCCCAATAAAACCTTGGTGCAACAAGCAGGTGCTTTTCAAGTCATGACCTATAATGAAAAGGACTATGTTGCTACAAGAGCTGCTTTTGTATTGAATTTAAATGGACCTGCTGTCAGTGTTCATACGGCATGTTCTACTTCACTATTAGCCATCGCGCAAGCAGTAGAATCAATTAGAAATGGACAATGTGAATTAGCTATAGCTGGTGGTGTTGCTATTACATCACCTATTCAGAGTGGTCATTTATACCAAGAAGGAGGCATTTATAGTAAAGATGGTCATACAAGAACTTTTGACAATCAAGCAACGGGTACCGTATTTAGCGATGGTGCTGGTATGGTGTTATTAAAACCCAAATCAGCCGCTTTGCGCGATGGGGATACCATTTTTGCTTTAATAAAGGGAACAGGGGTAAATAACGATGGTGCAGGCAAAGGAGGGTTTACTGCGCCTTCTTCTATGGGACAATCCAAAGCCATTCAAATGGCCATGCAACAAGCGGGTGTATTGCCTTCTCAAATTAGTTATGTTGAAGCACATGGTACGGCAACACCACTTGGTGACCCAATTGAACTTGCCGGTTTAAACCAAGCATTTGCTTCGGTAAAAAATAAGCAAACTATTGCAATTGGTTCAGTAAAAAGCAATATTGGACATTTAACCGCAGCCTCTGGTGTTGCAGGTTTGATCAAAACTGTTCTGGCATTGTATTATAAGCAATTGCCGGCTTCTATTAATTGTAATAATCCCAATAACTATTTTGATTTTGCCAATAGCCCATTTTATATAAATACCGGATTAAAGAATTGGGATGAACCAAAAGAAAGAATAGCTGGTGTAAGTTCATTTGGAGTTGGTGGAACCAATGTGCATTTAGTATTGGCTTCGCATGAAAACAAGGAAATATTTCCTTCCATTTCAAAGCCTTGGCAATTAGTAACCATTTCTGCAAAATCACCTGAAAGTCTTTCTGGATATGCTTATAAACTAAAGGATTGGTTAGGCAATAATACAACTGCGGCGTTAGCCGATATTGCATTTACTTTAGTAAGTACTCGTGAAACTTTTCATCATCGAAGATTTTATTTGGCTTTGGATTCCGAAGACCTTTTAAAACAATTAGGGACTGAAAATTTGGTAAATCAATACCACTTAAATGCTAAGTCAGAAAAATTGGCATTTCTTTTCCCTGGTCAAGGAGCGCAGTTTGTACAAATGGGTAAGGAGCTCTATGAAACTGAACAAGTATTTAAGGAAGCAGTTGATAATTGTGCATCTGTATTGAAATCTTATTTGGATATAGATATTCGGGAAATATTATATCCAGTAAAAGATGATCCTACTACAATTGAATATATTCATTTAACAAACTATGCTCAACCTTGCATTTTTGCAGTAGAATATGCTTTGGCTCAATTATGGAAGTCATGGGGGGTAGAACCTTCTCACTTATTAGGTCATAGTATTGGAGAATATGTTGTTGCTCATTTAGCAGGAGTCTTTAATTTGGATGAAGCTTTAATGTTGATTG
Source organism: Bacteroidota bacterium (assembly GCA_041164585.1). Taxonomy (GTDB): domain Bacteria; phylum Bacteroidota; class Bacteroidia; order Chitinophagales; family Chitinophagaceae; genus Sediminibacterium. Next base: position 9,891 of record JBEAPC010000312.1, read on the forward strand.
CCAATAGGGGATTATTGATGGGTAAATTACCAAAAGGTAGTATGTTGGCAGTTAAAGGAAATTGGGAGACAATAGAAAAACTAATTCCCAATGATTGTTCCTTAGCAGCTGTTAATGGACCCAAATCTCTTGTAATTGCAGGTCCACTTGAGTCTATTCATCATTTGGCATTAAAGTTTGGTGAATTGGAGATTGCACATACTGTTTTGAAAACAAGTCATGCGTTTCACTCTTCCATGATGGAACCAATGCTTGAAGACTACCGTAAAGTGCTTGAAAAAGTAGCTTTTAAGCCTGCAAACTTGCCAATTATTTCTACACTTACTGGTACATTAATAGAGCCAGATCAAATGTGTCAGCCTGATTATTGGATTCAGCAAATCACATCTACTGTTGTATTTGCCCAAGCTATAGAATCTCTATTAGATCAGGATATTAGTTTAGGAGTTGAAGTTGGACCTGGAAATGTAACTAGCAAGCTCCTGATGCAATTGAGACAAGGTAAAACTGTTTTTTGTGCAAGTGGATTGGATCTTTCAACAAATAATACAGATAGGGCACATTTATTACAACAATTAGGTCAAATTTGGTTACGAGGATATCAACCTAAATGGGAACAAATTTTTGATTACCAACAATGTGTCAAATTAGAAATTCCTACTTATGCATTTGATAGGAAAAAATATTGGTTAGCACCAATTGTTACAGATGAAATAGCAACTAAAGCAATTACATTAGATGAATTGTCTTTAATCAATACCACCAAATCTGAAATAGTTCAACCAGATTCAAATGAATTATTGTTTCAATTAAAAGAAATATTGGAACAAGCTTCAGGGTTAGATCTTTCGGATGCTAATGAATCAAATAGTTTGTTAGAACTTGGTTTTGATTCTTTGTTATTGACTCAGGTAGCCATTAATTTGAAAAAAGCATTTGGTGTGCCAATTAGTTTTAGACAGTTAAATGAAGAATTTTCTTCATTAGGTATTTTAACTCAATATATTTCAGATCAAAAAAAGGGAACTGTTACTGTTTTAAATACGTCAAAAGCTAGTAAAGAAATTTCTTTTGCAGGGTTAACAGTAGAAGAACAAGCGGAACTTAAAAAGCCATTTGGAGCAAGTGCTAATATTGAAAAACAAAAAACCAGTCAACTTAGCCAAATTCAAGAGCAGTTATTGCAAGAGTTGATGATTAGTTATACCCAAAAAACCATTAAGAGTAAAAATTATACTGGTGAGTTTAGAGATTGTATGGCTGATCCAAGGGTGGTGTCAGGTTTTAAGCCATTAACAAAAGAAATTGTTTATCCCATAGTAGTTAATAAATCAAAGGGTGCTAGACTATGGGATATAGATGGCAACGAATACATTGATGCTTTAAATGGTTTTGGTAGTAACTTATTGGGATACCAACCAGAATTTATAACCAAGGCTTTAAAACAACAAATTGACGCTGGTTATGAAGTAGGACCGCAGCATCAATTGGCTGGTGAAGTATGTAAATTAATTGGTCAATTCACAGGCTTTGAAAGAACAGCCTTATGTAATACAGGATCGGAAGCTGTTTTAGGAGCCATGCGTATTGCCAGAACTGTAACTGGAAGATCATTAATTGTAGCTTTCTCTGGTTCTTATCATGGTATTATTGATGAAGTAATTGTTAGAAGTGCAAGTAATGGTAAAACCTATCCTGCTGCAGCAGGGATTATGCCTGAAGCGGTTCAGAACATGCTGATACTCGAATATGGAACAGAAGAGAGTTTGAGAATTATTGAAGAAAGAGGTGCTGAAGTAGCAGCTGTATTGGTTGAACCTGTACAAAGTAGGAGGTTGGAATTCCAACCCGTTGCATTTTTGAAAGCGTTAAGAACAATAACTTCAAATACCGGAACTGCTTTAATATTTGATGAGGTAATTACAGGCTTTAGAGTGCATCCTGCTGGGGCTCAAGGGTTATTTGGTATTCAAGCCGATTTGGGTACCTATGGTAAAGTAATTGCTGGTGGATTACCCATTGGTGTTATTTCTGGAAAAAAAGAATGGATGGATGCGCTTGATGGAGGTACTTGGCAATATGGAGATGCATCAATTCCGCAAGTAGGGGTTACCTACTTTGCAGGTACCTTTGTAAGACACCCTTTAGCACTTGCAAGTACCAAAGCAAGTTTGGATTTTATGTTAGAGCAAGGTCATGCTCTCCAAATTGGGTTAACAGAAAAAACCAACAGATTAGCGGATGCTTTTAATCAAATATGTAAGAGTAAACTTTTACCAGTTTACGTTGCCCATTTTGGATCTGTTTGGAAAATAAAGTACAAAGAACCTATTGCTTATAGTGAATTACTCTTTACTATAATGCGTGATAATGGAATTCATATTTGGGATGGTTTCCCATGCTTTGTCACTTTGGCACATAGTGATGAAGATATTGATAGAATCATTGCTGTTTTTGAAACAGCAATCAATAGAATGGTTGATGCTGGATTTTTTGTTGCAGATAAACAATCCAGAGAACTTGATATGGAAGACTCTAAATGGGAATATCCTCCATTTTCAGGTGCAGTTTTAGGAAGGGATGAGGAAGGAAATCCCATTTGGCAAAATACTGAAAAGCTTCAACAGTTATCATATGAAGGGCCGTCTATTGAAACAGTTTTCCCAGTTACAGAATCACAAAAAGAAATCTGGTTAAGTTGTTTTATAGGAGGAGAAGATGCTAACAGGGCTTATAATGAATCTGTTTCAGTTAAACTAGATGGTCAAACAAATATTGAATTTCTAAAACAAGCATTGGTAGAACTGGTTAATAGACATGAAGCATTAAGGTCTGCTTTTAGTCCAGATGGAAAACTAATGATTGTTTTTAAAGATCAAGAGATAAATTTAAATATACAAGATCTTACAAAAGTAGCTTTCAATAGACAACAAGATGTATTAGCAGAGTTTGCTAGAACTGATGCACGTAAATCCTTTGATTTATTAAATGGGCCCTTGTACCGGTTTTCATTATTCCAGCTTTCGGATCATTCCTGTTATATTACTCTTACAGTTCATCATATTGTTGGTGATGGATGGTCATTGGGAGTCCTTTTGCAGGACCTAGGGAGAATTTATTCTGGGTTAGCCCAAAAAGGATTTTTCTTATTAGATAAAGTAGTTGGATATAAAGAGTTTGCTAGCAAACAAAAAGAAATTCAACATAGTAAAGAGTATCAAAAAACAGAAGCATATTGGTTGGGTAAATATGAAAATGATATTCCTGCAATTAATCTTCAAACGGATTTTGCTAGGCCACCAGTTAGGACTTTCCAAAGTCAAAGAAATGATTATCTGCTAGATCAAGCAATAGTTATTAAGCTTAAACAATTGGGTGCTTCAGCTGGATGTAGTTTTGTTACAACCCTTCTTTGTGCTTTTGAAGTATTCTTACAAAAGACTAGTAAACAGGATCAAATTATCATTGGTCTTCCATCGGCAGGACAACCTGTTTTGGGGATGCTTGAATTAGTTGGTCATTGTGTGAACCTATTACCAATTAGAAGCAAGTATTTACCTGAAGCAAGTTTTGTTGAATATCTAAAGACAAGAAAATCCCTTCTATTAGATGATCTTGATAATCAGCAACTAACATTTGGGTCATTATTAAAAAAATTACCCATTTCTAGAGATGCTTCCTTGGTGCCAATGGTTCCTGTAGTATTCAATATTGATCTTGGTATGGACAAAGGGGTTCATTTTCATGGATTACAATATGAATTAGTCTATCATCCAAGAGCTTTTGAGAATTTTGAATTGTTTTTGAATGCCAATGGCAATGAGAATAAACTGGTGTTAGAATGGTCTTATAATACAAGATTGTTTAAGTCAACCACCATTGCAAAAATGATGGCGGATTTTGAACAAATGTTGTTGAAGATAGTCTCTAATCAAGAGGGGAACTTAGCCCAAGTACCAATAGGGCAAAAAATTGATTTTAAAGAACAATTGCTAAAAAGGAATCCTGCCCCAACAAATTTCCCAAGCCAAAAAACGCTTGTTCAATTATTTGAGGAGCAGGTAGAAAAAAATGCCCAAACTATTGCTTTTGAACAAAATGGTAGTACAATCACTTATCAAGAACTAAATGGGACTGTCAATCAAATGGCTTCCTATTTGTCAGGCTTAGGTGTTAAAGAACATGATTTGGTAGCTGTTGTCATGGATAGGTCAGATAAATTGATAATTGCTCTTTTGGCATTACTTAAATTAGGTGCGGCCTATTTACCAATTGATGCTAGTTATCCTATGGGTAGGGTCAGATTCATGTTGGAAGATGCATCAGTAAAATGTTTGCTGGTCTCAGACAGCTTTAAGTTGCAGTTTATTGATGAGCCCCATGTGATTTGGATAGACAGTATTTGGGATTTATTAGAAAATCATTCAGTAGAAAATCCAGCCTTGGTTCCAAAAACCAATAATTTGGCTTATGTTTTGTACACTTCTGGTTCTACTGGCAACCCTAAAGGAGTAGGAGTGGGCCATAGAAATTTAGTCAATTTATTTACTGGTCTAATTGAAACTCCCGGTATAAAAAGAGGAGATAGGTTTTTAGCTATCACAACCATTGCATTTGATATTTCTGCCATGGAATTGTTTTTGCCTTTAATGGCCGGCGCTACCTTGGTTTTAGCAGATAACAATACATCAAAAGATGGTAGACTTATTTTAGAAACCATGCAATCTGTTAATATCAGTATCATGTTTGCAACACCTGCAACTTGGTTGATGATTCTTGAAGCTGGTTGGGAAACACCTTTATCTATAGTTGCATTAACAGGAGGAGAAGCATTGCCTGGTGATTTGGCGGATAAACTCTTGCTAAAATCTAAAGAATTATGGAATATGTATGGTCCAACTGAAACCACTATACTTTCTACTCAAAAACAAATTCGTGAAATTAATGAATTGATTACTATTGGAAAACCAGTTATAAATACGGAGGTCTATATTGTAAACGAATCAGGTGACTTAGTTCAAGATGGTGTTATTGGTGAAATATTAATATCTGGTGAAGGTTTATCAAGAGGATATTGGAATAATGCTGAGTTAACAAATCATAGATTTGTAGAGAATCCATTTTCACAACAGTACAAACTTATGTATAAAACTGGTGACCTTGGAATGTACCTTGAATCCGGAGAAATATTATACATGGGTAGATCAGATAACCAAGTGAAGATTAGGGGATTGAGGATTGAATTAGGTGAAATTGAATTTCAATTGAGAAAATTAGAAGGGGTTAAAGATGCCATTGTTATTTCTAGAGATGGTTTATTAGTAGCTTATATAGTGCCAGAATTGTTTGATCAGGGAAATCAAATGGAACAACAATGGAAACAAGATTTGAAGTATGTTTTGCCTGGTTATATGATCCCGAATGAACTGCTTGTAATCAAACAAATGCCATTAACTCCTAATGGAAAAGTTGATAGAAATGCGCTCCCAATTGTAGTTAAACAACATTCAGGTAAGTATTTAGCACCAAGATCAACCATGGAGAATATAATTGCTAAGATCTGGTCTAGTATTTTATCCAAACAAAAAGTTGGTATCAGAGATGATTTCTTTGAAATGGGAGGGCATTCAAATTTAGCAGTTCTTGCCATGATTCGATTGGAAAAAGAAACAGGTATTCGTCTACCAATTGCTGCCATATTTCAATCTCCAACTGTAGAAGAATTGTCAAAATTGGCCTTGAATCAAGGTAATGGACAATTATTGGGAGTAGCAGATAACGCAGCAATTGTACCCTTAAAACCATTTGGCAATAAGCCTCCTCTTATGATTGTGCATGGCTTTAATATGAGTGTACTCATGTTTATGCCCATTGCTAGACAGTTAGACCACATGCAACCGGTATATGGTATTCAGCCAAAAGGATTACATAAACTGGATTCTCCGTTAATGACTATGGAAGAGATTGCAAATGAATATATACAAGAAATGTTGGAGAAAGTTCCAAGCAATGCTTATGCACTTGCTGGATATTCTTTTGGTGGATTTGTGGCATTTGAAATGGCCAAGCAATTAAGGTCTATGGGAATTAAAGTTACCATGCTGGCTATGTTTGATTGTAATGCGGAAACTGGTTATTTTAGAGAAACCAGCATGCAGAAATTGGTCAGAAAAAGTTATCGCCAATTCCCTAAATTCGAATTCATCCTTAAATCATTTTTAAGAGACCCTAAAGAGACTTTATCCTATCAGCTATTCTTTTTAAGAAGCAAATGGAAAAATTTATTCAGATTAAATGAATCAGCAAGTCAAGAAGAACAGGAAGAGACATTATTAGATATTAGATATGAATACGCCTTAAAACATTATCATTTGAATTTATCAGCAAATGATATTGATTTGTTTAGAGTAAAAAAACGGTTGTATTTTGTACCTGATCAGGAATATTTGGGTTGGCGGGAGAATACTATGCGTGATGTCTTTATTCACGAAGTGCCAGGTGATCACAAAACATTCCTGATTTCTCCTAATCATATTGAGTTTGCAAAAGTCTTGCAATCAGTATTGAAAAGAAGACAACAGGTATAATTAGTGTTTCATGTCAAGTATTATATGTAAGTTTTTGGAGAATCTGCAATGGAAATTAATGGATCTGGAATCCGTAGATTTTGAATCACAGATTCGGATTCATAGAATGTATATTCCTCAATACTTGGGTGAAATTTCATCCCTTTTTGAACTTTTAGATGCGGCAGAACAAACGCGTGCCAACAACTATCATCAACTTAAAGACAGTCAAAGATTTATCATTGCAAGAAGCATTTTGAAAATACTTGTTAGCCAGTATTTGAATTGTCAAGCTAAGGATGTATGCATAAAAGTTGGAGCTAATAAGAAGCCATACATTTTCACTAATTCAGCTGTTTCACTAGAATACAATATATCACACTCCGGTAATTGGATATTAGTAGCTTTTGCAAATGATGCGATTGGGGTAGACGTAGAACAGATGCAGTCTTCTTTCAATTTTGAATCATTGTTGACTGCTTGTTTTAGTAATATGGAACAAACCTATATTCAAGACAATACCAATTCCAGAGAATTGTTTTATAGATTATGGACAAGAAAGGAATCTTTTGTTAAAGCAACTTCAAAGGGTTTGGATGATAGTTTGCCTCAATTAACCTGTCTGGATGGAAAATGGGCTTTATTCAATCAACCCAGTATAGAACAGGATTGGGAAAATTGGAGTTTTACACTAGATCAAGATCATGTTGCAAGTATTTGTTTTAAAGCGGGTAAAAAAAATATCCTGTTCTTGGAACAGGATATAGCAATCTGACAAACATTCGAAGTCTATTTAATCTTGCACTGAGCAAGTGCAATTTCTTCCATTAGGTCATTATAACCTACAACCAAACCTTGTATTTTTACTATATCTCCTGGTTTTAGCATTTTAACTTTTTCAGTATCACTACTGTCTATATTACATGCAATATTATTTAGTGTAATTGTTACTCCTGAAATGGTTGTAACACTACCTTCTAAAAGTACTGCTTGATTAATATAAGTGGTATTTGCTGTAACTGCATTGTCCTTAAACGCTTTTGAAAAATCATCTGCAGTCATTTCAAATTTGGCTTTTTCAGATGCAGCATCTCTGTGTTTAACCGAAGAAGTCATTGCCATTCCAAGATCTACAATCATTTGTGTTGCTTTTTCCTGATTAAAGGCAAACCAGATTCCACCAGCAACAATAACAACAGCAATTCCAATTAAGATTTTCTTTTTCATTTGATACTTTGTTTAGGTTATGAATTATTCAATGTAGCAACACAGATAATTCATTGTTGCAACGTTGGTTTTGTGGGTAACAAGCCATTTTGTATTTGACCTGATTAATTATTGGCAAAGTTTTAAAAAGATATCATAGGAATTCATGACATAGAACATTCTGATTCATGATTTAAATCATAAATGCAACTGTCTTCTGTCATACTAATGTCATTTGGGTCTGGATAATTTTACCATTAAATAGGAAGGGTAAATAACCATCCATTATTTCCTAATCCTAAATATCCTATTCCTCAAAAAAATTAAGTGTATGAAAAAAACGGTTTCCAACCCAAAAGGTATCATCAGCCTGATTTGTCTGTTGTTGTTTTCACTGTTATTAATACAGTGTAAAAAAGATGGAACCAATGCATCGGGTATTTCTCGCGCACTGGTGAATGCACCTGATTCTACTTTATTCTCACCATTTTATGATTCAACTGTGGTACCCTATGCAGATACAAAACCGGGTGTCAATGATATTGTTGTAACCAAAAGCGTGAGAAGTATTATCAGAAACAACTGTGTATCTGCTGGATGTCATGGTGGTGGTGGTGTAAAACCCTATCTAGATTCTTATGAGAGTGTGATGACAATGGTAACTCCTGGTAACCCTGAAGCAAGTGAGTTGTTTCAATTGGTAACTACCAGTGACTTGAATAAAGCAATGCCACCTGTTAACTATGGTGTTGACTTAACCGTTTCTGAAAAAAATATCATCTACAACTGGATTAAAAACGGAGCCAAACCCAATCCTGGTATTGAAGACTACAGACCTGCAGCCATTGCCTTAATTGGTATTGGTTGTTCTTCTGGTAACTGTCATAATCAAGCAACAGCTAGTGGTGCTTGGGCAAGAAAAGGTTTGTTGGGGGCTTTAACTGCATCTGATAGTTCAACTTTTATTTTTACAAATCTTACTTCTGGAGCTGTTACCACTTATAGTCAATTGAAAAATCCCAAATTGACTTCAGTTTGGACAGCCTATAAAGACAGTGTTAAGAAATTCTATACGGATACTTTGGCAAATGCCAGTTTTAGACCGTATAAAACATTTGCAACTCCCATTTCTTTCTCTAGTACTCGTGGACCATTGAATACTTATGATGACATATTAATGGATGTTATGTATCCAAAATCTACTAGGTCAAACACTACTGTACAATTTACTGATGGAAATGGAAACAAGTATTATGCAAAAGGTGATCCTTTAACTGCAACTAGTTCCATGCTATCAAGAGTAGATTCTACTTTATTATTGGCTAGTCCTAGAACCAAAATATTTGCAACCAAACACCAAGGAGATATGGCTTACGCCGATGGTGGTTTAAAATCATCCGAAGTAGCCATTATTAAGGGTTGGTATTTTGGAGATCCTAATATTCCAGCAGTATGGAAATTTGGTACTGACGGTACAGGTATTTTCAAATACAGTATTTCAGGTAAAATCATCACAAAATAATCCTAACCAGAAAAATACATTTTATGAAGAAATTATTCATCTATCTGGGAGTGATTGGCGGTATCCTGCTTTTCTTCTCATGCTATAATAATAAAAAAGACGTTACCAAACCAACAGCTGATGCTTTGGCCAGTATCTCTTTCCGCGACGACATTGTTCCTATTATGATATCAGGAGCCTGTGGTTGCCACAACAATGGTAAATATTCAAACGCAGTTCAATTCTCTTATAAAGACACTATTTGGTATGGTGCCATTCAATCAAGGGCTACCGTGTTAAATAATATGGCTCTTGGTAAAGATCACCCTGGTGAAGGAGGTATTTATTTTACTTCTTCTCAAGCTGAATTGGTGAAATTATGGGTTGCGCAAGGTGCTAAGGATAATTATGTTCCACCACCGGTAACTGGCCCTGTAACCTATACCATTAATATTGTACCTCTTTACAAAACAGATTGCAAAGGAAGTGCTTGTCATGGCGGTCTAGGACCAAACTTGGACTATGCTAAAATGGTTGCTGTAAAAGATGATTTAAGTAAAATCATGAGTAGCAGTGGCGCTAGTGGTCACAAGGGTGGTGCACTTAGTCTAAGCGGAACAACTACTGCTAACTTTCTTGCTTGGATTGCTCAAGGCATGCCTCAATAATTTAAACCCACTTTTAAATAGATAAAACCACAAAAATGAAAAAGATCACATTATTACTTGCTTTATTATTCATTATCCTTTCTAATGTAGTAAATGCACAGACCTATAAAACCAGAGACGCCAATATTTTCTTTAATCCTAATAAAGATCAGAGTCATAAAGATTATGCTTCTGTGAGTAAAGAAGGTACTGCCGTTCTCAAAGTAGAAACCAATGAAGTGGCATTGTTGGTTCCTATGAAAACCTTCCATTTTAACAATGCATTGTTAGAAGAGCATTTTAATGAGAATTATTTGCATACCAATAAATTTCCCAATGCAACATTCAAAGGAAAATTGATTGGATTCAATAAAGACCAATTAGCTAAAGATGGTACCTATACATTGTCTTCAGAAGGTCAGGTTTCATTGCATGGTGTTACACAGAATTTCAAAGCTCCTGTTAAATTGGTTGTAAAAGGAAAATCTGCCACATTCACTTGCAATTTCAAAATTAGAGCAGATCAGTATGCTATTGATATTCCTGCTTTGGTGAAACCTAAGTTGTCAGACGAAACACCTATTGATGCAAATATTGTTTTTCAATTAAACTAATCCAATCAGTAAACATACGATTATGAAAAAACGTATCATTTTTCTCATGCTGGTTTGCAGCTTCTTTGTAAGAGCAAATGCACAGGATGACCTTTTGGGCGACCTTGTAAAAGAGGATGCCTCAAAAGTGAAGCAGAATATTACAACAGCTACTTTTAAATCTTCCAGGATTATCAACTTTACCAGTGTTGAAATGACAGGTAAGGGAAATCTTCAATTCATGATTAGCCATAGGTTTGGCCAAATGTGGAAAGAAGGAAAAGGCTGGACAAATGTGGCGCAACTATTTGGTTTGAACTCAGGTTTTGCCAACACTTATATGTCTTTTGACTATTCTTTTACTGATTGGTTAAACTTAGGTTTGGCTACAACTGGGAATGCACAATTTGAGTCTTGGGCCAAGTTCAAAATCTTGAAACAGCAAACAGGTCAAAAAAATGTTCCTATTTCTCTGGCTTTTTATTCATTGATGCATGCTGATGCAAGTGAAGGCCCAAGTCCAGATGATCAAACATGGAATAGATTCTCTTATTTAAACCAATTGTTGATTGCTCGAAAATTTAGCGAAAGCTTCTCTCTGCAATTGATTCCATCTATGGTTCATTACAACTACGTGCCTTATGGTATTAACAACACCAATAATATTTTCAATATTGCAATTGGTGGTAGGATGAAATTAACCAACAAAACGGCCATTACTTTTGAGTATTCTAGACAGTTAAATGGATACAAAAATCTATTAGACGAGAGTGCTTCTGCAGTAAATTATGTGCCTGATGTTGTGTCTTTGGGATATGACTGGGATACAGGAGGTCACATTTTCCAATTTTTCCTTTCTAGCGCATCAAGTGCCACCAATATTGGCCAATTATCTGCTAATCAAAACGCTCTAAAAGTGGGTAATTTCTCTCTTGGATTTAACCTGAATAGGAGTTATGGGATTAAAAAACTAGTAGAAGTTCATTAAAGACTGTGGGTTTATGAATGCAAGGCGCTTTGGGGTAACCCAGGGCGTTTTGTTTTTTATAACTCCCATCTTTTACAGACATTTGCCCAATTCTACCATTTTTAGAGATATCGAGATTGCCATGAGTTATAATTATCTTCCCTTAGACCGTAATTGGTTGCATTTTGAACAAGTAAAACACTTGTTAGACTTTAATCAACAAGTTTCTATCACTTTTGACGCGCATGAACGTATTGTTGCTTGTAGAGACTATTTAGATAGTAAAATGAAAGATGGTCAGGGGTTGTATTATGGTATTAATACAGGCTTTGGTTTTTTACAGAATGTACAAATAGACGCTTCATCTATTGAACAATTACAATACAATCTCTTGGTATCACATGCTTGTGGGTTGGGTGAAGAAGTACCAGCAGATATTGTCAAGCTCATGTTGATGCTTAAAATAAAATCTTTGAGTTATGGGCATAGTGGGGTACAAATAGATACGGTGAAAAGACTCATGGAGATGTACAATAATGACGTCCTGCCAGTGATTTATACCCAAGGTTCTTTAGGTGCTTCAGGAGATTTAGCTCCATTAAGCCATATGAGTCTTCCCTTATTGGGTTTGGGAGAAGTGATGCACGAGGGTAATAAATATCCTTCCTCAGAAATACTTTCCAAATTTCAATGGAATCCCATATCGCTTCAGAGCAAAGAAGGCCTAGCCTTGATCAACGGTACCCAATTTATGAGTGCTTATGGTTTGTATTGTTTGAAAAAAGCCGAGCATTTGATACAGATGGCCAATTTGGTTTGTGCGCTTTCTTTTGATGCTTTTGATTGCATATTAGAGCCTTTGAATCCAAGTATACACCAAATTAGAGCTCATAAAGGTCAAGTTGAAACCGCTAGGGTCCTTAGGTCATATTTAGCCGATAGTGCCATTGCTTGTCAGCCTGGCAAACAGGTACAAGATCCTTATTCTTTCCGTTGTATTCCCCAAGTACATGGTGCCACTTTGGATGCTTTTGAGCATGTATTAAGTGTATTTATGAGGGAAGTAAATTCGGTTACGGACAATCCTAATATCTTCCCAGAAGAGGATTTGATTGTCAGTGGTGGCAATTTTCATGGACAACCATTGGCATTGGTTTTGGATTATTTAGCTATCGCGATGAGCGAATTGGGTAATATTTCTGAAAGGAGAACCTATCAGTTGATTAGTGGACAAAGAGGGCTGCCCTTGTTTTTGGTTAAAAACCCAGGTTTGAATTCAGGTTTTATGATTCCTCAATACACGGCTGCGGGCATTGTAAGTGAGAATAAACAACTTTGTACCCCGGCTTCAGTTGATAGTATTTCTTCTTCTAATAATCAGGAGGACCATGTAAGTATGGGGGCTAACGCAGCCACAAAGTGTTTGAGGGTTATCAATAATGTAGAAAAATTACTCTCTATTGAATTAATGAGTGCCGCCCAAGCTCTTGATTTTAGAAGACCTATGAAAAGTTCCCCAATTTTGGAAGAACTCATGGATTCTTATCGTAAAATCATTGCATTTAATGAGGTAGATAGGCTTTTGCACAATGATATGGTAGCAACTATTCATTTTTTAAGGGATTATCAAATTAGAGGCATCGAATAAAATATTCAACAAAATTTTAATTGAAACATAATTTGTTTTACTTTTTCACCGTAAAAACCAAATCATGAAAAAAGTACTATCCTTTATCCTTGCTGTATCATTAAGTTTTACAGCATTTGCGCAAACAACTACTCAACCTATTTCTGAAAAAGTGAAAGTAGTATTTCCAGGTAAACCTGAAGAAATGAAAGCTCCCAATGGGGCAGTTGTCTATACCTTTAAAAAAGATAGCTCTATGGCTTTTATGGGTATGTCTTTTGACCTATCTGCTATGGGATTGACCGCTGATGTTATCAGTTCTATGGGTGATGGATTATGGGATCAAATGAAGGGCGGAATGGTAGCTCAAATGGGCGGCGCTACCCTTGCTAAAGATGAAGTAACTCAATTCAAAGGGAAAAGCTCATTGTATATGGAAATTGACGGGACAAATTCAACTGCCCCTCAGTTACAAGGTAAAAAAGCCTATGGGTATGTGTTTTTTATAGGTTCTGTTTTACACCAAGTTTTGTTTTATTCTGGTGATCCAAAATCAAAAAAAGAAGACGGAGCTGCATTCTTTGATAGTGTAACCATTGCAAATTAGAGGAATCAACGCGACAGATTTGCCCTTTTGAACGTATCATATTCTTTGGCCGGTTCAATTTTGAACCGGCTTTTTTATGCCTAAAAACTGGGTTCTTGTATGGAATAGGGGCATAGCCATCTATTTTGTACATTTGCCGCCTAGAAATGACCTATCCATGAGTGAAGAAAAAAGCCTGAATTTTATAGAAGAAATAGTTGAAGCAGATTTGGCCGCTGGTAAATACCAGTCAATTTTGACACGTTTTCCACCGGAACCCAATGGATACTTGCATATTGGACACGCCAAAAGCATTTGTTTGAATTTTGGATTAGCTAAAAAATATGGTGGTAAAACCAATTTAAGATTTGACGATACCAACCCTAGTACCGAAGAAACGGAATATGTAGAAAGTATTAAGGAAGACGTAAAATGGTTGGGTTTTCAATGGGCAGATGAATTATATGCGTCAAATTATTTTGAACAACTATACCAATTTGCAGTTCAATTGATTGAAAAAGGCTTGGCTTATGTAGACGATAGCAATAGTGAAACCATTGCACAAGAAAAAGGAACCCCTACACAGGCGGGCACTGAAAATGTCTATAGAAGTAGAACCATAGCAGAAAACCTTCAGTTGTTTGCAGATATGCGAGCCGGAAAATACAAAGATGGCGAAAAGGTTGTGCGTGCAAAGATTGATATGGCAAGTTCCAATATGCACATGCGTGATCCCATTATTTACAGAATCAAACACGCACACCACCATAGAACTGGTGATGCTTGGTGCATTTATCCCATGTATGACTTTGCTCATGGGCAAAGCGATTCAATTGAAAATATTACGCATTCTATTTGTACCCTAGAGTTTATTCCTCATAGGCCCTTATATGATTGGTGTATTGAGCAGTTGGGAATTTTTCCATCCAAACAATATGAGTTTGCTAGATTGAATATGACTTATACCGTCATGAGTAAACGCAAACTGTTACAATTGGTGAATGAGAAACATGTAGAAGGCTGGGATGATCCTAGAATGTCTACTATTTCTGCCATGCGTAGAAGGGGATATCCTGCTGAAAGTATTCGAGAGTTCTGTGATAAAATTGGTGTTGCCAAAAGAGAAAATCTCATTGATGTAGGGTTGTTGGAATTCTGCGTTAGAGAGACCTTGAATAAATCGGCGCTTAGACGCATGGTGGTGTTTGACCCTTTAAAAGTAGTCATCACCAATTATCCGGATACGGTTGAAATGTTGGAAACAGAAAACAATCCTGAAGATCCTAATGCGGGTACTAGAACTATGCCATTTAGCCGCGAAATTTATATTGAAAGGGATGACTTTATGGAAGTTGCCCCCAAGAAATATTTCCGTTTGGCACCTGGTCAAATGGTGAGACTTAAAAGTGCCTATATTATTAAGTGCGATGAAGTAATCAAGGACGCGGATGGGAATGTCACTGAATTACATTGCAGTTATATTCCTGAAAGCAAGAGCGGTTCTGATACATCAGGAATCAATGTTAAAGGAACCTTGCATTGGGTTAGTGTGGCAGAAGCTTTACAAACAGAAATTCGTTTGTATGATCGTTTATTTAAAGTAGAAGATGTGGCTAACGCCGATGGTGATTTTAAAGACCATATTAATCCTGATTCTTTGCAAGTTCTTCCCATAGCTTATGCAGAACCTGCTTTGCTAAGTGATCAGCCCAATAGCACCTATCAATTTATTAGAAAGGGATATTTTGTTTTAGACAGAGATAGTACCAATGATAAATTGGTATTTAATAGAACTGTTACCTTGAAAGACGGTTGGGCCAAAGAAGCTAAAAAAGCTTAATTAATGGATTTATTCCAATCTTTTACCAAATACTGGAAGCAAGCATTTCCACAATTTCAAATGGATCATAGCTTGCTTTTGTTGGCTGTTAGTGGCGGGTTGGACAGTGTTGTGATGACCCATTTACTAGCAGAAATGGGTTTTACATGTTCCGTCTTGCACGTGAATTTTCAACTAAGGGGAGCAGAAAGTGAAAGAGATGAAAATTTTGTAAGGGCATTAGCAAAGGAAACTGGAATGGAAATCTTTGTAGAAAGATTTGATACATTGGAATATGCCAAGTTACATGGGATAGGAATTCAAGAAGCTGCTAGGACCCTCCGCTATCAATGGTTTGAGGAAAAAAGAAAGGAATGCCAATTACAATTTCCGGATAAAAAGGTTTTAATACTTACTGCCCATCATGCCAATGATAATATAGAAACAGTCTTGATGAATTTTTTTAGGGGCACAGGTATTCAAGGGCTTCGCGGTATTGCAGCTTTTCAAAAAGAACGTTTTTTGCTAAGACCATTATTGCCTTTTAAAAAAGAGGAACTTATCAGTTTTGCTAAAAATCACAATTGGGCATTTGTAGAAGATAGTTCTAATGAATCAAACAAATACACCCGCAACTTTCTTAGAAATCAGATTCTACCAGAGTTAGAAGAAAACTTTCCTCAGGTAAAAGACAACTTACTTCAAAATATAGATAGGATGAAAGAGGTTGCAGAAATCTATCAGGAAGCCATTGCAGATAGGCTAAAAGACCTAATGGAATGGAAGGGACAGGAATGTCAGGTCTCCATTTTGAAACTTAAAAAGACAGCACAACTAAATACGGTTATCTGGGAATTGATTAGACCATTTGGATTTACGGTTCATCAAATTCCAGAATTGATCAAATTGATGGAAGCCCCCAATGGAAGTGGTTTGTATTCAGCAACCCATCAAATAATCAAGAATAGAAAATGGTTGTTAATGGCAAAGATTCAACCACAGGAAAATTCATTTGTGGTGATTGAGTCATTAGATTCTACTATTGAATTTGCTGGAGGTCAGTTGCATTGTACTAGTATTGCTCAACCTTTTTCCCTTGATGCCAATCCTTTGAAAGTGATGCTAGACGCCAAGCAGATTAGCTTTCCATTGTTATTGCGCAAACCTAAATCTGGAGACTATTTTTATCCTTTAGGAATGCAAAAAAAGAAAAAATTGAATCGCTTTTTTATTGATCAAAAATTATCTAAAACTCAAAAAGAAGCTGTTTGGATACTAGAGTCCAATCAAAGAATTTTTTGGGTTTTAGGCATGCGAATAGATAATCGGTTTAGATGTGAATCTGCAACAGAAACTGCCTTACAATTAAGTTATATACCCAAAGAAATTTAACGCAGATAGCCCAATACTTGATTGAAAAATACTGAGATTGGTCTATAGTCACTTAGAAATTGACAGGTGATAATTAAAAACACAATTCCAAAAATGGCGCCCCAAATATGCGCGGAATGGTTAATGTTGCCATGTCCTTTTTTAGCCATGTATGCAGAAAGAATGAGGTAGAGTGGCCCAAAAATAAAACCCGGAATATGAAAGGGTAGGGGAAAAATACCAAGACCCATGGTTGGATTTAAAAAGATGCCAACGAAAATTACAGCGGATACTGCACCGGAAGCTCCCAAGCTTCTATAATGGTAGTTGTCTTTGTGTTGAAGATAGGTTGGTACCAAACATATAGCCAATGCAGCTATATAAAGAATTAGGTAAAGAACTTTTCCTACACCCCCAAAAATGGCTTCAAAAGCCCTTTCTACCATATCTCCAAAAAGGTAAAAGGAATACATATTGAAGGCCAAATGCATAATGTCTGCGTGAATAAAACCACAGCTAACAAAGCGGTACCACTGATTGTTATTGGAAATAGCTGGCGGATAAAAGATTAAATCATTAATGACTTTTTCATTAGAAAAGGCGGTAAATGAAATAACGCAGGTAAGAGCAACAATAGCAAGGGTAATGGTAATCATGCGGCAAATTACGGATTTTAAATATGATGGTATTTCTCGTTTTTGAGAATACTACAAGCCCTATATACTTGTTCTGCTAGTATTAGTCTAACCAACATATGTGGGAACACCAGTTTAGAAAGACTCCAAATGGTATTGGCTCTTTTGGTAATGGTTTCATCTACCCCAAATGCACCACCAATTAAGAATACCAATCGTTTGCAACTTTCATTGGCCCTTTGTTGTATCAATTGTGCCACACCAGGTGAATGTAGCATTTGCCCTCTTTCATCCAATAAAACTAGGTAGTCATCGCTCTGCAATTGTTGCAGAATAGCCAAAGCTTCTGCCTTTTTTAAAACGGCTTCTGTCATGCTAGCTGCATTTTTTGGTGCAGGAATTAATTGCCATGACACCGGGAAATATTTTCCAACCCTACCTGTAAATTCCTCAATACCAGATTGTACATAGGTTTCATGAGGTTTGCCTACGGAAAGGAATAGCAGTTTCATATATTAAAAGTAAAGAATGATTTATGATTATCTCCACAACTGTTGGCAGTATACTTGTTTCTACTTTAAGCTAATAGCCTTGATTTTAATTTAATCCTTATCCAATAGAACCAAAGGAAATATTAAAAGTTATAAAATGCTAAATAATTTAGTATTTTTGTACAATGGAATGGCATTTTATCATTCGATTTGACCAAAAAGACTTGCATTTAAAAGCGGAAAGGATTTATTTATCTGAGCAAGTAGAGCGCATTAAGGTAATGGGTAAAAATAGAAGCATTGTATTGCAATCAAATAGACCCTTGTTAAGGTTAAAAGGGTTGAAAAATAAAAGACTGGATTGGAAACTTATAGAAGGACAAATGAATAATAGCCATGTTTTGCAAGCCATTATTTTAAAACTAGAAAGATTGCTAAAAACGGCAACGGACTTAGACGTTTAATTGTTTAAGAGAGTTGGGCCGATATTGCATCGGCGCCAGCCAGACATAATTGAACCATTTTTTTTCTCACCGTATTGCTAAATCTAAAAGCAGGCAGGTAAATGCTCAAGCTGGCAACCAATTCATTTTGTTGAAACACAGGACTAGCAATTCCAATAACCTGTTTACTGTCTTCAATTAAGGCATATCTGTTTTTACGAATTTGTTGAATCTGGGCCATGAATTTAGCTGGACTATCCGCGTCAGGCCATATAGAACTTGAGGGTAGGCCATAATTTTGTACAAATTTCTCTAGAGCTTCATCTGGTAACATGGCCACCAATAGTCTACCAGTTGAAGAGTCGTATGCTTTCTTTTCATCTGGGGTAGTGGCTTGAACTACTTGTGAGCAATTGTTTTTATAAATCACCTGTCTCTTGTCAGCTTTTAACACAGCCAATAAGCACTTTTCATTTAATAGTTCTGAAATCAGATCCATTTGAATTTTAGCAGCAGCAATCAATTTAATATGTGGTTGTTGTTTCCCAGTAAGTTCTTTAAGTTGGGGACCAATGATATATCCCTTTTGTAAATCAGATTTTTCCAAATACCCCCTTTGTACCAGGGTTTTGATGATATTGGCGCATGTTGCGGTATTCAAATCCAGGTCTTGCGCAATCTGCCCCATGAGTTTAGGTTTGTTGCCATCTTTGGCAACGTATTCTAAAATATTCAATGCCCTGTGAACAACCTGTATCATTAGCTAAAATTGGTCAACAAATTTGAATCATTAATTCCACCTAATAAAATTTTACTTTACCATCTTGAATAATCGGTTTATTTACAAAGGATAAAAAATAAACCGAAACGATTGCCATGAGCCAAACATCCGCATCTACCAAGTTTGCATTTGCCATGATCACTTCCCTTTTTTTTATGTGGGGATTTGTACATAACCTAGACCCCATTCTTATTCCACATTTAAAAAAGTCATTTAGTTTAACTACCCTTCAGTCTTCCTTAATTGATTCAGCAGTATTCATTGCCTATTTTGTAATGGCTTTACCTGCTGGTTATCTGATGAAAAAATATGGGTATAAAGCAGGTATCATTACTGGTTTGTCTTTGTTTGCAATTGGGTCATTTTTGTTTATTCCCGCAGCAAATACACAACAATACTTGTTTTTTTTAACGGCACTATTTATTATAGCCTGTGGATTAACCATACTTGAAACGGCGGCTAATCCCTATGCATCATTATTAGGTGATCCAGCAACCTCAACCCAAAGACTCAATTTTGCTCAATCATTTAACGGATTAGCTGCAACGCTAGCTCCCATTATTGGGGCAAGGATGATTTTGGTAGAAGGGAATAGTGAAGAGGCATTGGCGGCAATGAGCGAATCTGCGCGAACAATTGCTTTGGCTTCAGAAGCAGCAAGTGTAAAGACGCCCTATATGGTATTGGGTCTTGTAATTCTAGTTATTACAGTAGTTTTTGCATTCCTTAAATTACCCGAGATTAAAGAAAAAGAAAATGAAACTGGGGGCAAGAGCATTCTGCATACATTAAGACATACTCACCTCAAGT
>JBEAPC010000313.1:0-3275 GCA_041164585.1 Bacteroidota bacterium
ACAATATCAGCCGCAAAGGATTATATCCAAGAATTGGAGATTATGACAAATGGGCTATGAAATGGGGCTATGGTTATATTCCTGGAAATAATGAAGAAGAAAGAAAGACCAATAGCAGTAAAATGATTACTGCTGCATTAAAAGAGAACCCTCGCCATTGGTTTGGAACTTATGAGCAGGGCAATAGTGCTGATCCAAGAAGCCAAAGCGAAGATTTGAGCGACAATGCTGTAAAAGCTTCTGAATATGGTATCATGAATTTAAAAAGAGTGTTGAAAGGACTACCTGAATGGACCAAAGAAGAAAATGATCAATACGAAAACATCAGTGTAATGTATGGTCAAGTATTGGGTCAGTTCAGAAGATACATGGGACATGTAACTGCCAATGTTGGTGGTGTTTATGAAACTTTTAAAGTAGCTGAACAAAATGAAGCTGTTTATGAAATCACTCCTAAAGCTCGTCAGAAAGAAGCGGTTGCGTTTTTAAATAAACAAATATTTGAAACACCCAATTGGTTGATAGATCGTGAACTATGGAACAAGTTTAATAATCCTGTTTCTAATGATCCAATTATGTCTGCCCAAGATGGTGTATTAGGTAGTTTAATCAGCCCTACAAGATTGGGTCGTTTGCAATTAGCTAGCAATCGTTTTGGAGTTGATAAAGCATATAATGCAATGGAGTTATTAAATGATGTTCAGACTGGTTTATTCAGCGAATTGAGTTCTAAAAAAACCATTGATCAATACCGCAGATTATTACAAATGAGTTATGTAGACAAGTTGGTAGATATTCTTAATCCTCCATCAACTGCTGGTTCAATAACAATAACTATTGGTGGTAGAGGTGGCGCTTCTTTAGATCTTAATAAAAGCGATGTTCCTGCAATTGTAAGAGCACAATTAGTTGCACTTCGCGCTCAAATTAATACTGCTGCTGCCGGTTTTGGCGATAAGTTGAGCAAAGTACATTTGCAAGACTTGGCAGAAAGAATCAAACAAGGTTTGGATCCTAAATAATCCAGAATAAATAGTTAAAAAAACCGTCTCGTTAAACCGAGGCGGTTTTTTTATTGTTGCTATTCAAACAGCCTATTTGATAACTTTGTAAAATGAACCAGATGAGAAACTTGCTGCTTTTATTGTTTTTGCTGATTCTTAGCAATGTTAATGCTCAGAAAAATAAAACCCAGATTGGGTATTTGCGCGATAGTGTTACCCACGCCCCAGTGGTATTGGCCAGCATCAGCAATAACAATAGTGGGCAGATAGTGATGACAGGTAACAATGGTAGGTTCAAATTGAATGTAAAAACAAATGATATTATTTCATTTGCAGCAGTGGGATATCATTTTGATACGGTACAATTAACGCGTACCTTTTTAGAAAAAGACAGTATTGATTTATTTGTTTCTCCCCTCTCCCATGACTTGGGTAATGTAACCGTTACTGCAAAAGGTATGAGTGCGTATCAAATGGATAGCATGGAAAGAAGAAATGATTTGTTGCACGATATGGTCTCCTATAAGAAGCCCACATTTGCACTTGCTAATAGTGGGGCGGGATTAGGCATTAGCATAGATAGGTTTTCCAAACACGAGAAAAGCAAAAGAAGGGCTTTGGATTTCTTTGATCGCAATGAAAAGGAAGCCTATATCAACTACCGATATTCCCAACAATTAGTAGCAGAGAGTACCGGATTCAAAGACGATACCCTAAGACAGTTTATGCAACAAAGTAGACCCTCA
Source organism: Bacteroidota bacterium (assembly GCA_041164585.1). Classification (GTDB taxonomy): domain Bacteria; phylum Bacteroidota; class Bacteroidia; order Chitinophagales; family Chitinophagaceae; genus Sediminibacterium. Next base: position 1,751 of record JBEAPC010000313.1, read on the forward strand.
TATGAATGGTTAAGAAGCAATCCTTCTGATGAAGACATACGCTACTATATCAACGAACAGTTGAAACAATTTAAGAAAGAATAAGCTACTAATTTATTCGTAACGTAGGGCCACAATTGGATTGAGTCTAGCGGCCTTCATAGCTGGATAAATCCCTGCTGCCAATCCTACCACGGAACAGATGACAATTCCAATGATGACCCAAGCCCATGGTACTACAAATCCTGTTTTAAGGATAATGGAGAAGAGGTTGCCCACAAGTACTCCTAAGATGATGCCGAATAGCGCACCCAATAAAGAAATGATCAAACTTTCAAACAAAAATTGCTGACGCACATTCTTGCTTCTGCCACCAATAGCTTTGATCAATCCCACTTCTTTGGTACGTTCATTAACTGCTACCAACATAATATTCATTAGACCAATGGCTGCACCAATTAAGGTAATCAAACCAATGGCACCAGCAGATCCAGTAATACTACTCAAGAAGCCTATAAAGAGTTCCGCAAACTTGTCGCTTTTTTCAATCACAAAATTATCGTCATCTGTAGGGTGCAATTTTCTCACTGCACGGAATACAGAAGTTGCTTCGCCTGAAGCCACATCCAGTTCTTTTACATTACCTACCATGATTCCTAATAAATAAGAAGGCGTGCTATTAGCAAATCTTCTTAGGTTGGTATAGGATGTAAAAATCATATCGTCTTGACGCAACATAGCGCTAGAACCCTTGGTCTTGAGCAAACCAATCACCCTATAGGGAACAGAGCCAATTCGAATAATTTTTTCAATAGATTTTTCTGGCTTGTCACCAAATAATTTGGTAGCCACATTGGCTCCTATTAAACACACATTTCTACCACTTTGAATGTCTAAGCCATTCAAGTTTCTTCCTTGTGCTATGCTATAACCGTTAACCTGTAAATAATTTTCGTCTCCACCCCAGAGCGTGATTTGTGGGTTGGTTTTCTTTTCCTGATAATGAATTTCTTGGGCACCAGGACCTCTTCTATAAATAGTAGTGATAGAACCGGGATATGCAAATCCTGCTTTAAAATACTCCGCGTCTTCTTTTCTAATGGGTTTGCCAAGATTAGACTTTTTCTCTTTCTTGCCACGCTTGGTTTTGGACATGTCTCCATTACCACCTCCGCCACCCATACGAACCCTAGATTCCTTATAACGAATGCTAAAGGCATTTGCACCCATAGAAGAGAAACTCTCTTTCAGGCTCTGGTTCATGGCTTCAATAGCGGTAATAATGCCAATCAAGGCCATAATACCAAAAGCTATAATAGCAACTGTGATGCTGGTTCTAAGTTTGTTACTCTTAACCGTGCGCCAAGCTAAATTAAAGGAATCAAGTGTGGTCATGCAGTATAAATTAATCCGTCAATACCTTAAAGGTAATTGAGATTGCCCGTTTCAGGGAAACTGCCCGAATAAATATGAAGAGCGGTTAAAAATAGAAATAATTGAGCAATACAGAGGGTAGCAGACCAATCAAAACTATTAAACCGGCTAC
>JBEAPC010000314.1:0-3896 GCA_041164585.1 Bacteroidota bacterium
TGGTAGAAAAAGCCATTTGCGAGGCCGATAAACGGCTAGTTGACATTCGGATTACGGATAAGGGCATGGCTTTATTATTGGAATTAGACAATAGAAATGAGGATACGGATAATCTATTAAGAGGGCTGAATTCAGAAGAAGCCCAACAACTCAACCATTTGTTAGACAAGCTGCGCGATGCCATCCATTGAACAATGTGCATTACCTAATCTTTCATACATAATCATTCCACATTCCATTTTTGCCTGAAAACAAGGTTTTATCTTCGCGGGATGAAGCTATTTCCCGCATTATGTGCTGCAATGATCTGCAGCTTGTTTTCCGGCAATGCCCAAGTAAAGCATTCCAACAATTACGAGTTCAGAGCTGTATGGGTAGCAACAGTAGACAATATTGATTGGCCCAGTAGTAAGAACATTTCTGTTGCAGAGCAAAAAGCTGAGTTTATTAAATTACTAGACATGCACCAACAGAATGGCATGAATGCTGTTGTAGTGCAGATTAGGCCTGCCGGCGATGCTTTATATCCTTCTTCACTTGAACCATGGAGCGAATTCTTAACAGGTAAACAGGGAAAGGCCCCAGTTCCTTACTATGACCCACTTGAATTCATGATTCAAGAAACACATATTCGTGGTTTAGAATTTCATGCTTGGATGAATCCTTACAGAGCGGTATTCAACATGAAAACATCTTCCGTTGCACCAACACATTTAACGCGTTTACATCCTGAATGGTTTTTGGTTTATGGAGATAAGAAATATTTTAATCCAGCATTGCCAGAAGTGCAACAACATACGGCAAGAGTTGTCAAAGACATCGTTAGCAGGTATGACCTTGACGCCATTCATATGGATGACTATTTCTACCCCTACCGCATAGCAGGTAAGGAATTCCCAGATCAAGTTTCTTATCAGTTGTATGGTAATGGCATGAATAAAGAGAATTGGCGCAGAAGCAATGTAGATAGCATTATCAAACTTTTATATCAGACCATTAGAACCGCCAACCCACGCGTGAAATTTGGCATCAGTCCTTTTGGTATTTGGCGCAACAAAAGTCAAGACCCTATGGGTAGTGATACCAAGGGCGGACAAACCAATTACGACGACCTCTATGCCGATATTTTACTTTGGCTAGAAAAAGGTTGGATAGACTATGTAGTACCACAACTTTATTGGGAACGCGGTCACAAATTAGCAGATTATGATGTATTACTTGACTGGTGGAACCAACACTGTTATGGCAAGCAATTATTTATTGGACACGGTTTTTATAGAGCAGGTACCAATGCTGCTTGGAGAAATCCCAATGAAATACCCAAGCAATTAGAATTGTTGCGCAAGTACCCAACCACACAAGGGTCTGTTTATTTTAACAGCAAGGTATTTGAGAAAAATCCTAACGGTTGGAATGATTCATTGAGAAATAATTATTACTACTATCCAGCCCTAGTACCACCCATGCCTTGGATTGATGATGCTGTACCTGATCAACCCACAGTTACCAAAAAAGGGGGAGGGATGGTATTGTTAGAAAATAAAGGAACTGAAACCATCAAGGCATTTGCCGTATTTATCTTGGACCAAGGCTTACAAGTAAAACTGGTTAATGCACAATTGGTACAATTGGTAGTGAGCGATAAATCAGCTTTATTAGACTTGTCAAAAGTACCAGACACAGAAGGCAAACGTATTTGTGTGGCTGCTGTTGACAGAAATAATAATGTTAGTCAGTTGCTAGAATTGAAATAACTATAATACCTGTTTTCTTTTCAATGGTATTTCTGCTTTTTGGTTAATAACTAAAGGCACATATTCCACTACTGTAACCGCGGTATCCAAACCAAATGCTTTTTGATCTGATTGAGATATGTTCTTAATACTGAAGTACGTATCCATGATAAAGCCTTCTCTGAAAGAAAAATCATTTTCAACTGAGAGGAATGGCTCAATAATCACATAGGTAATATCGGCATGAAAGCTTTTGGGGTCAAGGCTTTCATACTTATTTTCTACATAGATTTCTTTTTGGGTATACATTTCCTGCATCACTTTTTTAAAGAGTAGGTTTACCCTTGGTTGTATTCTAAAACCTAAATTAAAATCTATTCGAATCACTTTGCCCGTTACCAGTTCTTTGGTGCTATATTCCATGGTATAGGGATTGTCTGAGCGATTAATATGCACAAACCAATACACTTCTGCCCGCTTGGGTTTTCTATGCAGAATACTGTGCATGATTCTTTTTTCAATTTCCCCTTCATAATCGGCTTTAGTCAAATACACTAAGTGTGAAGCATATTTGGGAAAATCTTTATCGGCACTCAAGCCAACTAGCCTAGGTACATAATCAGAGAGTTTGACAAACTGCAAATATTGATTGGTGATTTTTCTAGCTCTGTACCAAATGACCATGATAAATACCAGAATCATGTCAAACAATAAGAACATCCAACGGTGTTGAATCTTGGCCACATTAGCTATAAAAAAACTAATTTCTACGGTTGTAAAAATCAACATAATAGGCAGTACAATGGCCAAATTCCATTTTTTAACGTACCGCATATAGACAAACATTAGGGTAGTAGTCATCATCATAGTGATGGTGATAAAGAACCCGTATGCCGCTTCCATATGTTCACTTTTGCGGAAGTATAACATCATACCTACGCATCCAATCCAAAGAATCCAGTTAAGGCTTGGAATATAGATCTGCCCTTTTACATTGGTTGGAAATTTAATGGCAACCCTTGGCCAACAATTCAAACTAATAGCTTCACTAATCAAAGTAAATGAACCGCTGATTAAGGCTTGTGATGCAATAATGGTGGCCAAAGTAGCCACTCCAACACCAATAGGCAAGAACCAGTTTGGCATTAACTGATAAAATGGATTTAAGCCATTTAGGGTTGGACTATGGTGAGCTAAGATCCAAGCCCCTTGACCCATATAGCTGGCTATTAAAGCAAATTTGACAAAGAACCAACTCACTTGAATATTCTTTCTACCACAATGCCCTAGGTCACTATACAAAGCTTCTGCTCCTGTTGTACATAGAAATACCGCACCCAGAATCCAAAAACCTTGCGGGTAATGCACCAATAACTCATAAGCATAGTAAGGATTAAAAGCTTTGATGATGCTAGGGTTATGGACAATTTGAATGAATCCCAAAGTGAAGATCATACTAAACCAAACAAACATAATGGGGCCAAAAGCAAAACCCATAACCTTGGTGCCAAATCTTTGAAAGAAAAAAAGCAAAGAAATAATCCCTATCACAATACCTACGGTTAGGTTATTTCCCGCTACAATGGTTTTTTCTAAGCCCTTGATGCCACCCAATCCCTCAATAGCAGAAGAAACAGAAATGGGCGGGGTGATAATCCCATCGGCCAACAAAGTTGCTGCACCAATAATGGCTGGAATATATAACCACTTAGCGTATCGGCGCACCAGCGCATACAAAGAAAAGATACCCCCTTCTCCCCTGTTGTCTGCCTGTAGGGTTAAGAAAACGTATTTAAAAGTGGTTTGTAAAGTAAGGGTCCAGATAACACAAGAGATCCCCCCATAGACCAAGGTTTCAGAAATTTGCCTATCTCCAATAATGGATCGGAACACATAAAGTGGTGAAGTCCCAATGTCTCCGTAAATAATACCAAGGGTAACTAATAATCCTGCAAAACTGATTTTCTGTAAGGAACTATGTCCTGTATTGGAAGAAGATTCCATTCTAAAAATTTATATACTTATTTATCGGTAGCCAATTTAATTGATTCCTTACAAAGACCCTCCCTCTACCAAAATAGATTCTAAGAAAACTGTTTCTTTTTCCAAATTGGACTTGAGCCTACTAAACATTTGTTGAAACGCCAGTTTGCCCAATTTGTA
>JBEAPC010000315.1:0-5908 GCA_041164585.1 Bacteroidota bacterium
GTTTCAAAGCAAATGGTTAAGAAGGTCAAATGCTAATACAGGAGCTGAATGGTTAGGTACCAGATTTGGGGTTTCTGGTAAGTCAGTAAAAGCTGCTCATAATGTGACAGTTGTATTTGCACTATTAGGTTGCTTTGGATTTCTGGCTTATGGATTTGTTGGTCTAGGAAAATTTATTGAAATATTTGTTCCTTGGTCTGTTGTTAGTGATTACATACCTTTTAGTATTCCTGCGGATTTTGTACCACATTTTTACGGTATAGTCTTTACCCTATTTGCCATGTTCTACTCCATTCTAGGAGGGATGCACAGCATAGTATTGGGCGATTTTATCAAATACTTGATTATGTCCGTTGCCTGTATTTGTATTGGTGTAATAGCCATGCAACACTTGCAAAGAGGTGAATTGAAAGTTCCAGAGGGATGGCTAAATCCTTTTTTCAATTGGAATTTAGACTTGGATTGGTCAAACATAGTACCCGATGCCAATAAAAAAATAGAACAAGATGGATTTGGTTTATTTGGTGTGTTTTTTATGATGATGTTATTCAAAGGCGTTTTTGCAAGTTTGGCTGGTCCTGCTCCAAATTATGATATGCAAAAAATCCTATCTACCAAATCACCCAAAGAAGCCTCTAAAATGAGTGGCTTTGTTTCTATTATTTTATTGCCTATAAGATATACCATGATTATTGGGTTAACAGTTTTGGCATTGCTGCATTTTCAGCAATTGGATTTAAGTTCACCAAATGGCACCGACTTTGAAAAAATCTTACCAGGTGCCATCAATAATTTTCTGCCAATTGGTGTTTTAGGGTTGGTGCTAACTGGATTGCTAGGAGCTTTTATGGGAACATTTTCAGGAACATTAAATGCTGCACAAGCTTATATCATGAACGATATTTACTTGAAATACGTAAACCCACAAGCAAGTAGTAAGCAGTTGATTTCTTTAAATTATTTGGTAGGTCTTGTAGTAGTTGCTATTGGCATTATTTTAGGATTTTATGCTAAGAATGTAAACACAGTATTGCAATGGATTGTAGGTGCTTTGTATGGTGGGTATATTGCTGCAAATGTGCTCAAATGGTATTGGTGGCGTTTTAATGCAAGTGGTTTTTTCTGGGGAATGATGAGTGGTATAGCCGCCGCCTTGGCATTTCCATATATATTTGATGGATTGCCCTTGTACAATTGGCCATGGTTATTTTTAATATCTATTGCAGGTTCTATTATTGGAACTTATTCTTCACCTCCAACAGATCAAGAAACATTAGAATCATTTTACAAAACTGTAAAGCCTTGGGGCTTTTGGAAACCTATTCAAGAAGCTGTAATGGCAAAAGACCCAAACTTTATGGCTAACAATCGGTTTAAGTTAGATATGTTCAATGTTGTGCTGGGAATAATTGCCCAATTATGTCTGACTATTGTTCCAATGTATTTTGTTTTGGGTATGCAACAGCCACTTTGGATCTGCTTACTTGTATTAGGAATAATTGTTTTGATTTTGAAAAGAACTTGGTGGAATAAACTTGAAGATTAATTCTATATAAACATTATTATAAACTGTCTCATGAATCCAATTTTCAACCAAAGAAAAGAAGCATTGATTCGGCAGCAAGAAACCCTTCTTGCTAGGATAAACCAAACTGCTGGATTGGGAAATGGTTGTTATCAACGATACCAACATCCTGTTTTAACAGCTGAACATATTCCACTTCATTGGAAATATGATTTTGATGAGAAAGCTAATCCTTATCTAATGGAGCGCTTTGGAATTAATGCAGTATTAAATGCAGGTGCCATTAAGTGGAAGGGAAAATATATTGTAGTTCCAAGGGTAGAAGGGATAGATAGAAAATCTTTTTTTGCAGTAGCAGAGAGTGAGAACGGTATAGATGGATTTAGGTTTTGGGATAAACCCATTGTCATGCCCGAAACCAGTGACCCTGATACCAATATCTATGACATGCGATTGGTAGAACATGAAGATGGATGGATTTATGGGTTGTTTTGTACAGAAAGAAGAGATCCTGCCGCTTTGCCTGGAGATCAAAGTGCCGCAATAGCCCAATGTGGTATTGCTAGAACCAAAGACTTAATTCAATGGGAAAGGTTGCCTGATTTAGTTACCAAATCTGCACAACAAAGAAATGTAGTATTGCATCCAGAATTTGTGCAAGGCAAGTATGCTTTTTACACCCGGCCACAAGATAGTTTTATTGAAGCTGGAACTGGAGGTGGAATTGGATTTGGGTTAAGTGATTCTATATGTCCGGCAGTGGTAGATGAAGAAGTTATTCTGGATAAAAAACAATATCATACTATTTATGAATCTAAAAATGGGGCGGGACCTGCTCCACTTAAAACTGCTAAGGGGTGGCTTCATTTAGCCCATGGTGTTAGAAACACTGCCGCAGGCCTTAGATATGTTTTATATCTTTTTTTGACAGACTTGGAAGACTTGACCAAAGTAATTTATAAACCAGCAGGATATTTTATTGCTCCTGAAGGAGAAGAGCGGGTGGGGGATGTTTCTAATGTTGCTTTTAGTAATGGATGGATTTTGGATGATAATGGGACTGTTTTTATCTACTATGCATCTTCTGACACTAGATTGCATGTAGCAGTTTCCTCTATGGATCAACTATTAGATTATGTAATCAATAACCCAGAAGATGGATTAAGGTCTGCCACTACAGTTTCAACTATTCTGAAAATCATAGAAAAAAATGTTTCAATAGGGTATCATGGAAAATAGGATTTCTGAATTAAAATCTGACTTGTCTATTGAGTTGGTTAGAATATTGGATTATTGGAAAGAGCATACTGTTGATTTGGAGCAAGGCGGCTTTTATGGTAGGATTGACCACCAAGGTTTTGTTGATGCAACTGCACCCAAAGGATTGGTGTTGAATGCTAGAATTTTGTACGCTTTTTCGGCAGGTTATCGGAAAACAAAACAAGCCCAATATTTGCAAATGGCGCAAAGGGCGTTTAAATACCTCTGCACTTATTTCTATGATAAAACATTTGGTGGAATGTTTTGGGCTGTGGACGCAGATGGGAAACCACTAGACACTAAAAAGCAGGTTTATGGCATTGCATTCTGCATCTATGCTTTATCTGAATATCATATTGCTTTTGAATCTAAAGAAGCACTGGTTTTGGCAAAAGAATTATATGAATTGCTAGAAGCAAAATCATATGACAAAGTAAATGGAGGATATTTTGAAGCTTTTACACAAGTATGGACCTTATTGGAATCCCCAAAATTGAGTAATAAAGATCAAGATTCTCCAAAAACAATGAATACGCATTTGCACGTTTTGGAAGCGTACAGCAATTTGTATCTTATTTGGCCTCATCAAAAAGTGAAAGAAAGTATTGTAGGTCTTTTAAACAATTTTAAACATCAATTTTTATCGCCCAACGGCCATTTGCAATTGTTCTTCTCAAATAATTGGATGCTAGAATCTGATACTATTTCTTATGGTCATGATATTGAAGCTAGTTGGCTAATTTGGGAAGCGGCTAAATTGGTAGAAGATGAACAACAATTATTAACAACAAAGGAAATGATTTTGTCCATTGCCCAAGCTGCTAGAAAGGGTTTAGATACAGATGGAAGTTTGTTGAATGAATCCAATACGGAGCTCACTGTTTGGAATAAGGAAAGACATTGGTGGCAACAGGCTGAAGCCATGGTAGGATGGATGAATGCTTGGCAATTGAATGGTCTACAAGAGAATTTTGAAACTGTTATTGATTGTTGGAGCTTTATTAAAACACATTTATTTGATCAGGAAAAAGGAGAATGGTTCTGGGGCGTTAACCAAGACTATTCTAAAATGATTCAAGAGGATAAAGCTGGCTTTTGGAAATGCCCTTACCACAATACCAGAATGTGTATAGAAATGCTGCATCGGTTAAACTAAAAAATGCTTCCATGGGTAGCCGCAATAACCCTCTTACTGATACTTGGAAAATGACTCATAGTATTTAAGAAAAAACCAGTTAGACTTTCGTTTCCAAAAAATTGTTGCACCAATTTTCCAGCATGGATGCGCATAGAAAAATGCTGTTTCCATTGTTGTTCATAATTTGATTCCAATAGATTCCTATTCTTGTGTACCTGAAAATATTGGTGAATATTTTCAAAAGCTAATTTACTTCCATGCATGGCCATACTCATACCATTACCACAAAGAGGGGGTATCATACCGGCAGCATCACCAATAAATAATAAATGATTTTCTACCCTTTTTTTATGTTGAAAACTGATTTGTGAAATGGTTAAGGGCTTTTCATATAGGAATTGGGCTTCCTTAAAGATGGTTTTTAGTTTAGGATTTCTCCAAAGTACAGATGCTTCTAGCTGTTCAATACTATTGCCGTTTTGTTGCAGATTTGCTGCGGTAGTCATATAGCAAAGACAGGATTTGCCAGATTCTATTTTAGAAATACCACAATATCCATTTTTGAAATTATGTAATGCTATCAGGTTCTTTGGATGTGGGTATTGAATATGGTATTTGACGCCTATAAAATTATTCCAGGTGCTTGGTTTGTTTTTAACAAATGGCCTATTTAATCGGATGTCTAGATTACTTTTCTTACCAAAACTGCCTGCAGCAATTGTTGCGGTAAATATTTTTTTATCAGTTTCAATGACAAAATGGTTATCTGAAAAATGTAAGTTTTGGACTTTTGTATCGGTAAAGATTGTTACACTTTTTTGTAAAGCTAGTTGGTATAATTCATGGTCTAAAAAATACCTACTTACACCTATGCCACCTAATGGTAAATGAAAAGAATGCAATTTTCCATTGGGTGCAGAAATGTCTAATTGATTAATAGAGGGAAGCATCCAATCTGTCAATGGTAATCCCAGAGATTTTAAAAATGGTTCAGATTCTTTACTAATGTATTCCCCGCAAACCTTATGAAAGGGATAGCTTTCTTTTTCAATCAATAATGTTTGATATCCCGCACTAGCGGATTGTATAGCCAAACAGAGTCCTGCAAGTCCTCCTCCAATAATGGCAATATCATATAAGGATGGTTGGGTTGTCATTAGTTGTGTTTATAAACAATTAAGTATCTAAAAGCCCATTTCCAATGTATAGTCACAGATTTAATTTTGGCTAAGTCAAACAATGTATTCCATTCTGATTTATGAAAACCTCTTGCAACACTTATGGGAGCGTCATTTTTCACCAATCTTGATTTGGAAAAGATTTGGGTTAACCATTTAATGGAATAATAGGCCAGCCAATGTCTTTGTAGGTCATTAATAAAAAAACCTATCTGACTATTCTGTTGCATCCATTGTAGTTGTTTAACCAAATCTGATTGGTTAAAGTGGTGGCAAAATAAGCTTGAGAAAATAATGTCTGGCTTCTCTTTTAATTGAACCAAGCTATAATCACTGCAAATGAATTGGGTATGATCATTTAGTTTGTGGTTGGTTTTGGCAAATTGTATGCACTCCTGATTTATGTCTATGCCAATAAGTGAAACCGCTATTTCTTTTTTTTGACAATAATTTAAAATGACCAATAAGTTATCTCCTCCGCCACAACCAATTTCACATACACTTATTTTTTTTCTGCTTTTTGCCAATTGCATAAAGCCTGCCAAACTAATAGCATGACCTCCTAATAAGGTATTGATGTTATTGAGCTCTTGCATGTTAAGCGCAATTTCATCAAATGGAATATCATCCGCATCAAGTAATTCTTTTTCCAGACTTCTTTTGGATAGATTAGGCATACTCCAATTGAGTTGAAGTGTTTTCTAATAAAAATGTTTCCATAGTTAGTCCTGGTCCAAATGCTACTCCAAAAACCTGTGCTTTTTCTTTTACACCTTTTTCCATGATAGACTTTAATACAAATAAGAT
>JBEAPC010000316.1:0-13479 GCA_041164585.1 Bacteroidota bacterium
CCAGCCATGTTCAAACGCTGTGAACCTGTTTTTGGGTCACCAATCACTACGGCTAGGGGATTGGCTGCAATTTGTTGCAAACTAAAGCCAAGGGCTACTATGAACAAAGCAGTAATCATTAAATTAAATGAGCCACCACCATTAGCGGCAGGGTAGAACAACAAAGTTCCTACAGCAGATATACCCAAACCAAGGGCAATCCCATTTTTGTAACCAATTTTGTTGAGTAAATCTCCGCCGATGGCAGAAGAAACCCCAACATAAATCAAGGATCCCACCGTATAAGCCACATAAAAGGCAACAGCCACTAACTGACTTTGCAACTGGGTTAAGGTGAATGCTTTTTTGAAAACGGGGATCAAAATATCGTTGCTGGCAGCAACAAATCCCCAGAAAAAGAAGACGGTAATGAGGGTGCCAAATTGGGACCAGTTAGTTTTTTGATTCATGGCAAGCGAGTGATTGATTATGAAACGAATAGGCTGTAAAATAAATATAATTTACTAAGCAGAAAACTTTAAATGTTTTTTGCCCTTATGGCAATTCATTCCTAAATTGAATACAATTAAAGTTTAATTAAGCTAGATGGAGATTGTTCATATAAGTGCCGAATGCTATCCAGTGGCCAAAGCTGGTGGCTTGGGAGATGTGGTGGGAGCCTTGCCAAAATACCAGTGTAAAGCTGGTCATATAGCCAAAGTAGTCATGCCCATGTACAGAACCAAATTCTTGCTCAACAATGAATGGGTAGTAGATTTTAAAGGTTCTGCCCACTTGGGCGATTGGTTGTTCGAGTACACCATTATTAGAGAAAAAACCAATTCCTTAGGCTATGACCTTTACTTAGTAGACATCAATGGGTTATTGGACCGAGAAAAGATTTATGGCTATGATGATGATACAGAGCGATTCGCCGCCTTCCAAATTGCCGTAGTAAGTTGGATGGCAAGTTGGGAACATCGGCCAGATATAGTGCATTGCCATGACCACCAATCAGGACTGGTGCCCTTTATGATGAAGCACTGCTTTAATTACAGACATTTAAGTAGGGTTTCTACTGTATTTACCATCCACAATGGGCAATACCAGGGTTGGATGGATTGGAGCCAAAGCAAATTGATCCCTGCCTGGGACGATTGGAAAACGGGATTATTAGAATGGGCGGGACGGATCAATCCTATGGCTGCAGCCATTAAATGTGCCGATAAAGTAACCACGGTTTCTCAGAGCTATATGGAAGAACTGTTCTATGATGCCAATGGATTAGAAGCCTTATTTGATTATGAACGTGGCAAATGTGTGGGCATTCTCAATGGAATAGACAATGAAATTTGGAACCCTGCTACCGATTCTTATTTAGAAAACCATTTTTCCGTTAAAACAGTGACCAAGGGCAAAAAAGCCAATAAGGCATTGCTTTGTGAAAAATTTGGTTTGGACAAAGAAAAGCCATTGTTTGTATTTATTGGAAGATTGGTAGGGGAGAAAGCGGCAGAGATTTTACCCGGATCCATTGCTAGATCAATATATGAAACAGGAGGCGCCGCAAGCTTTTTAATCTTGGGAAGTGGTCAAACCGATATTGAATGGGCATTACAACAAATGGTGGGGCAATACCCTGGATTGTATAACGCCTATATTGGATACAATGAAGCACTAAGTCATTTAATCTATGCAGGAGCAGACTTTTTGCTCATGCCTAGCAAAGTAGAACCCTGTGGTTTAAACCAAATGTATGCCATGCGTTATGGCAGCGTGCCCGTAGTCAGAAGCACCGGAGGGTTAAAAGACACGGTAGTAGACATGGGTGACCCAGATGGTTATGGCATCAGATTTAACAATGCCACAGAATCAGACTTAGTATATTCAATCAGTAGAGGCATATCGGTTTATCAAGACAGCGCACACATGGAAAAAATGCGCAAATACATGATGCAAGTAGACAATAGTTGGGAAGCCACTGTACAAAAGTACATTAGTGTTTACCAGGGGATTTTATAAGTAGTTTTGTACCAGATAAAACAATAGAACCAATGAATAATTATTCAACATCAGTTGTAGCCGTGATCCTGGGAGGAGGTGCCGGAAGCAGGTTGTCCCCATTGACCAATACAAGGTCAAAACCCGCAGTACCTATTGCAGGTAAATACCGTTTGGTGGACATTCCCATCAGTAACTGTATTAATAGTAATATCAATAGAATGTTTGTTTTGACCCAGTTCAATTCAGCATCTTTGAACAAGCATATCAAGAACACTTATCATTTTAGTGCATTTAGTTCTGGATTTGTAGACATTTTAGCGGCTGAGCAAACTCCTGATAACCCAGGTTGGTTTCAGGGCACAGCCGATGCGGTAAAACAATCACTGCGCCATATTGGGAATTTTGACTACGAGTATATTTTGATCTTGAGTGGAGACCAACTCTATCAAATGGACTTTAGTGAAATGATTGCCAATCACAAAGCCCAGGGTGCTGATATTACTATTGCTACCATTCCAGTAGGAGATAGAGAAGCGCCAGAGTTTGGCATTTTAAAAACCAATGAGGAACAATTTATTACTTCCTTTATAGAAAAGCCTGCTAAAGAATTATTGCCTGATTGGACCAGTGATACTGGAGCAGAAATGCAAAAGCAAGGAAGGAATTATCTAGCTTCCATGGGGATTTATATTTTCAATAAACGCATTTTGGATCACCTTTTGTATGAAAAGAATCCCAAAGCAACTGACTTTGGAAAAGAGATTATCCCAGAGTCCATTGATAACCACAAAGTAATCAGCTATCAGTATGATGGTTATTGGACCGATATTGGTAATATCTATTCCTTCTTTGAAGCCAACCTGGCTTTAACCGATGATGTACCTGCTTTCAATTTGTTTGACAATACAAAAACGGTGTATAGCCGTGCAAGGATGTTGCCTCCAGCAAAAATCAGTGGCACTACTTTAGAAAAAACCATTATCGCCGAAGGCTCCATTATCAATGCCAGCAGGGTAGAACAATCTGTGGTTGGGATCCGTTCTAGAATTGGAAGGGGCACCACCATTGTGAGCTCTTACATCATGGGTAATGATTATTATGAAACCCTTTCTGAAATGGATAGCGACCAAGCCAAGGGTTTACCCAAGATTGGTATTGGTGAAAGATGCTATATCAAAGACGCCATCATTGACAAAAACTGCCGCATAGGCAATGATGTTAGAATTGTTGGTGGTAAGCATTTAGCCAACACCGATCATCCTTTATATGCTGTCAAAGACGGGATAGTTGTGGTGAAAAAGACTGCTATATTACCTGACGGATTTGTGATATAAATCATGAAAAAACGTCCCTGCGGGGATGTTTTTTTGTGTAATTTTAGCTTCATGTATTTCTTACACATTAAACGATTGCCATGGCCCATTCCAACCCGCCAGTAAACAGTACTGGACTTATGCCCAAACCTAGGCTTACCCTTTCTCAGATTGTATTTATGAGTTTTGGTTTTCTGGGAATTCAATTTGGATTCGCATTACAAAACGGCAATACCAGCCGCATCCTGCGTTCCTTTGGGGCAGACGTTGAACAACTTCCCATGTTCTGGATTGTGGCACCCTTGGTGGGCATGATTGTACAACCATTAATTGGTCATTATAGTGACAATACTTGGACTAGATTGGGTAGAAGAAAACCTTATTTTTTAGCTGGAGCAATTCTATCCTCAGCTGCGCTGATTTTCTTACCCAATGCAGGTTCTTTATCAGCCATTGTGCCAGCACTTTGGATGGGAGCCGGCATGGTCATGATCATGGATGCTAGTTTTAACGTGGCTATGGAACCCTTTAGGGCCTTGGTAGCAGATAACCTCCCTGACTCTCAAAGAACATCAGGCTTTGCCGTACAAACCTTTCTAATTGGTATTGGTGCCGTAGTTGGTTCTGAATTACCCTCCTTCTTAGCCAAACAAGGATTTTCTCAAGAAGCAGGGCCTTCAGGCGTTGCCGATAATATCAGATATAGTTTTTACATAGGAGCCGCAGTATTTATGGCAGCCATTTTGGTTACCGTATTTTTTTCAAAAGAATACAATCCTAAAGAATACGAGCAGTTTCATGGTAAGAAAGAAGCCGATGCGCCAAAAGCCGCGGTATCAGATATTTTCAAAGACTTTGCCAAAATGCCCAAGACCATGAAACAATTGGGATTGGTGCAATTTTTTTCATGGTTTGCCCTCTTTAGTATGTGGGTATTTACTACCGATGCAGTAGCTACCCATGTGTATGGATTAACTGGTGACTATGCCAAATCTGTAGCCTATAATGAAGCTGGAAATAAAGTGAGCTCTGCATTTGGAACCTATAATTTGGTAGCAGCTGTGTATGCATTGATGTTGCCCTTAGTAGCTAAATTTTTAGGAAGAAAAGGCACACACGCATTCTCTTTGTTTGCAGGCGGGATTGGACTCATTTCTATCTTCTTTATCAAGGATCCAGAAATGCTCAAATTTTCTATGGTAGGCATTGGGCTTGCTTGGGCCAGTATATTGGCCATGCCTTATGTGATTTTATCCGGTGCCATTCCAGCAGGGAAATTGGGCATTTATATGGGTATTTTCAATTTCTTTATTACCCTTCCCCAAATCATCAATGGTATTGGTGGGGGATGGATAGTGAAACATATTTACGGAGGTCAACCCATTTACGCCATTGTCTTGGCAGGGTTCTTTATGATCTGTGCTGCCATCAGCGTTTTGTTTGTATACGATGCTGGTGCCATCAAAATCAAAGAAGGAAAAGATTAAAATATTATTGATACAAATTCATGTTATGAAAAAGATTACTCTATTGGTTGTAATGGCTACTTTGTTGAATCTGTTTGCAGATGCACAATATGCCAAATTATATCCTACCAATTGGTGGACAGGTATGAAGTGGAATAAAGTGCAGATCTTGGTACAAGGAGAATATGATGGATTTAATAAAGAGCAAGTGCGTCTTCAATATCCTGGTGTAAAATTGCTAAAAACAACAGCGCTAGACAATGGTAAGTATATGGCCATTGATTTAGAAATTAGTTCAACTGCAAAAGCTGGTGATGTTGTTATAGAGTTTCTAAGTGGAGGGAAAGCACATGCGGTTAAATGGCCCTTATACAACAAAAGAGCAGGAAGGGGAACTGTATTTGCACAAGGCGTTAATTCCTCAGATTTGGTATACTTAATTATGCCTGATAGGTTTAGCAATGGCGATAAATCCAATGATAAAGTTGCAGGACTCAAAGACCAAAGTTTGGATAGGTCAAAAATCTATGACCGTCATGGTGGAGATTTACAAGGGATTATTAACCACTTGGACTATTTAAAAAACTTAGGTGTAACTACCGTTTGGATGACACCAGTTTTACTCAATGATCAACCAGAAAGAACCGAACACGGATACGCAATAACTGATCATTATACCGTTGAGCCAAGAATTGGAGGCGCCGAAAAATATAAGGCTTTAAGTGATGCCTTACACCAACGTGGAATGAAACTGATGCAAGATGCTGTGTACAATCACGTGGGTAGCAAACACCTCACATTTCTTGATCAACCAACCAAGGATTGGTACCACCAATGGCCTACTTATACAGGTACTTCTTTTAAAGATCAACCAGTCTATGACCCATATGGTTCTGCAGCGGATAAGAAATTAATGTCTGATGGTTGGTTTGTACCAGAAATGCCAGACCTCAATCAGAATAACCCATATGTTTCTAATTTTCTTATTCAGCACGCCCTTTGGAGTGTAGAAATGTTTGGCGTAGACGGTTGGAGAATTGATACCTATATCTACAATGACCTGCCCTTTATGAATAAGTGCAATAAGGCCTTAACAGATGAATATCCTAAAATCACGCTCTTTGGTGAAACCTGGGTACATGGTACGGCTTCACAAGCTTTTTTTGCAGAGAATAATTTGAATGTTCCATTTAAAAGCAATCTGCAAGGCGTAACTGATTTTCAAACCCTGTTCTATGGCATATTTCCAGCCATCAAAGAAAAGTTTGGATGGACAGAGGGAGTGAATAAATTATATACCACTCTGAGCAATGATTTTTTATACAAAGACGCCAATAGAAACTGTATTTTCTTAGACAACCATGACTTAACCAGGGTCTACACAGAGTTTGGTGAAGACGCAGAGAAAGTAAAAATGGGTATTGCTTGGTTATTGACAACTAGGGGCATTCCTCAAATTTATTATGGAACAGAAGTGTTAATGAAAGGGGAGAAGAATCCAGACGGATATGTACGCTTAGATTTTCCTGGTGGATGGGAGGGCGATACCAAGAATTCCTTTAACGGACAGGGCTTAACCGAGCAAGAAAAGTCTATGCAAGATTTTGTAAAAACCCTGGCTAATTTTAGAAAAAATAGTTCTGCTATTACCAAGGGAAAACTCATGCAATATGTTCCGGACGATGGCCTTTATGTGTATTTCAGATATGATGGCAATCAAACCGTAATGTGTGTGATGAACACCAGTGAAAAGGATAAGACCGTTGACTTTGGCAAATTTGCAGAAAGAACCAATGGATTTAAGTCAGGGCGCAATGTAATTACTGGGGCTAGTGTTTCTTCAGGTTTTCAGATTCCTGCCAAACGCATGTGGGTATTGGAATTAAGCCGCTAGTCAATTTGGCTTTTCTTTGTTGTGTGAATTTGCTATTTTGGCCATGAAACCTATGGGTTCCATGAAACTATGCTTGTTCCATATCCTACTGTGCTTACTTGGCTTGCAGGTTGCTGCCCAATGCAGTGATGCTGACCCAGGTCAAGTGGTCTACAAAGAATCATTTGGAGGTAATTTTAGTACAGGCAATTTTGGGTCTGCTCCAACAGCATTTAATACTAGTTATACTTTCAAGAGTAGTGGAAGTATAGCAGTAGGTGAATTTGGTATTAGAAAGGCTAGACCCAATATCAATAATTGGGTAGAAGGGTCTGACCATACAGGCAATGGTGGGTTCATGTTGATGATTCGTTCCAATACAGCCAATCCCGTTTTTTTTGAAAAAGATATTGCCAACAATTGTACTATACAAACACAAACCATATGTTTTTGGTACGCCAGTTTAAATGCAAAAGGTTCAGCCAGAGAAGTGCAAATTAAATTAACTGTAACAGACCTGAATAATAATCAGGTGATTGCTTCACAGGAAACACCGGTTTTAAAAAATGAAGATTCCTTGGTTTGGTCAAACATGTCCATTGCCTATCAAATACCCGTTTCACCCAAGGGTGTGCTTGTGAGCTTATCCTTGTCTTCTACTACACCTGTTCCTGATGATTTTGCCATAGATGATATTCGGATTGTCAATACCAATGCCCTTTCTATCATTTCCAGTTTTTTTCTCAATATCAACAATGCTCCTATCTATACTTATCCCTTTTATGTATGTAGAGACGCTCAGGCGGCTTTTACCATCAAGGATTTAAGTGCTGCGCAAATACAGGGCAAAATGTTTCAATGGCAAAGACTCAAGGAAGATTATTCTTATGAAGATATTCCAGGTGCCAATCAACCCAGTTTTCTAATCAGCGCAGCCCAAAGAGACGATTCCAGATTTTACCAATTGCGCATGGCTGATTCAGGCAATATTTACAATCCATCTTGCTATACCATTTCTTATCCCATTGGACTAAGGGTAGATCCTCAACCAGTGATTGTGAGTAATGGTCCCATTTGTGAAGGCCAGGATTTAGAACTAACTATTACAGAAGGAACCACGGCTTATTGGACAGGTCCCAATGGATATACCAATACGGGTAATAAAATTCGTATCCCAAAAGCAACACCAGCAGCTTCCGGCAAATACATTGCTCAGACTGTATTTAGTCCAGGTTGTAGTCAAACGGTTGATACCAATTTGGTGGTGACTGTTAATCCCAATCCCATACAATTAAAACTTCCAGCAGATACCGTTTTGTGTCAAGGAAAAACATTGTTGTTGCATGCAGGTGATCCATTGGTGAATTACAAATGGTCAACTGGTGATACGCTTAATAGACTACTTGTTTCAAAAGAAGGTGTTTATGATTTGTATGCGTATAAAGATGGTTGTTATAAACAAACATCAGTAAGCGTTAACAGCATTGATCGGCCCATTATCAAAGCCTTAAGTGATACCAGTATTTGTTTGGGAGATACTATCAGCATCAATCCTGAAACCCAATTTGCCAACAGCTTCAAATGGAATAATGGCTTGCAAACGCCTCAAATTAAAATTGCCAAATCAGACGTCTATCAATTACAGGCGTCCAACCTTTGTGGTGTTGCAAATGCCACTTTTAAAGTGGAAACAGGAACCTGTTTTGGTACGCTTTTAATACCCAATGCTTTTACGCCCAATAGAGATGGATTAAATGATATTTTCAAACCCAGTTTGGATTTTAGCATTAGACAATATCGCATGAATATCTACAATAGATGGGGTACCCTAGTCTTTAGTAGCAACAATATGCGTAAAGGTTGGGACGGGATGCTGAACCGTTTAGAACAACCAGCGGGTGCCTATATCTGGCAGGTGAATTATGTAAACAAAGACAATCAAAAAAAGGAACAGCAGGGCACTGTTTTGTTAATTAGATAAATTAAATATTGCGTTTCCCTTGGTTGTTTAATACAATACTCACATAATTGCTCACACCCAACTCTTCTTGAATCATTTTTTCCCAGCTGCCGCGATAGTTTCTTTGCTGAGACTGATTACCCAAGATCCAAATCACCGCAGTGTTTTTAAATACTTTTCTATTTGCTTCTTGTGGAGCTTGGTATTGGTCAAGCATATTTAAAAATTCCAAAGCAGCAACCAGTTCATGTGTAATGGGGTCGCCCGGATTAATATCATCAATGACCAATAAATCGCAATTGCGCCAGGACCAATCAGAACTACTTGTATCAAAAAAATCACTGTATAATTTATTGGCCGTAGTATACACGCAAGTATGATGCTGAATAGATAATTCATTAGCAATACCTACAGCCAAACTGCTCTTTCCCTGATCCTTTGCACCAAAGACCAATAAATGGGTTTTATTGTTCACTGCCGTTCTTAAATAGTCTTTGACCACATTAGCCTGCACTGGTTCCATAAAAAAATTCCATTGACTCAATCTAAACTGAAAGGGATAGACGGCTTTTTGTTGGTAGATCTTAGTCAGGTACCAATGTCTACCCGGAAATGCAATTAATAAAATGGCCAATAAAAGATTGGCCCAAAGTGGAATGGCAGTGGGTTCTAACATTTTTCCAGCAGAAAAAGCCCCCAATATAAAAAACAACACATCGGTAGCTGTGTCATATCCTACATTCCACCAATTGGGTTCAAACACATATTTGCCATCAGGAATATAGACCAGTTTACTGGCCGATTGTTTTTTCTTGAGCAAAGGGCCTAAGAAATTATAGCACTCAAATAAAAACCATAAACCCGCAATTGTAATAGCAGCCCAAAGACCTGGGTGTTTGCATTGCCAGATTTGCGTATAAGCATAATGAACCCAAATGGTAGGAAAAAATGCCAAAGAGAAATGCCCCAATTGATTGGCCAACCAAGAATAGGAGAGGGTAACGCCTCTATAAGAATCCTTTCCAATCAGGTCAGCTTTTAAATGACTGAAAATGTCTTTCAGGGTTAGCTTTGACATGCATCAGGGGTTATGATATACAAGTTATTTATAATTTATGGAATGGCCAATCATTTTAAAATTATCTTTCAAGAAGCGTTCAAGGGCTTTGGGAAATTCTTACATTGTTACCTCAAAGAATTGATTAGCCTATTGATCAATGATTGAATGACCCATTATTGCAAAAGATTGAAAGCCAACACATGAAAAAAATAGTCTTCACCATTAGTCTTTTAATTTGCTCCCATATGATTGTGAATGCCCAACAAGAACAGGTTCCCTTGTATGCTACAACTATCCCAAATAGTAAACCTGGACCCAATGAAGAAAAAGCAGTAGTAACCAATGGAATCCTGCGTTATAGCAAGATTAGCATACCAACTTACACTTTGTTTTTACCAGCAAATCCAAACCCCAAAAAATCAGCCGTGATTATTTTTCCCGGTGGTGGATATAGTATTACTGCTTCACAACATGAAGGAATAGATGTTGCCAAAGTTTTCAATGAAATGGGTATTGCGGCCATTTTGATCAAGTACCGTATTCCAAATGATGCAACCATGGTAGACAAAACCATTGGACCTTTGCAAGACGCACAACAAGCCATTTTATTAACCAGAGAAAATGCCAGCAAATGGGGAATTGATCCTTCTAAAATTGGCATCATCGGATTTTCTGCAGGTGGGCACTTGGCTTCAACACTTGGCACGCACTATGCCAATTCATTGGTACCCAACGCAGCCAATACCAGTCTGAGACCCGATTTCATGATCCTAGGATATCCAGTAATCAGTTTCCAAGATTCTATTTGTCATATGGGTTCTAGGAATAACTTAATAGGCAAAACACCCACCAAGGCGCAGATTGATTATTATAGCAATGAATTGCAGGTAAACAAAGAAACACCACCTACATTTTTAGTACATGCAACAGATGATGGTGGTGTTAAAGTGGAAAATAGTATTCGTTTTTATCAAGCATTGGTAGCAAACAAAATCAAAACAGAAATGCATTTATACCAAAGTGGTGGTCATGGTTTTGGTTTGAACAATAAAACCACCAAAGACAATTGGATGGAGCGTTGTAAAAACTGGTTAACCACTAATGGTTGGCTATAGAGAACGAATTTTTCATGCAAATGCATCAAAAAAGAGCAACCATGGTTGCTCTTTTTTATTGTAATAATCTATCAGAACTAAATGCGCTATTTCTTCTCCGCTCTTTTCTTTAATTCGGTTACAGGAAGATTAATCTGTCTGCCAATTTGTTTTCCGTTTCTATAACTGATAATTCTAACTGTTTGTACATCATCGGTAATAACAACGGGTTTGCTATACTTGGGATAAAAATTATCTGGAGCAGATTCATCAATAGAATAATAATGATCCACGCCTTCTATTTCAGAAGCAATATGTAATATTAAATTACCTTTCTCATCCTTAGAAGCGCTTACAATGGCGTCGTAGACTGATTTGGCATAACGGTCTCCAGACAGATCCCATCGGTCAAATTGATTCTCTACGCGTTTAATAAATCCATTCCAATCCTTTTTCTCTTTGGGTGACCAAACAGACTCAGCAATGGCCAAGCCGCGAGGCCACATCATGTATTGTTGGTAGCGATAATTGGCTATTTGTTCTGACCACATATTGGCTTGGCCACCCAATACATATTTAGGATCCATCCCTTCTTGAACCGGATCAAATTGATAGGTTTTATTCAAGCGTAAGGAAGCATAAACAGGTCCTTCTAAACTGGGTTCTCCTTGCACATAGTCTACATAAGTAAAAGTAGTTGGAGACATGACCACCTGGTGTTTACTCTTGGCTGCTTCAATACCTCCTTTAACACCACGCCAGCTCATCACATTTGCAGTGGGAGAAACCCCGCCCTCTAAAATTTCATCCCATCCAATCATTTTTTTGCCCTTTGATTGAATTATTTTTTCTACTCTTTTTACAAAATAGCCTTCTACTTCATTCATGTTTTTTAATCCTTCACGGGCCATTAATGCTTTTACTTCTGGGCTTTTCTCCCAGAAGTTTTTGGCACACTCGTCACCTCCCATATGAATGTATTCAAAGGGGAAGAGTTGTGCTACTTCAGTCATTACTTTGTCAACGAATTCATAAGAAAATTCATTGGCGGGGCTAATGCTATTGTCAACAATAGCAGCAAATCCACCAGCAAACCAATTCATAAATGGAATGCCTTGATACACTTTATGTTCGCCAGGTGTGGCAGACAATTGCGGATAAGCCGCAACAGCAGCCAAACTATGACCAGGTACGTCAATTTCGGGCAAGATGGTTACAAATCTTTCTTTGGCATATTGTACCAATTCCCTAATGTCTTCATGGGTATAAAAACCCCCATAAGTCTTGGGTTCTTTGTCATCCGCAGCTTTGGGAGAATTAGACCATTTGCCATTGCGTTCAACGCGCCAAGCACCAACTGAAGTCAATTTGGGAAGACTCTTGATTTCTATTCTCCAACCTTCGTCATCTGTTAAATGCAAATGCAAGAGGTTGAATTTGAAACGAACCATATCGTCCATAAACTTTTTCACTTCTGCCTTAGTAAAAAAGTGACGGCTCACGTCTAACATCAAACCCCTCCATCCAAATCTTGGTTGGTCATCAATAGTGACACAGGGAATGGTCCATGTTTGATTGGATTGTACTTTATTACTGACAATTTCATTGGGCAATAATTGTAATAAGGTCTGCATGCCATAAAATAAACCAGCTGCTTGGTTGGCACTAATGGTCACTGTTTTTTCTGTAACCTTTAATTGGTAACCTTCTTTACCCAAATTCTCATTTGGGTTTGCCAATATTTGTAATCGAATTCCTGTTTCTTGCAAAGCGTTGTTAACCAAAAAATTAAAACCAGTAGACTGAGACAGATGTTGGGCTAATTGTTGGGCAACTTGTTTGGCCGCATCTTGATTTGACACACTAATGCCTACCTGGTTGTTTAGAACAAATTTTCCTGATTCACTCATCAAGGAAGCTGGAATGGGGATAATGGAGGGTGCCTTGGTCTGTGCAATTGCTACAGATAGACTAATGACCGCAACTGCGGCAAGAATCGTTTTTTTCATATGTTGAGTTGAGCAATTAGGGCCAAAAGTTACGCAGAATTGACCATCTAAATAACTGAAAACAAAAAAAGCATTCCTAAGAATGCTTTTTGATAATTTGATAGAAAAGGATCTAATACATTTTAGTTCAACCCAATACCATTATCTGACTAACTATAAAGATGCCGCCCAGATCCGTCTATGTCCTTCCTTTCCCCATTCTTTCATACCCTTTTTTAATTCAGTATACAACTGATTCCAATTGACTTTCTTGCCCTTTTGTGTAGGTGCCAATTGAGCAGGAGTGGGTTCTATTAATTCTAATTTGGTAGCAAACCAAGTAGTGTATAATCTAGGAATGGCTAAACCTAGTATCATTCCTGGGAGGCCTCCAAAACTTTCAGGACCTGCACTCACACTAATCTGATCTGTATAGAAAGCCACTACCACAACAGAATCACAGATTTTGGTCACTGCTTTTTTACATTCAAAGCCAGCTATCTCTCTGGTTTCGCTTGTAATCTTCCATTCCAAGTTGCGCAAACTGTCCTTGATCACATAAGTGTTCTCAAAAATTTCTCTTTGTGCTGTAACACTATTGCCAGTGATGTCATTGACAACATTGTCTGTTTCTGATGGTTTGGTTCCCCACATGTATTTATTATCTGTGTTTTCTTTGGCCAATTTGTAAATACTCCTGGTCTCATTAAAACGCAGTTCATACAAGTCAGTAACCAACCTA
>JBEAPC010000317.1:0-7030 GCA_041164585.1 Bacteroidota bacterium
CAACCAAAATGCTATGCCAACGAAAAACAATCTGCTAGCCAGAAGTGCGCTCCTTGCACTTTTTCTTGCTTTCTTCTGTTTCAATGCGTTTGCTCAAAAACCCGTTACTGGTAAAGTAACCAACAAAGCCAATCAACCTATTGCCGGAGCAACGGTAGAGGTTAAAGGCTCTAACACCGTGGCTATTACAAATGCCGAGGGTGCTTTCAGTATTAATGCACCAAGTGATAAAAGTATCCTAGTGTTTACTGTTGTTGGATTTGAAACCATTGAGCAAACTGTTGGAGGAAAAAATTCCTTCAATGTTTCTATGACTGAAACAACCAACCAGTTAAATGAAATCCTGGTAACTGGTTATTCTGCTCAAAGGAAAAAAGACATCACTGGTTCTGTATCAGTGGTAAATGTAAAAGACCTAAAAGCCATTCCAGCTGGTAGCCCAGAACAAATGTTACAGGGTAGAGCTTCTGGTTTGAACGTAATTACTAACGGTCAACCAGGTACTGGATCTAATATCCGTATCCGTGGTATTACCAACTTTGGTAACGTTGATCCTTTGGTGATTGTTGACGGAGTTCAAGGTAGTTTAACCAACCTCAACGCTACTGATATTGAAAGTATCCAAGTATTGAAAGATGCTGGTGCGGCTTCTATCTATGGTGTTCGTGGTTCTAATGGTGTAATTGTGGTTACAACTAAGCGCGGTAGGTCTGGTAAAGCCCAGATTACTTATGATGCTTATGTAGGTACACAGCGTCCTCCAACTGGTAATGTATTCAACTTGTTGAATACACAAGGTATGGCTGACTTAACTTGGTTAGCGTTGAAAAACTCTGGTCAAGCTACTACACACCCTCAGTACGGAAGTGGTTCTACTCCAATTATCCCAGATTACATCAACAATGGTGGAAATGGTGGTATTGTAGGATCTATCTCTGCTGCTGATTTAGCAAAATACAACACATCTGATTTTAGCAAAGGAATCTATCAAATTGTAGCTGCTAACAAAGCTGGTACAGATTGGTTCCATGAAATTTTCAAACCAGCAGGTATTCAAAGCCATACCATCACTGCTAGCGGTGGTAATGAAAAAAATACTTACCTGTTCTCTTTGAACTATTTTAACCAAGAAGGTACTGCTATTGGTACTTACCTGAAAAGATATTCTGCCCGTGTGAACACTACCTTTAATATCAAGAACAATATTCGTATTGGTGAAAACTTGTACATCTTTAATAGGGACAACCCTAGGTTTAATAACCAAGATGAGGGTAACCCAATCTCAATGACTTACCGTCAACAACCTATCATCCCAGTAACCGATATCAATGGTGGATGGGCTGGTACTGCAGCAAAAGGTCTTGGTAATGCTACCAACCCAGTTGCAACTCAGGTTCGTGGTATGGATAACAAGGGTAATTCTTGGGATATTCAAGGAAATATCTTTGCTGAGATTGACGTAGCAAAACACTTTACTGCACGTTCTGCATTTGGTGGTACTATGAGCAATTTCTACTATTATAACTATGGTTTCAGAACGTATGAAAACGCTGAAAACAATGGTTCTAATTCATTTAGCGAAAACGCTGGTTACAACAGGTCTTGGACTTGGACCAACACTGTAAAATATAGCAATGTATTTGCAGAAAAACACGCTGTTACTGCCTTAGTAGGTGTTGAAGCACAAGAAAACTATGGCCGTGGAGTTGGTGGCGGTGCTTTGGGTTATTTCACTGATAACGTGAATTTCCGCACATTGAGCACTGGTTCATCAGGATTTACTAACTATAGCTATGCTTATATTAACTCTCTTTACTCTTTGTTTGGTAAAGTTGATTATGCATACAATGACAAATACTTGTTTAGCGCTACTGTACGTAGGGACGGATCTTCAAGATTTGGTCCAGACAAGCGTTATGGTATTTTCCCTTCATTTGCTGCTGGTTGGAGAATTTCTCGTGAAGACTTCATGAAAGATGTTTCATGGATTAATGACTTGAAACTTCGTGCATCTTGGGGTAAATTGGGTAACCAAGCCAACGTAGATCCTTCAAACGCTTTCTCTCAATATGGTGGCGGTCCTGGTACTGCTTACTATGATATCAACGGTACTTCTACTGGATCAGTTCAAGGTTTCACTTCTACTAGAATTGGTAACCCTGCAACTGGTTGGGAAGAAAATATCTTGACCAACTTTGGTTTTGACGCGGTATTGTTCAAAAACAAAATTGACTTCTCTTTTGAATACTATCAAAAGAAAGTAAATGGTTTGTTGTTCTCTGACCAAGCTCCTGCTACTGTAGGTGGTGCTGCTCTTCCTAACGTTAACATTGGTAACATTGAAAACAAGGGTATTGATGCGAGCGTAACTTACCATGGTGCTCCAAACAAAGACCTGAAATATGATTTAGGTTTGATCTTTACTCAGTACAAAACAAACGTATCTGAAATTCCAGGTAACTACTTTGACGCTGGTGGATCACGTATTGGTAACTTTGTAAGAAACCAAGTAGGTAATGCAATTGGTGCATTCTATGGTTACAAAGTAGCTGGCATTTTCCAAGATGCTGCTGATGTTTCAAAATCAGCTACTCAAGATGGTGCTAAACCAGGACGTTTCAAATACGAAGACATTGACGGAGACAAAGCAATTACTGATAAAGACAGAACTTTCTTTGGTAACCCTAACCCTAAGTTCACTTTAGGTTTTAACGTGAACGTGAACTATAAGAACTTTGATTTCTCTACTTTCTTCTATGGTTCTTTTGGCAACGACGTAATCAACTATGTTCGCTACTGGACAGACTTCTATCCTTCTTTCCAAGGTGTGAAGAGTCAAGACGCTTTGAACAAGTCTTGGTTGCCTACCCGTACCAACACAACTACTCCAATTGCTGAGAACGACGCAAGCTTCTCTACTAACCAAGTACCTAACTCTTACTACTTAGAGAAAGGTGGATACTTCAGGTGCAAATCCTTGATCATTGGTTACACAGTACCAGCTGCTTCTTTGAAGAAATTAGGAATTGAAAAAGTACGTTTCTATGGTCAGGTTGCTAACTTGTTTACCATTACCAAATACACTGGTTTAGATCCTGAATTAGGTGGTTCTAATACTGCATTCGGTATTGACTATGGTAACTATCCTAACAATCAGAAGAATTTCAACTTTGGTGTAAACGTAACTTTCTAATTGTTGTTAAATCATAACAAGAAAAATATTCAAAAATGAAACAATCAAAATTCCGAATAATGCTGATAGGCGCATCTGCTTCCATGCTGATGTTCTACGCCTGTTCTAAAAACTTTTTGGACAAAGCACCTATCGGATCATTGGACCAAAACACCCTGTCTAACAAAGCTGGGGTAGAAGGTGTATTGATCGGTGCCTATTCTATGTTAGATGGTTACGGTGGTGCTGGCGGTGGCTGGCAGTCTGCTGGTTCTAACTGGGTATATGGTGGTGTAGCATCTGATGATGCTTACAAAGGATCTGATCCTGGTGACCAAGCTGATATTGTGCCTATTGAAACATATACTGCTACTGCTTCTAATGGTTATTTTAACCAAAAATGGCAGGCTGTATATGACGCTATTCAGCGTTCTAATGACGTATTGCGTTTGATGACAGCTGCAACAGATATCTCAGCTGCTGATAAAGCTCGTATCACTGGTGAAGCTAGGTTCTTGCGCGCCCATTATCATATGGAAGCCAAGAAAATGTGGAACAATATTCCATATGTTGATGAAACCATTACTTATGCAGCGGGTAACTTTAATGTCCCTAATGACAAAGACGCATGGGTTGGTATCAATGCAGACTTAGACGCTGCTATTGCAAACTTGCCTGCTACTCAAAGTTCTGTAGGTAGGGCTAACTCTTGGGCTGCTAAAGCTTTAAAAGTAAAAGCATTGATGTTCCAAAAGAACTTTGCAGCTGCTTTAACTTTGGCTAAAGACGTAATTGCAAACGGGGTTACTACTAAAGGAACCAAGTATGCATTGACTGCTAACATGTTTGATAATTTCAACGCTGAAACCAAAAACTCTTCTGAAGCTATTTTCTCTACCCAACAGTCTGTTAATGACAACAGTGGTGGTGGTAATGGTGGTTGGGGAGATGTGTTGAACTTCCCTTATAACGGTGGTCCTGGTGGATGCTGCGGATTCTATCAGCCTTCTATCAGTTTGGCTAACTCTTATAAAGTTGACGCTAATGGCTTGCCATTATTAGATACTTGGAATGCAACTGATTTCAAAAATGACCAAGGTATTGCTTCAGGATCTGCATTTACTCCTGATGTAACTACTCCTGTGGATCCTCGTTTGGACTTCACTATTGGTAGAAGAGGGATTCCTTATTTGGATTGGGGTCTGCACCCAGGTAATGACTGGATCCGTGACCAGAACAATGGTGGACCTTATGCTCCAATCAAACACGTATATTACAAGCGTCAAGCTGGTGCTTTAACTGATAACAGTTTCTGGACAGCTGGTGTTACTGCTAATAACTACACATTCATCCGTTTTGCAGACGTATTGTTATGGGCTGCAGAGGCTGAAGTTGAAGTTGGTTCATTGGCTAACGCAGTAACTTTAGTAAACCAAGTTCGTAACCGCGTTAAGAGCAATCCATCATCTTGGGTTAAACAAGCAGGTGGTGCAAATGCGGCTAACTATCAAGTTGGTTTGTACACTAGCTTCCCTGATCAAGCTTATGGCCGTAAAGCTGTTCGTTTTGAAAGGAAATTGGAATTGGCAATGGAAGGACACCGTTTCTTTGACCTAGTTCGCTATGGTATAGCTGATGTTGAGTTGAATGCTTACATCGCTAAAGAAAAAGCAAAACGTACTTTCTTTGTGAATTCAGTTTTCACAAAGGGTAAGAGCGAATACTTCCCAGTTCCTCAGTCTCAAATTGACTTGAGCAAGGGTGTATTAAAGCAAAATCCTGGTTACTAATTTAGTAACACTTGCATCATAAAAATAGAAGAGGTAGTGTGCAAACACTACCTCTTTTGTTTAATTTTATACCCGATCCAGAAACGGCTTTCATGAAAAATCCATCTACCTATACGGCATTATTTTGTCTATTGACATTGTTTTCCTGCAAAAGCAATGATACCCTGTTCACGCCCATTGCTTCTTCACAATCAGGGGTTCATTTCAATAATCAAATTCAAGAGAATGATTCGGTAAATGTATTAGACTTTGAAAATGTCTATAATGGCGGAGGAATTGGCGTTGCCGATTTTAATAATGACGGATTACAGGACCTGTATTTTTCTGGCAACTTAGTTTCCAATAAATTATACTTAAACAAAGGCGGTTTTAAATTTGAAGATATTACGCAGCAATCAGGTGTTGATGGTAAGGGCAAATGGTGTAGGGGTGTTTCTGTGATTGATATCAACAATGATGGCTGGATGGATATCTATGTTTGTGCCACTTTACTCAGAGACCCAAAACTTAGAGAACACATGCTCTTTGTTAACCAAGGAGCGGATAAAAGCGGAATCCCCGCTTTCAAAGATATGGCAGCCGAATATGGCCTTGCCGATAATAGCCATGGAACTATGGCTGCATTTTTTGATTATGACAATGATGGAGATTTAGATGTGTATTTGGCAAATAATGAAATTGTCAAGAATGACTATCCCAATAGGTTTAGACAAGCTTTAAAAGATGGGTCACACCCCAATACTGACAAGCTTTTTAGAAATGATTATAATGCAACACTTAAGCATCCCTTTTTTACCAATGTGTCAAAAGAAGCAGGCATTTTGCAAGAAGGTTATGCGCACGCAGTTAGCATCACAGATATTAATAGAGATGGTTGGAAAGACATTTATGTAACCAATGATTATCTCTCCAATGACCTCTTGTGGATCAATAACCACAATGGAACTTTTACTGAATCACTCAATACTTATTTCAAACACACATCGGCCAATGCCATGGGGAATGATATCATTGATATCAATAATGACGGCTTGAGTGATGTAATTACACTAGACATGAATCCGGAAGACAATTACCGGAAAAAAATGATGATGAACCCCAATAGTTATCAGACCTATCAAAACAGTGACTATTTTAATTATGGCTACCAATACGTACGCAATACTTTGCAATTAAACCAAGGCCCACGAGTAAAGGAGAATGACAGTATTGGAGCACCTATATTTTCTGAGATTGCTTTTTTCTCTGGCATAGCAGAAACCGATTGGAGTTGGACACCACTGGTAGCTGACTTTGACAATGACGGCAATAGAGATATGATTATCACCAATGGGTTTCCAAAAGACGTAACGGATCATGATTTTGTGGCATTTAGAAACACTTCTTTTTCTGTAGCCACTAAGGATCAACTCTTAAAACAAATTCCAGAAGTAAAGATTCACAATTATGCATTTAAAAATAATGGTAATCTAGGCTTTAGCAATGTATCTAAGGATTGGGGAATGACTATTCCTTCTTTTTCAAACGGGGCGGTTTACGCCGATTTGGATAATGATGGAGACCTAGATTTGGTGGTCAATAATATCAATGATGAAGCTGGCATTTTTCAAAATACCCAAAGAGATAAAAACAAAGAAACGGCACATTTTTTAGACATTCGTTTAGAGGGTGATAGCTTAAATAAAAACGGACTGGGTACTTGGTTAGAACTGCATTATGGTGGAGGTCAGCAACAGGTTTTGGAACAAAACCCTTATCGTGGTTATTTGTCCAGCGTTTCAGGATTAGCGCACTTTGGTTTGGGCAAGATCCAAAACATAGATTCAGTGATGGTAACATGGAGTAACGGTGCCAAGCAAACATTATTGAATGTAAAAGCAGACCAAGTGCTAACGCTTTCTAAGAAAAATGCAAAAGAAACCCCTGCGCCAATTCAGGAGGTCTTTGCTAATAGCACTTTATTCAAAGAAATTACTTCAGCAGTAAAAATTAATTATACGCAAGCAGAAAGAGATTTTGTTGACTTTAATATTCAAAAACTAATCCCTCATAAATTTTCCGAATATGG
>JBEAPC010000318.1:0-3226 GCA_041164585.1 Bacteroidota bacterium
TATAATGAAAAGGAGAATATCTCCCTCATTATTCACACCGTATTTGGTTTGAAGCAAGGCTATCATGTTTTGGTGATAGATGATGGTTCCCCAGATGGTACGGCTGAGATTGTCAAAAATCTCATGAGCCAATATCCTGATCAATTGTTTATTGCAGAAAGAACGGGCAAACTTGGCTTGGGCACTGCTTATATACATGGATTCAAATGGTGTTTGGAAAAAGGCTATGCTTTCATTTTTGAAATGGATGCAGACTTTTCTCATAGTCCGCATGATTTGGAACGTTTGTATGATGCTTGTAATACTGGCGGAGCCGATTTGTCTATTGGGAGTAGGTATGTACCAGGAGGGAAAACAGAGAACTGGCCTATAGACAGAAAAATTTATTCTAAAGGAGGAGCTTTCTATACCAAGGTCATCACATGGATGCCAGTTAATGATCCTACTGCAGGATTTGTTTGCTACAAAAGAGAAGTATTAGACGCCATGAACTTAGACCAAATTAGTTTTGTGGGATATGCTTTTCAAATTGAAATGAAATTTGCTGCTTGGAAACTTGGTTTCAAGATTAAAGAAGTGCCCATCACTTTTATTGACCGCAAAATTGGTCAGAGCAAAATGAGTAAGGGTATTATCAAAGAAGGCGTGCTTGGTGTACTTAAAATACAATGGCAGAGCCTGTTTAAAGACTATCACAAGCGTTTAAAAAACAACAACTAGTTTCTCCTAGTCTTCATATGTTGTGATGATTGTTTGCCAATTTTTTTTGCGAATACTATCCATGACCATCCAATAAGCAATAATAGCTAAGACAGCAAGAATGATGACTACGGGCATAAAGCTGTAGATCAAATAATGCAACCCCGCCACCGATGCAGGAATCAAGAAAGTAAATAAGCCTCTGATAAAATTGATTTTCACTTGGTCCTGTGCGTGGGAGAATGGGAGATCTCTAATACTTATATAACCCACCATAGCGGTGATAAATAGTTGGTTGGCACAACCTAATACTAAGTTGGGTATAATGGATGGTCCCATAAACCAAATTGATAGAATTGTTATGATAGTTATAAGTGGTAAATAGAATTTAACAATCATGGCCCTAATAGCACCACTGATTAGCATACCTGGTTCCTTAATGGGGGTGGTAAAATAAACCCAAGCCGCTTTAAACTTATCTGAGTATTGAATCTGACCACAAGCCATAATCAAGATAAAAGAACTAAAATAGATTAGTGAAATAAAAAGGATTTTACTGGAATTAGTTCCATAACTAAGTTCTGATAAAGTGATTTTTTTATTGGTAAAAAAGATCATGACCAAGTAGACTACCAAATAACCCATAGAAGGATAGACTTTCATTTTAAAATCTCTGCTTCTTGAAGTGATTTTATAACTCAACAAAAAAGCCATTCTTTCTGCTCCTTTGCGGCTAAACCATTTTGATACCAAGGACAAATAAGTAGATGTAGTTGAGCTAATAATTTTTCCATTTTTTAATAGGGGAGTAGTAGCACCTTCAGAACCGCTAATCATAGATAGCTTGCGGTTAAAATTTGGCGCAAAGTATTTGATCACTATCCAGATACTAGCAATGGGTACAATTATGCTCAATAGCATAAAAATCATAGCGCTTATTCCAAAATCAGCATTGTTCAATAAATTCCATGCCTTGGCAAACCAATAAGGGGGTGCCAACCAAATAAATATGCTATCACTCGCGCGATAATTTTCTATTACGGCTTTATTAACCAATCTAGGTACTAATTGATAAGAAGCATAGAATAAAATGGCAATAAAAATTTGAAAATAACTAATGATGGTTTTAAATTTTTCAGGCGTGGTTACTTTCAAAATAAAGATGTAGAGTGCATTAATCAAAAAGATAGTAAATAGGGTTGCTAAGAATACTAACAATGTAAAAGAACTCACTCCTCCAATACCCCTATAATATGCCAATAGAATCATAGCTGGCAAAGTCATAGGTAAAATGAGCTTGCTAGTATGGATAACAATATGTAAAAGCCTAGACAGTAAGAAGGTTTTGTCAGATACTGGTTTGGGCAGAATAATTATATTATCCCTTACATCAATTAAGACCGATGTGAAGTCTGCAATCAAGGTAGATGCTAGCATGAAAATATAAATACTAAAATAGATGGTGCCCTTGGTTACATCATCATTGCCTACAAAAAAACTGAATAGAAAAAAAGTACCCATAAACAGGCTTAACAACATAGTGCCTAGTGTTGCCAGCTTTATAGGTTTTTTATTTTTTTTAGCCCTCGTTTGTTGAAAACTGCCAGCTCTTCTATCATCCATGGCCAGCTTGTTGGTAAGGATAGATTTCAACTGTGTGGTATTTACTCCCATGCGTTCATACATGTTGGAAGGGAGTATTACCATATTTAAAAAAAAACGATTAACAATATTCATGGCTTAGTTTTCAAAAGCACGCATGAGTTGATCAGCGGCGTTGTTTAAAGATTCTTTGGCGGTCATATGGGCAAATATTTTTTCCAAACTTTGGTTGCCTTGTTGGTTTTGCAATTCTTCAAAGCTACCATCGGCTATAACCGTGCCATCGTTGATTAATACAATGCGATCACTCACTTTTTCTACCACATCCATCATATGACTGCAATAGAAAATGGTTTTACCATCCTTTGCTAGTTTACTAATCAGGTCTTTCACTATAATCACCGAATTGGCGTCTAAGCCACTCAATGGTTCATCCAAAATGATTATATCAGGATTGTGTAATAGTCCAGAAATGATCAATACTTTTTGACGCATGCCCTTACTAAAAGTATCCATGCGTTGGTGCATATTGGTCTCAAGTCCAAATGCGGCCAACATTTTTTGCATTCTTTCAACTGCCACTTCTTTTGGCATACCATAGAGCTCAGACATAAAACCTAAAAATTCTGCTGGAGTTAATACATCATAGAGTTCTGCTAATTCTGGTACATAACCTACTTTTCTTTTTACAGCCAGTGGGTCTGTTTTTAAATCAATTCCATCCACTATTACGGTTCCATCATAATCTGAAATTAAGCCACAAAGAATTTTTACGGTGGTGCTTTTACCCGCACCATTGGGTCCAATATAGCCAATGACTTGTCCTGGATATATGTCTAGGTTAATGCCTTTGAGTACCTGTTTCTCGCCATAATGCTTGACCAGGTTTTTCAATTGTATAATGGGTTCCATGGATTGTTTTTAA
>JBEAPC010000319.1:0-3340 GCA_041164585.1 Bacteroidota bacterium
TGCATGGCTGTTGGGAAAGTATCATTAGAAGACTGTGACTTATTCACGTCATCATTGGGATGCAAGAACTTGTCTTTATCAGTGAGAGAACCACCTTTAATCACGTGTCCACGGTAAGCTACCACTTCATTCATGTTCATATTGCTCTGGGTACCAGAACCAGTTTGCCAAACTACCAATGGAAATTGGGAGTCCAATTTTCCTTCCAAAATTTCGTCACAAACCTGGCCAATCAAATCAGCTTTTTCTTTTGGTAAAACACCAGCGTCAAAATTGGTTAAAGCAGCTGCTTTTTTCAAATAAGCAAAAGCTTTGATAATTTCCTTGGGCATTTTATTAATGTCCTGAGCAATTTGGAAATTCTCAATACTACGTTGGGTTTGTGCACCCCAATAAACATCGGCGGGTACTTTTACCTCACCCATGGTGTCCTTTTCTATACGATATTCCATATCAATAATTTTTAAAGATGAATTTGCACCGCAAAGGTAGTATAAGACAGCATTCTCAAAGCCATCATTTGCCAGTAAAGATGGCTTTTCTCTTCTCTAGAAATGCGGTTGTGCCTTCCACTCTATCAGCTGTATCAAAACTGCTTCCAAAACCTGCCACTTCAACGGCATAGCCATCCTTGGTTTCATCAAAAACAGCATTTGCGGCTTCAATGCATTTGGCCACTGCAATGGGTGCTTTGGTTTGAATTAGGGTTAAAATTTCAACAGCTTTTCCAATCAATTGGTCTGCAGGAACTACATGGTTCACCAAGCCATATTGAAGCGCAGTTGCTGCGTCTATCATATTGGCGGTCATGAGTAATTCCATGGCCCTTCCCTTGCCCACTAATTGCACCAAGCGTTGGGTACCACCATAACCAGGAATCAAACCCAGGTTTACTTCAGGTTGCCCAAACTTGGCATTCTCAGCAGCAATTCTAAAATGACAACTCATGGCAAGTTCGCATCCACCACCCAAGGCAAAGCCATTCACGCAAGCAATAATGGGTTTGGTCGCATTTTCAATTCTAAAGAAAGTATCCTGTCCTGCTTTAGACAATGTCATAATCACTGCTTTGTCTAAATTGTTGAATTCAGAAATATCGGCGCCAGCCACAAAAGCCTTGGGACCTGCTCCTGTGATGATTACAGATTGAATAGCAGCATTACTATAGATTTCATCCAATGCCGTATTTAAATCTGCAAAAACAGCTGCATTGAGTGCGTTTAATTTGTCGGGTCTATTAATGGTAATTTGAAAAATCCCATTTTCTAAACTGGTTAAAATAGTGGTATACATGAGCGTCAGTTAAGTGTTAAAAATTTCTATTGTCAGCAACCCATTCTTTAATATAATCAGCAATTTCTGTGGTAGTAGCTCCAGGTGCAAATAGTTTGCCCACGCCCATGGCTTGTAATTGCGCCATATCATCCTCGGGAATAATACCACCTCCAGTCAATAACACATCATTCATGCCCTTTTCTTTCATGAGCTGAATGATTTTAGGAAAAATGGTATTGTGTGCACCAGATAAAATGCTCACGCCAATTGCGTCAACGTCTTCTTGCAATGCTGCATTCACCACCATTTCAGGAGTTTGCCTAAGACCTGTGTAAATCACTTCCATGCCAGCATCTCTTAAGGATGTGGCAATCACTTTGGCACCACGGTCGTGGCCATCCAGTCCAACTTTGGCAACCAGTACGCGAATGGGTCTAGGCATAGCTTGTATTTTGCAATCTTTGAATAATATATTAGAACCTGGTATTAGTTTTTGGCACCTTGTTCCAACATGCCTGTTACTAGTTTAATTCTATGAACCGATGCTTCTTTTCCAATAGCTGCCGCAATATCAAATACACCTGGTCCAAATTTTCCACCCACCAACATGATGCGCAAGGGCAACATCAATTCGCCTGGTTTTAATTGGTGTGCTGCAGAAAGTTCCTTAAACTCTCTTTCTAAATCATGGGTCTCCCAAACACTGCTCAATTCATAAGCCCTAATCAGTTCTACAAAGAATTGATTTTTCTTGTCATCCCATTTTGGTTGAATGGTAGCAGTATCAATGCTTTCAGGCATTTGGAAAAAGAATGAACCTTGCTGAACAAAATCATTCAAAAGGGTGCAACGCTCTTTTACTGCATCAATCATCTTGAGTAATAAAGCTTCATTGCTAACCGCAATTCCTTTGTCTGCATAGATGTTTGAAACATATGTTTTTAATTCTGCTGCAGTTGATTTCTTGATCCACTCGTGGTTATACCATTTTGCTTTTTCATAGTCAAATTTGGCGCCGCCCTTGTGTACCCGATCCATGGAAAAACGTTGAATCAATTCTTCCATGCTAAAAATTTCTTGATCCGTACCATCGTTCCAACCCAACATGGCTAGTAGGTTTACAAATGCTTCTGGCAAAAATCCGTGTTGTTTAAATCCAATAGTAGTTTCATTGGTTTTTGGATCTGTCCAATCAGATGCAAAAACAGGAAAGCCCAAACGGTCTCCATCGCGCTTGCTGAGCTTACCATTACCATCGGGTTTTAAAATCAATGGAAGATGCGCCCATTCGGGCATATCGGCCTGCCAGCCCAACCATTTCCATAATAATAAATGAACAGGTGCGCTGGGTAGCCATTCTTCACCACGGAATGTGTGAGAAATTTTCATGAGATAATCATCTACTACCACGGCTAGATGATAAGTAGGCATGCCATCGGCTTTTAATAAAACCTTATCGTCTACTTGAGAAGTATTAAAACTCACTTCTCCACGAATCATGTCTGTAAAAGAAATGGTTTCATTCAAAGGCATTTTAATCCTAATCACATGTGGCGTTCCTTGCTCCAATAATTCCTTTGTTTCAGTTTCAGAAAGCGTGAGCGAGTTGCGCATCTTTTCACGAATCTGTTGATTGTATTGTGGAGATGGATTCTCTGCAGTTTTGAATTTAACACGCATAGCTTCTAAATCTGTTGGCGTATCAAATGCATAGTAAGCATATCCGTCTTTGACCAATTGCTCTGCATATTGTCTGTATCCTGCTTTTCTTTCACTTTGTCTATAGGGTGCAAATGGTCCACCATGCAACGGGCTCTCATCAGGAATAATACCACACCATGCAAGGGTGTCAAATATATAGGCTTCGGCTCCTTCTACAAATCTGGTCTGGTCAGTGTCTTCAATACGGACAATAAAATCACCACCCTGTTTTTTGGCAAACAGGTAATTGAATAATACGGTTCTTACACCGCCCAAATGCAAACCACCCGTGGGGGATGGGGCAAATCGAACTCTAATTTTTCTGCTCATAAGACTGCAAAGATAAACTTAAGCATTCCGTTAT
>JBEAPC010000320.1:0-3685 GCA_041164585.1 Bacteroidota bacterium
AGGCATCCATCACAATGGCTCCCATACCAATGAGTACATTGTCATGAATGGTACAACCATGCACCATGGCATTATGACCAATGGATACGTTGTTCCCAATATTGGTGGGATGTTTTTGATAGGTGCAGTGAATAATGGCGCCGTCTTGCACATTTACTTTATTGCCCATTTTAATATAGTGCACATCGCCACGAATTACGGCATTGAACCAAACACTACATTGATTACCCATGCTCACGTCTCCCACAATGGTTGCATTGGGTGCAATAAAACAGTCTTCTCCAAATGAAGGTGATTTTCCTTGAACGGATAGTATGAGTGCCATGGGTCAATTTTTGACAAAGCTAAAACAAGCTTTGCTTTTTTAGCTGGAAAGCTTTGCTTCTTTGTAAATTGCATCCATGGCATCTAATAGGCAGTTATTTCTAAACCATGTGGCGCAAACATCGGACAAACCCATTGGGATTGAAATGGTCAAAGCGGCGGGCATTCATCTTTGGGATGCTGATGGTAAACAGTATATTGACCTGATCTCTGGATTCTCTGTATGCAATATTGGTCATAGCCATCCCAAAGTGGTCAAAGCCGTTCAGGACCAAGCTGCAGACTATATGCACTTGATTGTCTATGGGGAGTTTATTGAACAACCACAAGTGGCTTATGCCAAAATGCTCACAGACTTATTGCCCCCTTCTTTGAACACGGTTTATTTTACCAATAGTGGGGCAGAAGCCACAGAAGGAGCTATGAAACTGGCAAAGCGCGTAACGGGCCGTACCAAGATCATTGCTTTCAACAATGCCTATCATGGTAGTACCCAAGGCGCATTGAGCGTGATGGGTGATGAATATTGGCGCAATGCTTTTAGACCCTTGTTGCCAGATATTTTGCACGAAGATTTTAATAGCCCTTTGGCCATTCAAGCCATTGATGCCAAAACAGCTTGTGTGATTGTGGAGACTGTGCAAGCAGAATCAGGAATCAAGAAACCAGACCTTCTTTGGATCAAGACCCTTGCTGAAAAGTGTAAAGCCGTTGGAGCCCTTTTAATCTTGGATGAAATTCAAGCTGGCTTTGGAAGAACGGGCTCCCTCTGGGCTTTTGAACAATATGGCATTGTACCCGATATTTTATTATTAGGCAAGGCCCTTGGAGGTGGTATGTCATTGGGTGCTTTTATTGCCGACAATGCTTTAATGAATACCCTCACACATGATCCTGTACTAGGTCATATTACCACATTTGGAGGTCATCCGGTTTCTTGTGCCGCGGGTAAAGCAGCATTAGAAGTTTTGTTAGAGGGCAAATGGATAGAAGCTGCTTTTGAAAAAGAAGCATTCCTAAAAAAGAACTTGGTGCATCCTGTTATTCAACATGTCAATACCGCCGGTCTCTGGATGTCTTTGCAATTTGCCACACCAGAACTCAATCAAAAAATAGTGCATCAATGCGTGAAGAATGGCTTAATCACAGATTGGTTTTTATTTGCGCCAGACCGTTTACGCATTGCACCACCATTGATTACTAGTATGGAGGAATTAGAGAACATCTGCCAGATTATTTTGCAGTCAATTGATGAGATAATTTCTGGTCAAGCCTAATCAACTAAGAAACCTGCATCCTACAAAAACGGCTGTAGAGTTTTTCGTAGACTGGTATGATTTTGCTGATGTCAAATTCACAGGCTTGTTCATAAGCAGCCTGTTTCATTTTTTCAAGTTCAGCATCGTTTTTGAGTAGGTCAATGGCAAAATTACTCATAGTGGCTACATCGCCAATATTGGCCATAAAACCGGTTTTGCCTTGAATATTAATTTCTGCCAAACCACCTGCATTGGTGCTGATCACAACGGCTCGGGCTGCCATGGCTTCCAAGGCTGCTAGACCAAAACTCTCGTATTCCGATGGAAGTAAGAAAACATCGCTCACAGCTAAAATGTCTTCCATCTGTTCTTGCTTGCCTAGAAACCTCACGTCTTCTTCAATACCCAATTCTCTGGCTTGTTCTTCTGCAGCGGGTCTTTCTGGTCCGTCACCCACCATCAATAATTTGGCGGGCATGGCTTTGCGAACTTCTGCAAAAATGCTTACAACATCATGTATGCGTTTTACCTTTCTAAAATTGGATGCGTGCATTAGAATTTTTTCTCCCTTGGGGGCAATCACTTTTCTAAATGCGTCAATGGGTTTTTTATTAAACCTTGCTACGTCTACAAAATTGTAGATCACGTCTATCTCTTTGGTTATAGCAAAACTTTTATACGTCTCGTCTCTGAGGTTCTGCGATACGGCAGTTATGGCGTCTGATTCGTTGATGGAAAAAGTTACAACGGGTTCATAGGTTTTATCCTTACCTACCAAAGTAATATCGGTTCCGTGTAATGTGGTAATTACTGGGATATTTCTACCATTCTTTTGTTTCACAATCTGCTTGGCCATATAGGCGGCAGACGCGTGTGGAATAGCATAGTGTACGTGTAACAAATCCAAGTCATGGTTCATGATCACGTCTACCATGGTGCTGGCCAATGCCACTTCATAAGGCGGATAGTCAAACAAGGGATAAGTTGGTACCCTTACCTCGTGATAAAAAATATTGGCGTTAAAAACGTTGAGTCTTACTGGTTGTTGGTAGGTAATAAAATGAACCTGATGACCTTCATCGGCTAGGGCCTTACCTAGTTCCGTTGCCAAAACCCCGCTTCCCCCAAATGTGGGATAGCAAACAATGCCTATGCGCATACCGTGTTTGATTTAGTACTTGTAACCGGAAGGGGCCCGGAATTGAGTGCAAGTAACAATTATTTCTCCAATGTGTAAACCCATTCATCCTTATTGGCAAAACAAAACAATTGGTTAACTTCAGGCCGCAGCTTTTTAGACTTTAAAAACGAAACCAACACTATGCGTAAACTGATCTTCCTATTGGCTATTTTGCCCAGCCTGCTGATGGCTCAGAACAAAGATTCTTTGATGATTAGAACTTTGTCCAATGAAATTCTTCAAAATGGCAAAGCCTATGATTTGCTCTATCAATTGACCAAACAAATTGGCGGCCGTTTAGCTGGTTCACCCGGTATGGTCAAGGCAGAAATCTGGGGTCAGCGGACTTTAGAGCAATTGGGTGCTGATCAGGTTTGGATGCAGGAATGCATGGTGCCGCATTGGGTAAGGGGCGGTAAGGACAAAGCCGTGATTACGGAAATCAACAATAAAAAAACCACTCGGGCCTTAGATGTTTTGGCCTTGGGTAATTCCTTGGGAAGTGGCGGAAAAACCATTACCGCAGAAGTGATTACCGTAGCCAATTTTGACGAATTGGAAAAACGTATAAATGAGATCAAGGGTAAAATTGTCTATTACAACAATGCTTTTAACCCTACCAATATTCAACCCTTTGTCTCTTATGGAGAAGCAGGTATTTATAGACGTTCTGGACCAAGTAGGGCGGCTAAATATGGAGCGGTTGCAGTGATGATTCGTTCTTTGACAGAATCGGTTGCCAATGATCCGCATACGGGTGGCATGGCTTATACCGATAGCTTACCAAAGATTCCTGCAGTGGCTGTTGGTCCAAGGGATGCAGACTATTTATGGCATTTGAAAAAAGGCTTTAAAGTGTCTTTGAGCACCAATGGTAAATTCCTACCCGATACCATTGGACACAATGTGATAGCTGAATTAA
>JBEAPC010000321.1:0-2767 GCA_041164585.1 Bacteroidota bacterium
AGAGCACAGTCCTAGGCAGTAATGACCCACAAGAACTCATCCTGGCCGCTGAGTGGTGGCAAGCCAACTATCAAACCCTAGGCGGCAATTTCATCATCAATCTGATGAATGAATGGGGCCCACACAATCTAACTCCTGAGGCTTACGCTGATGCCTATAATCCAGCGTTAGAAATAGTAAGAACCGTATACGGAGGTGACATTATCATAGACCTACCCGGATGGGGACAGGATGCAGGAATAGCAGCAGATGCTGTACCCCTGATCACTGACCCAAAGATTGCGCTATCGGCACATATCTACAAAGA
The DNA here is from genome assembly GCA_041164585.1 of Bacteroidota bacterium. Lineage (GTDB taxonomy): Bacteria > Bacteroidota > Bacteroidia > Chitinophagales > Chitinophagaceae > Sediminibacterium. Next base: position 308 of record JBEAPC010000321.1, read on the forward strand.
CTCCTGGAATGGCACAGCTACCTTTAGCAGACAAGACATTGACCGGATACTCCAAACAGGAAAGCCCTGTTTAGTAGGAGAATTTGGCCCTAAAGAAAATACTCCAGGCACCGGCCACTGCAATTGGGCCGATTGCGTCAAATATGCTAAGAAAAAAGGCATGACCGTAATAGGATGGTGCTGGAATGGAGATGGGCATGGACACAATATGATTAACCCCTTTTGGCAGATTGGCCCTTTGGATGATATGCAACCCAGTGCATACTTTAATGAGATTTATGGGAAGTTGGTGGGGGTGTAGGCTTAGTCGTTTGTAAATGCTTGAAAATACTACGGTCATTTAATATTGTTATATTTGAATAGTAAACCATTTGTATGACAAGGCAAGCAATTATTGAAAAAACGCTCAAAGCAATCAACCAGCTTCCTGAAAGTAAAGCAGAAGAAATATCTGACTTTGCGGAGTTCATCATTAAAAAATACGAAGACCAAAAATTAACTTATGCAATTCAACAAATGGCTTCTGAAAGTAAATCATTTGAGTTCCTTGAATCGGAAGAAGAACTGTATACTGTTTCGGATTTAAAAGAGGCATTTTAACTATTGTTAGGCTAGATTTTCATCATCTAGCCAGCAACTGTAATTAGGCTTATTATAAAATCCACATTCAATAAAAATCCATAAATTCGAATTATGGTAGCGTTAAAAATTGAAATATTAAATCCCAAAGCTCTCAAGCTTATAAAAGGAATGCAAGATTTAAAGCTAATCAAGGTAAACGAAGAACCAGCTTCTTCTTTGAAAGTATACCTTAAAAAAATGAGGCGTAACAATGCAACTGCTCCAAATTTGAACGAGATTTCAAATATCGTTGAGGAAGTAAGAGCAAAGCGATATGCCAAAAAGTAGACCATTTAAAGTGATCATTGATACTAATCTTTGGATTAGCTTTATCATTTCTAACAAGCTTTCCTTGCTTGACTCATTGCTTTTCTCAGGGAAAATAAGATTAATATTCAGTCTAGAACTCATTAAGGAGATTGAGGCTACAATTGCAAAGCCTAAACTTAAAAAGTATTTTCTATCTGAAGGTCTGGAAGAAATGCTTACAATGTTTGAACCATTCATTAACCTAGTAGAAGTTAAAAGTGTTGTATCTGTCTGTAGGGATCCTAAAGATAATTTCTTGCTTGAACTTGCAAAAGACAGTAAAGCAGATTATATATTAACTGGTGATAAAGACCTTTTGGATATAGCAAAATTTGGGAAGACAAAGATTGTAACTATATCTGCATTTTAGCGTCTAGGCATAAGGTATAAACTTTCATAAATTCAACTAATGAAAACCTTAACCCTTCAAATACCTGATAGTTTAGATGAGAAAGAGGTAAAAACTCTTTTAGCAAACTATGATGTGTCTGTATTTAATTATACCGAAGCGGATTTAACTAAAGATATTCTTTAGACATGTAGTTGTCATAAGTCAGAAGCAATTGTACTGAAGATGGCAGGAGAATGAATTCAAGACTATCGTAATAATCTTTTCTTTGCGTTGGCTTCACGCAACGGGCGTTTGTAAATGCCTTAAGACTGAGATTTCTTAGTAATTAGTTGTTTAGGTAAGCCAACTTCTGAAAGCAAAGCTTTTGCAGCAACTGCTTTCTTGATGAAAAAAGGATGTTTTTCATAATTGCCAACTGATTCACTAACTATAACATCCTTTTTTTTGGATGTTTTTTGTTTAGTTGGTGGTATTTTGGGTTTCATGCTCATATAGTAAAAGTAAGAAATTTAATACAAAAGTTGCCCTTTTGGACTACTTTTGAATTAGTACATCGCGCAAGACAAATTTATAACACAAACAACGCCAAAGCAAAATATTGAAAAGGCTTTAAAAATAATGGAGGAGTATTATGAAAGCAAAAACGAATACTAAAACACTTTCCCGTTTGCTTGACAAGCAATATGGTAAAAAGGGTTCTCCCAAAAGAGATAAATTTGAAAAAGGATATCAGAGTTTTAAACTAGGTGCATTACTACTAGAAGCAAGATTAGAGAAAGGAATGACACAGGAGCAGCTGGCTGATAAATGTGGAACCAATAAAGCATATATTTCTAAAGTTGAAAACGATATTAAGGATGTTCGCCTTTCTACCTTACAAAAAATTATTGAAGTAGGACTGGGAGGGAAGTTGAATTTATCAGTAACACTTTAAAATTTACTTTGATCAAAAAGCAAAAGAGAAAAAACCTCGTAATACATCGCGCAAGCTATTCCTCACACCCACAAAATCATTATAAACTAAAACCCCTAAATTCAATTCCTAAACCTGCCATGCGAAAAAGATCTATCCACCATAAAACAATTCTCCCAGCAAATGGATGGATATTTTTTCTCATGATCACTTTATGCTCAATGCAAATCTCAGCACAAACTAAAACTAAGCCAACAGATGTCTT
>JBEAPC010000322.1:0-4826 GCA_041164585.1 Bacteroidota bacterium
AATTAACCTATTGGAATCCGATAATCTAGAGGAAAAGCTTGACTATATATTTACTTACGATATTTTTAATGAGGGGATTGATATTCCAAAAGTGAATCAAGTAATATTATTAAGACCAACCCAATCTGCTATTGTATTTGTTCAACAGTTAGGTAGAGGCATTAGAAAGATTGATTCAAAGGACTATTTAACTGTCATTGATTTTATTGGCAACTATAAAAACAATTATTTAGTACCAATCGCTTTATACGGTGACAATTCTTACAACAAGGACACTCTGAGAAAATTGATTTCTGGAAAAAGTTCTTTTATCCCTGGCTCTTCAACAATCAATTTTGATGAAGTCACTAAAGGAAAAATATTCGAGTCTATTAATACTGCAAATATGAAGCAGAAGAAAGACTTGATTAAAGACTATAGGCTTTTGAAATACGAGTTGGGAAGAATCCCAATGATGTTAGATTTTGAGAAACATGGTTCTCGTGATCCACAGCTATATATTAATTCAGCTAAGTCATTTTTTAATTTTGTTGCAGAACAAGAGCCGGAGTATCAAAATAAAATTACTCAACAAGAAAAGAAACTTCTTGAACTATTTTCTAATGAAATTAATAATGCAAAACGAATTGAAGAAACACTGATCCTGTCAGAATTAATAGTTGAGGGAAATATTTCTCATTTAAAACTATCAGAAATATTATTTCAAGAATATGGTATTCAAACCACCCAATCTACTATTGATTCTGCAATCAGTAATTTGAACTTTGGTTTTGTGACGGAGAATCAAAATGGTAAACTTGTTCCTGTTAAAGATATTTATGGCTTTGAATTAGTGGCTATATCTAATGAACAAATTAGTCTGACAAAACAATTTAAGAAATTCCTTGAGAATAAAACATTCCATGAATTTTTAGTGGATACTATTGAATATGCACTTTTCAAATTTAATAAAGTAAATAGTTCATTCAAATTCAATGATGGTTTTCATTTATACCAAAAATATTCAAGAAAGGATGTTTTTAGAATTATGAATTGGCCTACTAATCCGGTTGCCCAAAATGTTGGTGGTTATATGATTAGTGCCGATAAATCCAATTGCCCCATTTTTGTTACCTATCATAAAGCCGACGATATTTCAGATACAACAAAATATGAAGACGGTTTTGAAAGTAATACAGAATTCAAATGGATGTCTAAATCAAATAGAAATTTAAATAGTCCTGATGTAAAAGCAATTGTTAACACTCAGAATCCATTAAGACTTCCACTCTTTGTTAAGAAAGATGATGGAGAAGGAACAGATTTTTATTATATGGGTGAATTGAAATTAATAAATGGGAAATTTCAAGAAACAAGAATGGCTGGTGGAAATCATGCTTCAGTTGTAAAAATCAATTTTTCTATTTCGCCATCCGTTGATGATAATATGTATCGTTATTTGACTGAAAAGATTTAATCCTAATCGATGAGAGAAGTTTATTCTTTTTCCGACCAACCAACCACATGTCCACAATGTGGTGTAAGAACAGAAATAGTTGCTGATCATTTTGATTCTCCAGCAAAGACACAAGAGCATCGTTGCCCATCGGCTGAATGCGGATTTGAATTTGTTATAGAAGAATAATCCCCGCGCAACCGATTGCACCCATGACGCAAACCCCATTGTCATTCAGTATATTTGAAACAGTCTTTAAATGCAACCCATGAATCGTAGATCTGTTTCTCTTCTTGTGATGGCCATGCTGTCTTTGTTTAGCATCGCCAACGGCCAAAAAACTAAGCCCAATGTAATTTTTATTTTGGCGGATGATTTGGGCTATGGCGATTTGGGTTGTTATGGGCAGCAAAAAATCAGGACGCCGCATATTGATCAACTGGCGGCGGAGGGCATGAAGTTTACGCAGTTCTATTCGGGTACATCGGTTTGTGCGCCATCGCGCGCGTCTTTGATGACGGGGCTGCACACGGGTCATACGCCGGTGAGGGGCAATGTGGGCATGGAGCCCGAGGGGCAGTTTCCCATTCCGGACAATGCTTTTACCATCGCGGAATTATTCAAGCAGGCCGGTTATGCCACGGGCGATTTTGGCAAGTGGGGTCTGGGTCCTGTGTGTTCAACCGGCGATCCCATTAAACAGGGTTTTGACAAATTTTATGGTTACAATTGTCAGTCTTTGGCGCATGATTATTTTCCTGATCATTTGTGGAATAACCAAACTAGGATTGATCTGCCCAATACTTTCAACAATCAAACACAGTATGCAGGTGATATGATTCAGCGCCAGGCCCTGGACTTTATTGCGCAGAACAAAAACAAACCCTTCTTTCTCTATCTCTCTTATACCTTGCCTCATGCGGCTTTGCAATTGCCTAACGGCGATGTCAATTTAGAGTACTATAAAAAACAATTTAACGAGCAACCCGTTGCATTGAAACCTTGGGATGGCAAGGGATATCAGCCACATTCTTATCCCAAAGCGGCTTATGCGGCCATGGTGCAGAAGATGGATGACTATGTGGGTCAGGTGATGCAGCAATTGGTTACCCTAGGTTTGGATAAAAATACCTTGGTGATTTTTACCAGTGACAATGGGCCTCACCGCGAAGGTGGGAACAATCCTGATTTCTTTAATAGCAATGGAGGTATGCGCGGTATTAAGCGCGACTTATATGAAGGTGGCATGCGCGAGCCCATGATTGCCCGCTGGCCCGCTACCATTAAAGCCGGTCAGGTGTCTACACAAACCGGCGCCTTCTGGGATTTTCTTCCCACGTTTGCGCAGCTCACAAAGCAAACTATTCCCGCAGGTATTGATGGTCTCTCCATCTTGCCCACGCTTACCGCAAAGGGCAAGCAAGACCAACACGAATACTATTATTGGGAATTCCATGAAAACGGTGGCAGACAAGCCGTTCGCATGGGCGATTGGAAGGGCGTTAGACTCAACGCATCAGTAAATCCAAACGGACCCATTGAACTCTATAATCTCAGCACAGATCTTGCCGAGAAAAATAATATTGCTTCAGCAAACCCTGAGATTGTTGCGCGCATACAAGAGATCATGAAAACTGCGCATGTGGAAAATAAAGATTTTCCGTTTTTTAAAACGAAATAGGTGTTTTACGCAATCAAATAGGGTGTTTTAGCGCTTGACAGCGATTTTCATGAAATATACTTTTACTGGTATTACGGATTAACCAACGAACAAGTTTGTTATTCCGATTTACACCTTTAAAACCTATTTTATGAAAAAGAATCTTTACTTCTTGCTGCTGCTCATTGTTTCTTCAACCACTTGCATGTTTGGTTGTAAGAAAACAGAAACTGCAACCGATCCAGTTGCAATAACCAATCTAGACACATCACTTGTAAATAGCTTACAACTTTGGTTGACGGACCAAAAAGACCATGTTGGTAAAAATGGGAAACCCATGGTTGATTCTTTAATGTCTAACAGCAAATGGGATCAAGGAGAACAGAGCTTAATATCTTCAGTACAATCCATAGTTTATATTCCAGTTGGTAATCAAACATTGGGTCTTGCCTTCTTTTATAATACTCAAAAAAGGGTTGTAGATAGTTGCTTTTTGGTTGATGTTAATTCAGAGAAGTCAAACTATTCCTTTAAGAAGATGGATGTAATTCAAGCAAGGTATTTACAACCAGATTCCAAAACCAATCATGGGTTTACAGGACAGATCACAGATTTTACCTTGGAGAATAAATTCAAATCGGAGTTAAAATACAACAATGGTTTACTGGCTTATAACAAAACCCTCCGTTCAAAAGGAGCAACCAAACGCGGAAACATAACTACCCTACAAACCTGTATTGCCTGGTATTGGGTAACCACTTATGGCGATGGCACAGAGCTATGGCAATATATGTATACCCAATGTAATGATTGTGAAGAACAGCCCTTCTCTATTGGAATAACCACCGCAAAAACATATATTAGAAAGGGAAATTGTGTTGGTGGTACTGGAACAGGGCCACTTACAACTGATAGTGAGTGTAGTTATACCAAAGAGGAAGGGTTAGAAATATTGAGTACATCGTCATTTGAAATAGGTTCAGGATTAGAGAAAAATGTAATTAATGGATTCATTACAAATGATCCTAATTCCGATATCATAAGGCAACCGAGATTGGTTAAGTTAGAAATTCTAAAATTTGTATTTTCATATTTACATGCTACTTTAAGCTATGATGCAATATTTACTGGAATTAGATTTAAAAATTCAACAAATGTGGGGGAAATCTGGAAATGGGAGCAGGTACAATATGATGGAATTGGGACACAAGATGCAAATCCATCATTGTGTCTAGAAGTAAATGTAACAGCATTCCCTACACCAATAGTTCTAAATGATAATAAAGACATAGGGGATATTCAGATTTATGCAATTGGAAAAGCAAAATTAAAATGCACGGACGAAACGCCAGTTTGGATTGAGAAATCCTATTCAAACTTTGCTAGGTTAAGGGTCTCAGCTAATTAAAAATTTTCTTATGAAATATTTTTATCTAGTAATTATAATGCTAAATTTTACAATTAGCAATGTAAAATCACAAAGTCTTTATTCAGCAAAGTATTCTAAAATTGGGCCACTATTTTCAAATGATCTAAGAATATTGAATTATGATACTACTGTAGATATCATTTTTGCATGTAATGATATACGAGTATCAAAAAAAATCTATCCTTATCAATGCTGAGTTCAACTGATAAGTGCAATTTTAAACAAAAGGCGAAAAAAGCTTTTAAGGGCTTTTTTGCCTTTTGACCGAGTAGTGCAATCTTTGGATTACTTATGTCAAAAAA
>JBEAPC010000323.1:0-11970 GCA_041164585.1 Bacteroidota bacterium
TGATTTCTCCTGAACAGGAGGTGGAATTGGCATTGAAAATCAAGAACGGAGACCAACGGGCTTTGGACCGATTGGTTAAATCTAACCTACGTTTTGTGGTTTCTGTGGCCAAGCAGTACCAAAACCAAGGATTGACCCTGCCAGACCTGATTAATGAAGGCAATCTTGGTTTAATCAAAGCCGCTTTGCGATTTGACGAGACCAGGGGTTTCAAGTTCATATCTTATGCTGTTTGGTGGATCAGACAAAGCATTTTACAGTCATTGGCAGAACAGAGCCGGATTGTGCGCCTACCGCTGAATAAAGTGGGGCTCACCAACCGAATTAGCAAAGCCTATCAACAGCTAGAACAGGAATACGAGCGAGAACCCAGCCCTGAAGAACTGGCCGAGCTCTTAGACCTTGGCATTGATGAAGTAACCGCCACTATGAATGTGGGATTCCGCCATGTAAGCATGGATACCCCACTCTCAGACGGGGAAGACGGCACCCTCATGGACCTGATGGAAAACCCCAATGCGGTTAAAACAGACGAGAAGCTGGAGCATTTTGAGTCACTCCGCATGGAAATAGAGCGGAGTTTGCGCACCCTCACCGAGCGCCAGAAAGACGTGGTTTGCTTCTTTTTTGGCATTGGTGTAGACCATCCTTTGAGTTTAGAAGATATTGGAGAGCGCTATAACCTGACCCGAGAAAGGGTGCGCCAAATCAAGGACAAAGCCATCACCAAACTCCGCAGTACCAATCGCTGTAAGCAGTTAAGGGTTTACTTAGGTTGAACCACAGAACATACTATATTTGCAACTCTTTAAACTGAACTTGAGGTTCAGTTTTTTTTTGAATGTTTTGAAAGAAGTGCAACCATGTTTAATTCATTAAGTGAAAAATTAGAATCGGCCTTTAAGAACCTTAAAGGAGAAGCCAGGATCAATGACCTAAACATTGCCAATACGGTAAAAGATATCCGTAGGGCTTTGATTGACGCCGATGTGAACTTTAAAATAGCCAAGGAATTCACTGACAAAGTGAAGGACAAAGCCGTGGGTGAAAAAGTCATCAATGCCATTAGTCCTGGTCAATTGATGGTAAAGATTGTACAGGATGAATTAACCGAATTAATGGGTGGATCAGAAGCCCAATTCAATATCAGTGGCAATCCTGCTATTATCTTGATTGCTGGTTTACAAGGTAGTGGTAAAACCACTTTTACAGGTAAGCTGGCCAACTACTTAAAAACGCAGAAGGGCAAGTCTCCGATGGTGGTGGCTTGTGATATCTATCGCCCCGCGGCCATAGATCAGTTGACTGTTTTGGCAGAACAAATTGGTGTGACCGTTTATAGTGAAAGAGAGAACAAAGACGCTGTTTCTATTGCACAAAACGCCATTAAAGAAGCAAAAGCAACCAACAAAAATGTAGTCATCATAGATACGGCTGGTCGTTTGGCCATTGATGAAGTGATGATGACAGAAGTAGCCAATGTAAAGGCTGCTGTGAATCCTGCAGAGATTTTGTTTGTGGTGGATTCCATGACTGGTCAAGATGCGGTGAATACTGCCAAGGCCTTTAATGATCGCTTAGACTTTACCGGTGTGGTTCTAACCAAATTAGATGGTGATACACGTGGTGGTGCGGCCCTTTCTATCAAATACACTGTGAACAAACCCATTAAGTTTGTGAGCTCTGGTGAGAAGATGGATACCCTAGATGTATTCTATCCTGAGCGTATGGCGCAAAGGATCCTGGGTATGGGTGATATTACCACTTTGGTTGAAAAAGCGCAGGCCCAATATGATGAGGTGGAAGCCAAGAAACTGGAGAAGAAGATTAGAAAGAACCAGTTTGACTTTCAGGACTTTTTGGATCAGCTACAGCAGATCAAGAAAATGGGGAATATCAAAGACCTGATGGGGATGATTCCTGGAGTAGGTAAAGCCATCAAAGACGTAGACATTAATGACGATGCATTCAAGGGAATTGAAGCCATTATCAAATCAATGACTCCCTTTGAAAGAGCCAATCCTGACGCGTTAAATCCTAGCAGAAAAACAAGAATTGCCAAGGGTTCTGGTAAAGACATCAATGAAGTCAATGCTTTTATGAAACAATTTGAGCAAATGAAACAAATGATGAAAATGATGAATAACATGCCCATGGGAGGCCGTTTCCCCGGTATGAAACGATAAAAAATCAGCAAAAACCCCTTCCTTTTGAGCTAATTCAGGATTCTAACAAATCCTTTACATACAAACTTGGTAGAAACTGGTTTTACTATTACTTTTGTCCCCCAGCTATTCTTAGCTGGATTAACAAATTTCCTTAAAGCCTATAAATGTCTATTTAACATGGCAGTAAAAATGAGATTACAGAGACACGGTAGCAAGAAACGTCCTTTCTACTTTATTGTAGTGGCCGATGCCCGTGCACCCAGAGATGGAAAATTCATCCAGAAATTGGGTACTTACAACCCGCTTACAGTTCCTGCAAGCATTCAATTAGACCGTCAAAAAGCTTTGGAGTGGTTGAACAAAGGTGCTCAACCCACCGACACTGTTCGTCGTATCCTTTCTTTCAAAGGCGTATTGTACCTGAAACACCTTTTACGTGGTGTTAAATTGGGTCTGTTTGATGATGCTACAGCCATGACAAAGTTCCAGGAATGGCACAATGAACATGAAGCACAAATTACCCGTCGTAATGACGAGCATAAGAAGGTTCAAAGAGCAAAGAAAGTGTATGTTCCAGTTGTGAAAAAAGTGGAAACTACAGAAGAAGCTGCTCCTGAAAGCCAGCCTGAAGCTTAGTGTAATACAGACTTACAAAAGCAATTCTGTAAACTGATTAAGTCCTGGCATTTGCCGGGACTTTTTGTTCCAAATCATTAGCATGAGTGAATACATACATATTGGTAAACTAGTAGCCAGCTTTGGTTTAAAAGGAGAGCTGATTCTCAAACACGAGTTGGGAAAAAAGACCGTTTTCAAAGGCATTGAAGTGTTGTTTGTAGAAGAAACAAAAGGAAACTACCTGCCCTATTTTATTGAAAATTCTAAGGCTTCTAATCAAGAAGAAACCACTATTAAATTAGAAGGACTCAATACCAAGGAATCCGCAGCCAGACTGGTTTCTAGGAATGCATGGGTAGCTGATACAGACTTTAGAAAATTAGTGGGTAAAACTGCACCCATTGCCATGCTGGGATACCAATTATTTGACGATGGAAATTTGCTAGCACCAATTGAAGAAGTGATCAATCAACCACACCAAGTGCTCTTACGCATTACCTTAGAAGGCAAGGAAGTATTGATTCCTTTGCACGAAGAAACATTGGATAGTATTGATCATGACAAGAAGCAAGTGCACGTAACACTGCCTGATGGTTTGTTGGAAATTTATACCAGTTAATTTTGCTCTCATGGCACACCAGTTTGAACATACCATTACTGTTTTACCCGAACATTTAGACAATCAGAACCATGTAAACAATGTGATCTATTTGCAGTTTATGCAAGACATTGCCATTGAACACTGGAATAGCGTTGTGCCTGCGGACATGGAAGCAGAAATTGTTTGGGTAGTCAAGCGTCATGAAGTTGATTATCATGCACCAGCTTTATTGGGTGACGAATTATTGGTTAAAACTTATACGGGTGCTTTGTCTACTGTTGCCTGGGACAGACATTGTGAAATTATTCGCGTGCGCGATGGTAAAAAAATCATCAGTTCCAAAAGTGCTTGGGTTTGTCTAGACAGAAAAACTGGCCGCCCCCGCCGCATTGACGATGCTATTAAAGCCGTCTTTGATTAAATCCTTCTTACTACTTATTAAGGTTTGAATTAGCATTAGTGCCATTGCTTAACTTAGCAAGATGCAGCCCCAACGCTATATTGCCCATATGGATCTGGATAGCTTCTTTGTAAGCGTAGAAGTCTTGAATGACCCATCCCTCAAGGGCAAGCCCGTGATTGTAGGAGGTTCTAGAGATAGGGGCGTAGTAACTACTTGTAGTTATGAAGCCCGCAAGTTTGGTGTGCGTTCGGCCATGCCCATGAAAAAAGCCATGCAGCTTTGCCCACATGCTACCTTGGTTAGGGGAACGCGTGGAGAATACAGCCGTTATTCCAGAATGGTTACAGAAATCATTGCAGCCAAAGCCCCACTATTTGAGAAAGCATCTATTGATGAATTTTTTATTGACCTCACGGGGATGGATAAATTCTTTGATCCCTTTCAGTGGACCATTGACCTGCGCAATGAGATTATTGAGAAAACAGGACTACCCATTTCTTTTGGTTTAGCCACCAATAAAATGGTGGCCAAGATTGCCACCGATGAAGCCAAACCCAATGGCTATTTATTTGTAGAACCCGGTATGGAAAAGGAATTCCTGGCACCATTACCCGTGAATAAATTTTCTGGTGTGGGAGATGCCACGCATGAGATCCTCAAAGAGATGGGCATTTTGACCATTGACCAATTGAATCAAACTGATCCTGCTATTTTAGAAAAAAGACTAGGTAAATACGGATCAGACCTGCACAGAAAATCCTTTGGGATACATCATGGAGAAGTGCATGCTTATCATGAAGCAAAATCAATTAGTACTGAAAATACTTTTGAAGAAAATAAAATTGACATAGAATTTCTCTTGGCAGAATTGGTGCGCATGACAGAGAAAGTAGCTTATGAATTGCGACAGGATGAGAAGTTGGCTGGTTGTATTGCGGTAAAAATCCGCTACCCAGATTTTGAAACCACGTCTAAGCAAACCACTATTGACTATACCTTCCGTGACGATGAATTGATTCCCGTAGCCATTGACCTATTTCACAAACTCTATAGAGATGGGCAACCGGTAAGACTCTTGGGCGTGCGTTTAAGTGAACTCACCAATCACGCCATCCAGGGCAGTTTGTTTGACGATGCCGAGAAAAAGAACAATCTCTACAAAGCCATTGACTCTGTCAAAAACCAATTTGGCAAGGGCTTGTTGCAAAAGGCCAGAACCGTAAAAAAATAAAATCTCTATCAGGGCTCTTTTATCCTTTCCATTTGCGCAGTTGTTGTAAAACCGCGCGTAAGTCTTTGGGTGGTTCGGCTTCCAATTGATAGGCTGTTCCTCCAAAACTAAAATTCAATTTGTGTGAATGCAAGGCCAATCGGTTCAGAATGGGTCTTTCTTCATCGGCCAGTTTGGCCAGTTTAAAATTTCTTTTTAAGGCTGACAACAAAACGGGTTTGCCATCGCCATAGAGTTCATCGCAAACAATGCTATGTCCAATATGATGCATGTGTACGCGAATCTGGTGGGTACGTCCTGTATGAATTTGAAACTTGACCCAGGAAAAAGAACGGAAAGATTCCAATACTTCATAATCGGTAATAGAAACCTTGCCCTTGGCATGGGTCATCATCTTGGTGGTCTTACCAGGATGTTCCATAATGGGTGCATCAATGGTTCCGGCAGGTGTCATCATATTGCCATAAACCAAACCCAAGTAGAATTTCTCCATCTCTCTTCCTTCAAACAAGGCCGAGAGTTCTTTGTGACTTTCTTCTGTTTTGGCAAATACAATGATACCACTGGTATCGCGGTCCAAACGGTGTACGGTATAGATTTCTCCAAATCGCTGACGCAGCAGGTCTTTCAAAGAAATCTCCTGACCCATCCGGTCAGGAATACTCAACAAGCCAGAAGGTTTGTTGATGGCAATAAATGCCTCGTTTTCAAAAATAATATCTAGATGCATGGAATTATTCTGGTAGGTCTAGGTCTGTTTGCGCAATTTTGGATTTGCGAATAAAGGACTTGTTCATGAACTTCAATAGGCGTACTTCTTTCTCCGCTAAAAAACGAAATTTACCACGCTCTACATTTTTCTTGGTTAGGTTGGCAAACATCACGCGGTCCAAACCTCTAACGTCATAACCCAAGTGTTCAAAAATGCGTCGCACAATGCGGTTTCTACCAGAGTGAATTTCTATACCAACAACGGTCTTGTCTTTAGGATCGGCGTAAGCCAAAGAATCCGCTACTACAAAACCATCTTCTAAAGTAATGCCCGCTAAAATGGCTTCCATGTCTTTTTTAGCAACGGGTTTATCAAGTGTTACTTCATAAACTTTCTTTACTTCATAAGAAGGGTGGGTCAGTTTTTGTGCCAGTTCACCATCATTGGTCAATAACAAAACACCAGTAGTATTTCTATCCAGTCTTCCAACGGGATACACGCGTTCGGTAGTGGCAGACTTTACAATATCCATCACGGTTTTTCTACCCTGAGGGTCAGAAGCCGTTGTGATAAAATCCTTGGGTTTGTTGAGCAGGATATAAACAGAATTTTTTTGTAGGTAAACTTCCTTGCCCTTCACAATTACTTTGTCACGGCCCGATACTTTATAACCAGGTTCAAAAATCTTGTCACCATTCACGGTTACTTTTCCTTCCTTTACCAGTTCAGCAGCTTCTCTTCTTCCACATACACCTGAGTGCGCAATGAATTTGTTCAAAGGCATGATGGTTGTTGGGTCATTGCTATCAATGGTTTCGCTATCGCGATTGCTCTTAGCAGCAGGTCTTCCGTTAAATCCGGGTTTGCCACCATCGCTCACAGGCGCGGCACCTTTACCGGCAGCACGAACGGCTTTGGGAGGTCTGGCACCTGCTCTTTTAGAACGTGGCGCTTCTGGAGCAGCTTCATCAGCATCATCACCCTTTTTAATTACGGTTGGTCTAACTGGCTTGCCTATATTTTTGGTATTCTCCTTACGTTGATGGTATTCCTCCTTGCTAGCGCCAGGAGCCCTTTTGGGGAAACGAGGATTTTCTTTTTTGGGTTCTTCACTGATAATGCCCAATTTGGCATTTTTCTTTTTGAGTCTCATAGCTTCACCGGCTGCGCGGGCTTCTGCCTTGATTTTCTTTTTTGCCTGACGGTATTCTTCTTTTACGGCACTACCTTTTTTCTGGCCAAACTTGTCAAAGTTGTCTGTACGTTTTTGCATGTTATATGTTTTGCTGTTTTTCAACAGGAGCTGCAAAGGTAGGCTTTAAAAAATAAACCCCTTTTATGGAACCACAAACACCTTGCATCTTATATACAAACAATAGTTTTATATATTATTTAGTAATTTAATGTTTTAATATAGTGCAGATGAAAATCCCCATTGTTGTTTTGATGTTAGTTTGTCTGCCTTTCATGGGATTTGCACAAAATAAGCTTGTTTTAGATGCTCCTTTAACCGCCTTAGTTCAGTCAATTATTCAGGATCCCGTTTATATTAAAACCGGGAACTTATTGCCCTATCCGGGAGAGCTTTCTAATAATCATTCAAAACCGGTAAAAATTCATTTTTCATTTGTCACTAATTATAATCAACAAGTCATTGAGACTGGAGCTACCGAATTTAAAACCAAACTGAGTTTTGCAGATAAGATTCAACCTGCATCAATCTTTAAAAATCCTTTTATTGATTCAAGTGCAAAAATCTATTCTAATAAAGAAGTTTACGTTCTTGGAACTTTAATGGTGGTAGGTGTTTATATTCCTACCAAGACTAGTTTGTCAACAACCAATACAATTTATTTTGACATCATCAAAATAGGTAGAGAGTCAAAAAAATCACAATTAAATCAGCTATTCAAACTAGTTAAGCGGTACAATACTTGGATGGTAGACACTAGTATTGTTTTGTCAAGATCATAGACAAACAACAAAGAGTTTTTAATCGCCATATTTTATTTATTCGCCGACTTATTGGCCAATTGTCCGCAGGCGGCATCAATGTCTTTACCGCGGCTCTTACGTAACCTTGAGTTTACACGATTTCTTTCTAGGTAGTGCATAAACTCTTCGGTGGTGGCTTCATCGGGTTTGGTAAAACGGAAAGCTTCAATAGGATTGTATTCAATAATATTGATCAAATCCGCTGGAACCTTTCTATAGATTTTTACTAGTTCTTCTGCGTCTTTTAATGAGTCATTAAAATTCTTGAAGAGGATATATTCAAAAGTGATTTCGCTACCAGTTTGTTTGTAGAAATGATTCAAAGCCTCAATAAGTGTATCAATATGATTGGTCTCATTGATGGGCATGATCTCATTGCGCTTTTTGTCATTGGCTGCGTGTAAGGATACGGCCAATTTAAATTTCACTTTGTCATCACCCAATTGCTTGATCTGTTTGGCCACACCAGCGGTAGAAACGGTAATGCGTTTAGGACTCATGAACAATCCGTCTTCTGCTGTTATTCGATCAATGGCTTTGAGTACATTGTTATAATTGAGTAGGGGCTCACCCATACCCATAAAAACTATATTGGTGAGTTTCTGACCGTGTACGCGCTCGGATTCTTTGTTAATCAACACTACTTGGTCATAGATCTCGTCAAATGTGAGGTTGCGTTTGCGCTCCATGGTTCCTGTGGCGCAGAACTTACAGGTAAGACTGCAACCTACTTGGCTAGACACACAAGCGGTTTTGCGCTCGGCGGTAGGAATCAAGACCCCTTCAATCATAAAACCGTCATGGGTCTTGAAGCGGCTCTTGATGGTTCCGTCATCGCTTACCTGGGTCAGGTTTACTTTGAGGGCGGGCAGGGAAAACTCCTGAGACAGTTTTTGGCGCAGGTCTTTGCTCAGGTTGGTCATATCATCAAAACTATGCGCGTGTTTTTGCCAGAGCCATTCATGCACCTGTTTTACCCTGAATTTCTTCTCTCCAATGGTTTCAAAATAATTTTCCAACTCGGCCAAACTCAGGTGGCGTATGTTTTTTAATGACTCCTTCATGTGGCAAAGATACCTTTTGGGGCTTGGAAGGGGTAATTTTAATGCACAAATAATATCTTGCAAGGGGTTTTAAGCCCTGATTTTAACAGAAAGAACATGAAAACTGCCTATATCATTGATGCTGTAAGAACACCTATTGGACGTTATGGGGGCAAATTGGCTGGCTATCGCCCAGACGATTTACTGGCCCATGTGATCCGTGTTTTGTTACAACGCAACCCCAGTATTGACCCTGCGGCCATTGAAGACGTGATTGCAGGAGCCGCCAACCAAGCGGGTGAAGACAACAGAAATGTAGCTAGAATGGCTGCGCTCTTGGCGGGTCTTCCCGTGAGTGTTGCCGGTATTACGGTGAACCGATTATGCGCTTCTGGTTTACAAGCCATTATGGATGCGGCTAGGGCCATTCAGTGCAATGAAGGGCTACTCTATATTGCTGCAGGCGTAGAAAGTATGACCCGCGCCCCCTTTGTTACCGCCAAAAGCGATGGGGCATTTAGCCGTAAGTTGGAAAGCTTTGATACCACCATGGGTTGGCGTTTTGTAAACAAGCAATTGGCTGCCATGCACCATCCCTATACCATGGGTGAGACCGCAGAGAATGTGGCCAAACAATGGCAGATCAGCCGTGATGCACAAGACATATTTGCCCTAGGTTCTCAGGAAAAATATTTTGCGGCGCTGGCCGATAATAAATGGGAAGATGAGCTGGCTGCTATAGAAATGGAGCAAGACCGTTTAATCACCTGGTTTAACCAAGACGAGCACCCCAGACAAACCAGTTTAGAAAAATTGGCGGCACTCAAACCAGCATTTGCCAAGGACGGTAGCGTAACTGCGGGTAATTCATCGGGCATTAATGATGGCGCAGCTGCCATGCTCTTGGCCAGTGAAGAAGCCGTGAAACTCTTTAACCTACAACCCATTGGTAGGGTAGTGAGCATGGCCGTAGCTGGAGTTGATCCCGCTATCATGGG
The DNA here is from genome assembly GCA_041164585.1 of Bacteroidota bacterium. GTDB lineage: Bacteria > Bacteroidota > Bacteroidia > Chitinophagales > Chitinophagaceae > Sediminibacterium. Next base: position 9,770 of record JBEAPC010000323.1, read on the forward strand.
CATGGGTCCAGTATTGGCCACCGAAAAAGCATTGCTCCGGGGCGATCTTACATTAGAAGACTTGGATTTAGTTGAACTCAATGAAGCATTTGCTTCTCAAAGTCTGGCTTGCATACAAGAATTGGAATTAAACCAAGACATTGTAAACGTTAATGGTGGCGCTATTGCATTGGGGCATCCACTGGGTTGCAGTGGTGTTAGAATTAGCACCACGCTTTTACACGAGATGTTTAGACGCAAATCAAAATATGGTTTGGCTACCATGTGTGTTGGTGTTGGTCAGGGTGCGGCCGTGATTTATGAAGGCTTGTAAAAAGAACGTAGAAGCATTTGATTAAGATTCCATTATTTTTTGAACGGTTCATCATCTGCTTGAAATAACCCTTAATTTGGCTCACTCAAAATAACAATCAAAATAGTAGTACAATGAAAAAAATGGCATTCCTCTTAATGGCAATGATGGGATTCGGATTTATGGCACAGGCCCAGACCGATAGTTTGCAACAGTACACCGGTAAATTTACTTTTCCAGAAGGAAGCATTGTTTCTTATGTGACTATTTCTGTAGACGGTGGTAAACTGGTATTTAGTTCTGATAAAGGTAATGGCTCTTTGGAAAAAGTAGCCACTGATTCTTTTAGCATTCCCGAATACCAAGGCACGGGCAAATTTGTACGCAATGCAGACAATGCCATTACGGGTGTTGTAATAGATGTAATGGGATATCACATAGAAGGAACCAAGGATAAAACGGTTGCTATTTTGGATAGAAAATATCTACTAAAAAGCAAAGGCCAAGAGTCCTTCACCAGATAGTGTTTCTTGAACACCTGTCACAAGGTTTTTCAATACCAAACTATTTTCAGACAATTCCTTACTGCCAATCATCACGGCGTAAGGAATTTGTTTTTTATCGGCATACTTGAACTGCTTGTCAAACTTGGCATTCTCGTGATAGAGTTCTGCGGCAACACCTTTGGCGCGCAGTTGCTGCATCAGTTGGAATGCTGCCTTGCTTTCAGCATCGCCCAGGTTAAAAAACAAGACCTTGGTGCCTGTTTGTACTTCGGAAGGAAAGAGTTGTAATTCTTCCATCACGTCATAAATTCTATCTACCCCAAAAGAGATACCTACGCCTGGAATATTTGGTACATCAAAAGTGCTGGTGAGGTCATCGTATCGGCCACCGCCACCAATGCTACCCATTTGAGCGTCATTTGCTTTTACTTCAAAAATAATTCCGGTATAATAGTTTAATCCGCGCGCCAAAGTAAAATCGGCTTGAAGGGTTTTACCCGTTTCAGAACCTGCGTGATAACTGAGTAGCCATTCCAATTCTGCCATGCCTTTGTTCCCTGTTTCATTATCGCCCAGCAGGGCTTTTAATGCAGTCATTTTTGTGGCATTGTCTCCTTCAATAGACAGGTATTTTTCAATGGTTTTAATCTGCACATTCGTTAATCCGCCACCAGCCAATTCTTCTTTTACTTTCTCCAAACCAATCTTGTCTAGCTTGTCAATAGCAACAGTAATGTCTACCATTTTATCGGCCCCGCCACAGATTTCTGCAAGTGCTGCCAAGATTTTTCTGCTATTGATTTTAATGGTTACTGCTACGCCTAGTTGTTGAAACACGGTAGCATAAATGCTGGCCAGTTCTACTTCATTGAGCAAAGAATAGGAACCCACCACATCCGCATCACACTGATAGAACTCGCGGTAGCGGCCCTTTTGAGGCCTATCGGCACGCCATACGGGTTGAATTTGGTAGCGTTTAAAAGGCATGGTCAATTGTCCATGGTTCATGGCCACATACCTTGCAAAAGGAATGGTCAAATCATAACGCAAAGCCCTTTCGGTAATGCCCTTGGTATTTTTTCCTTCCAATACTTTTTGAAAGTCTTGTTGTATTTGGTCCAATTTGGCTGGATTGTCCAAGCCATTGTTCAGGATCTTAAAAATGAGTTTGTCTCCCTCTTCTCCATACTTACCCATTAAGGTGTCCAGATTTTCCATGGCCGGGGTTTCCAGTGGTTGGAATCCGTACAATTCAAATACGCTGCGAATGGTTTGAAATATATAATGACGCTTTCTAACGGTAGAAGCGCTAAAATCTCTGGTGCCTTGTGGTAAACTTGGTTTGCTCATAATTGCTTCAATGGCCGCAAAGATAAGTAAGGGAACTTGCTTTGCCTATTGGC
>JBEAPC010000324.1:0-14062 GCA_041164585.1 Bacteroidota bacterium
TTTAATCCGCTGTATAAGGGGTTCTATATTTAATTGGTCTGGTCCAATTCCGTCTAAAGGAGAAATAATTCCGTCCAAGACATGATAGGTACCATTGAATTGTTGGGTGCTTTCAATGGCAATGACATCTCTGATATTCTCTACCACACAAATCATGCGTTGGTTGCGTTGAGAATTGGAACAGATAGAACAAATATTACCATCGCTTACATTGAAACAGCGTTGGCAAAAACGAATATCCCTGCGCATTTTGGCAATGGTTTCTCCAAAAAACTGAACTTCATTCACGTCTTGTTTCATCAAGTGCAAGACCAGACGCAGGGCGGTTTTTTTACCTATACCTGGTAATTTGGAAAATTGCAGTACTGCGTTTTCAAGAAGAGCGGAAGGGAGTTGCATTTGGTAAAGATAAGCAGCCCTCCGGCATCTGATTCAATCTAATTGGTTTTTTTAGTGGGAATGAAGGTCTATTGGCCTTTCTATTGCTTTTTGTGCTTTAAAACTTGGAGAAGTAAGTGTGTGTTCTAACCAAAATTTTTCTTATCTCCCCTTTTTTAACTAGATTCGAATAGACTATAACAATCAAGTAATTTATAAATCATTGAACCAATTTGTATGAAATTATTTTTATCTCTAGTAGCATTTTTTTGTTTTTCAACAGTATTCTCACAAGACGGATCTCAAAAGAAAATGGCTTTTGACAAATCAAAAAAAACATACGAATTAGAGACTGCATGCGGAACATGTATGTTTAAAATGAAGGGGAATACTTGTAAGCTTGCAGTTAAAATTAAAAACAAAGATTATTTTGTAGAAGGAACAGGTATTGATGACCATGGAGATGCTCATTCAAAAGATGGATTTTGCAACTCAATAAGAAAGGCTAAAGTGCAAGGGGAAATTCAAGGAGATAAATTTCTAGTAACTTATTTTGAATTAATCAAATAAATTTTAATATTTACTTTCTAAGAATTTAGATGTCCTATAGAATTTGTTCAATTATAAAAATATAATTGGTTACCAATAATATTCTAATGCTAAAACAATGTGATCCATTTCTACTGCGGACGTTAATTTAATTATGTTTCTTGTATATTTTAGTGATTATGCCCATCCATTGGATTTGCTCCTTTTTTAAATATAAATTCACTATGTATTAAATAAGCCCCGGTCTTTACTACTATATCGTTCGCTTTTAACCCCCCTTTTATTTCAATACGGTCATCACTTTCTAATCCTGTTTGAACCATTACACTTTTGAAAGTATTCTTATTAGTTTTTATCCAAACAGTAGCCCCTTTGCTATCTCTGATTACAGCGTCAATAGGAAGGGTAAGTGTTTTGCGTTGAGGGCTTTTCAGCAAAACAAATGCAGGCATACCAGGTTTTAATTGGTTTTCGGGATTGGGAATAGAAACCCGTATAAGATTTATTCTTGTATTGGAATTTATTTCAGGGTTAACAAATTCAATATGACCTTTAATTTCTTTATTCTCAAAATCGGGAATTTGAACAATAGCTAAACTGTTTCTATTTACTTCAGCTAGTTGCGAAGTATATACCTGCGCTTCTGCCCATAAAGTAGAAAGATCTGCAAGCTTTACTATAGTTCCACCTTCCATAACATAATCACCTTCACGAATATCTAATTGTGTAATATAACCAGCCGTATTACTGTAATAGGTGGTAGTAGAAGTTGCTTTTTTTGTTGATGCCAGTTCGTTTATTTGATTGCCTGTTAAGCCCCAAAGTAGCAGTTTGTTTTTTGCACTTTGTATTAGTTGGTCAAAATCTATAACTGCATCTTTAGAAAGCAATTTCTTTTTGTCTAATGCCAATATGTATTCCTGTTTAGCGTTGTTTAATTCCTCACTGTATAAATCATATAGTGGAGTGCCTTTTTTTACATAGTCCCCCAAATTTTTATAATATAATTTTTCAACCCGACCCATTATTCTTGAGCTTATTGAAGAAGCAGTTGTTTGATTAAAATTCAAAGTAGCTGTTAATACCAGTTGGTCGCCAATAGTGCCGTTTCGGATAGTGTCGGTTTGTATATTTCCCAATTGTATTTGTTGATCACTTAGTTGTAATTCATCTTTACTTTCACCAATCTTTTTTTTAACTGGTGTTAAATCCATTTTACAAATAGGGCATTTCCCAGGTTGATACTCCACAACCTGTGGATCCATTGAACAGGTGTAATAGGTGTTTGGATCTCTAGGAGCTTCTTTTTTATTTTTACAGGAAATAAAAGAAAGAAGGGCTATAAATGCTAGTATGATAAAACGCATAATCAGTTTTTTATTTTGATAAAACTTTCGCTATCCATTAAATATTGTGCATTTGCAGCAACAGAGTCCAAAGTTGTTAAGCCACTAATAACTTGTATATGATCTTTGTGTACTATACCTGTTATAACTTTTAATGCCTTAAATCCTCCATTTGTTTTACTAAAAACTACTTTGCCCATACCTAAAGAAAGAATGGCCTCTTTTGGTAACCAATATGCTTCTTTTGTATTTCCCAAAATTGTTGCTCTAACTTGGCTTCCTATTGGAATTTTTAGGCTACCATTATTAAAGTAAACTCTTGCGGAAAGCGTTTTACTTTCTTTTCGGTAAAACGGTTCAATGAAATCTAAACTTGCCTTGAAATATTTATCAGGGGCAGTTTCAGGAATAACCTTTACTGAATTACCAGTTTTTATTAAAGACTGATTATCACCATACATATTTAGAATAACCCAAGCTTTGTCAGGATTAAAGACAGTAAAAACAGATTGCCCTTTTTGAATATACATACCCTCTTTTAACATAAGTTCTTCAGTTATTAATGAAATGTCTTTCATATTAACAGAAGAAGTATTCATTGAACCTTTATTTGCTGCTTCATGAATATGCCCGCTGTAATTGCTGTACAATGCAATTGTTAAAGATGGATTACCTGATTGAATAACCTGTTGCAATTGTTCTTTACTCATTCCAAGTAATAGTAATTTTTCTTTTGCAGCTTGTATAAATGTTATATTATTTGCATCGTTTTTTAAAAGGAATAATAAATTCTGCTGTGCTGTAAGCAATTCAGGGCTATAAATATCCAATATTCTTTGTCCCTTAGTTATTTTTTGATAACGGTAACGAACATAAAGCTTTTCTATTCTGCCTGTTACTCTTGTTGAAATACTGCCAATTTGCCTTGTGTCATATGCAATATTTCCTAAAGCTTCAATTTCTATTTGCTCGCTTCTTTTTTTAATTGTTGTTACAGGAATAGATGATATGACAAATTCGTTTGTGGGTTTTAATAAAGATTCTAACTCCACTTCAACTAAAGGGTTACTTTCAATTTCTATTTTTACCAAATTCATTCCGCATTTAGGACATGTACCCGGTTTATCGCTGAAAACAGAGTCTTGGGGCATTGGACAAGTATATTCCACTTTTTCATGTTCATGAATATCCTGTGGCATCTTTACCAAATTCATTCCGCATTTAGGACATGTACCCGGTTTATCGCTAAAGACAGAGTCTTGGGTCATTGGGCAGGTATACATTTCTTTTGCTGCTTCTGCCTTTTGTTCAGCTTTTTTATCCTTATTAATATTACAGGCCATAGCCAGAATAATGATCATTAAAGATTGTATAAAAAATAATTTCTTCATATTTTTTAATTAACTCAATTGATATTGCAACATCATTCCATCATCTTCATGTTCTAGGTTATGACAGTGGAATACATATTTTCCTTTGTTGTTTTCAAATGGAACAATCACGCTCACTGTTTCTCCTGCCATTACTAATACGGTGTCTTTCCATCCTGTTTCAGAAGCAATAAGACTAGCTCTTCCGCCATTTCTTTGTATTACTTGAAAGAATACACCATGCAAGTGCATAGGATGAGGTTCGTCTCCTGCACTATTATCGAAAACCCATATTTCATTTGTATTGGCTGATACCCCAACGTCTATCCTGTTGCTATCGAATAATATGCCGTTAATTCTATGACGCATTTGCATACCATTGTTCATAGGATAGCCATGATGTTCCATGGCATTTGAAATTTCAAAAGTTCTTGTTTTAACAGCGGATGAAGTAGGAACCGATGCGATACTTGATAGATTTGAGGGAATAGAGAAAGTATCCATAATGGTTGTGGATACTTTGAACTTCATGATTTTAAATTCTTGTTTTCCTTGTGCATTACCGCCATTGCTAAACTCTTTGCTTAGTAGGAAAATTTCTGTACCAATGGCAATTCCCGCAAAGTTTACAAGTACATCTAAACGTTCACCAGGTGCAATCAATATTTCTTTAACGGCAGAAGGTTTATTCAAAAGACCGCCGTCATTTCCAATGATTACCATATCAGCATTATTACTCAAAGCAAGGTTATAAATTCTTGCATTGGATCCATTTAATATGCGAAGACGATAGAAACGCGTGCTAACATTGGTAAATGGGGAATAGATGCCATTTACGAGGATTGAATCCCCCATATAGCCAGCCATTATTTCTTCCATTGTTGGATTATAAGTGATGCCATTTTCTGTTATCCGTTTATCCTGTATAATTAAGGGAAGTTCATATTGATCTGAGGGTAGATTTAATGATGCTTCCTCAGCATCATTGATGATGAACAATCCTGCAAGTCCTTGAAAAACCTGCTTGCCAGTATGTTCATGTGGATGTGGATGATACCAACTTAAGCCTGCCCGTTGGTTTACAGTAAATTGATAACGAAATGTACCTCCAGCATTTACTAGCTGGTCAGGATGGCCATCCATAAGAGCAGGAATTTTCAATCCATGCCAGTGGATATTTGTATGCTCAGATAAATTATTCTGAAGTAAGATATTAACTGTTTCTCCTTTGTTTATTTTGAATGAAGGACCTAATAAACTCTTGGTTTGATAGCCTAAAACAGGAATGTTAGCACCTTTCAAATTAGCAGTTGTGGATTGTGCCGTAATTGTAAAATTTGACCCTGCCTGAATTGGGTAAGAAAGGGGTTTTGAAAAATTGCCTTCTGATACTGGAACAGGAACTGTCATTAGACCCATTCGAAAGTCTTTTTTACAACCTGATGTGGCTATTAATCCAATTGCAGAGCCACTAGTAATAGCAGATCCAAGACTAAGACCAGACATCTTCAAAAATGATCTTCTTTTCATATTATAGGCTTATTCTTTTTCAATAATTCTTTCAATTGTTACTTGTATGCGAAGTGATTGGTTGATTAATTCTACGTATTCAAGTTGTTTCATGTTTAGTCTCTCCCATGCGTCATAGAGCATAAATAATTCTTCTGTATTTTGTTCATAACCCAATTGCATTGTTTTGTAATTATTTTTCAATGCAGGAATTATATTTTCTTCATAGAGCTTTAATTGCTTTTTCTTTAATTGAAGTTCATTTCTCATGCCATATGCCATACCACTATATTCGTTTGCCATCATTTCTTTTTGTGATTGAATTGCATAGGTTTTCCATTTTAGACTTTCAATATTTGCCTTGTTCATTTTTGATGACCATTTTGCCATTGGAATTTTCACCATTCCCATTAATGTATACTGCATAGGCTGCCCGCCAAAGCCAATCATATTATCATATCGTATTCCAAATTGTGGTTTTAATGCTGCTTTTTCAGATTCCTGTTTTAATTGGGTTAGATTTATTTCCTGATCGAGTGATTTTAAATCACTTCTATTTGTAAAAAAAAGGGTGCTATCAAATACAATGTCTGAATAGTCTTTTAGCGCGTAAGACGTATCAATATCAAATTTGGTAAGTGCATTTCTATCCATTAAAGCATTAAGTCTGATTCTTTTTTCATGGATGTCATTTTCGAACATCAGCTGCATATTTTTAACATCACCTAAAGCCGCTTTTGCTTTATAATAAGAACTGATTTTTTCTAACCCGTTTTTATAACGTATTTCAGCATTTTTAATCATAAAATCAAGAATCTTTTCATTCTCTGCGAGAATTCCAATTTTCTTTTTTAGAATAATCCATTCATAGTAAAACTGTTTTGCATCGCTAATTAGTTCATTCAGTGATGCTTTTTTCTTTTCTTTTTCTACTGAAGACATAGCTTTCATATAACGTTCATCTGCGTCCAGTTTTTTTGAATTGGGAATCATCTGTTCCCCAGAAACCATAACAAATCCCATTCCTGGAATATCTCTTTCCCTATGCCAAAGACGCACATCATAGGGTGTCATAAACTGACCAAAGCCTAGCTGTGGTGGCATCCAACTCCTTGCGCCATTTGCAGCTTCATCCATAGAGCGTATTTCATTATCATACATCTTGACTAAAGGATGTGAAGCTCTGATGCTATCAATAATATTATTGAGCTTTAGCGTTTGGGAATGACTGCTAAAAGCAACCATTAATGCAAACAACGTTGGGAGTAGTTTATTCTGTAACATCTATCAATTCAATTTTACCTTTACGTTTTAATTCTCTTTCCTTAATCATTTCAAATATTACGGGTGTAATCAGCAATACATAAATGGTGGATGAGATGGTGCCTCCTATTAATGGAATGGTAATTGGTCTCATAATATCGCTACCTACCCCAGTTGCCCATAGTATAGGGATAAGACCAAAGAGGCCTACAGAAACTGTCATCAATTTTGGTCGTAACCTTTTTGCAGAACCTTCAATAACAAATTCTCTAATAATAGCAGGGTTAAGTGTTTCTTTGGAATTACCATGTTTTGCAACCATATTATTCATTGCTTCATTTAGGTAAATAGTCATTAGCATGGCGGTTTCAATTGCCATTCCAAAAAGTGCAATAAAGCCAACGGCCACGGCAACTGATAAGTTTATACCATAGAAATAAACCATGAACACACCACCAATCAAAGCAAAAGGAACAGTAATCATAGTAACAATTGCTTCTTTTAAGGAATGATAAGTGAAATATAGCACCATGAAAATGATGAGAATCACAATAGGCAAAATCATTGTTAAAGTGCGGTTAGCTCTTATTTGGTTTTCCCATTGACCACTCCATTCTAGGAAATATCCTTTGGGTAGTTTGGTAATCATTTGGTTTAGTTTTTCCTGTGCTTCTTTCACAGTACTACCTAAATCCCTCTCTCTCACATTAAACAATACTGTTCCTCTCAGCATAGCATTCTCCGAATTAATCATTGGAGGTCCATCACTTAGTGAAATATTTGCTACAGCATCCAATGGCACAGGCCCAAAATTCATAGTTTGTACCTGAATTCTTTTTAAGGATTCTAAATTGTTACGAAAATCCTGACCATATCTTGCATTTACGGAAAAACGCTGACGACCTTCTATGGTTGTGGTTAGTTTCATGCCTCCTAAAGCACTTTCTATAATAGCATTTACATCATCAACACTCAAACCATAACGCCCTATTTCTTCCCGCTTTATTGATATGTCAATATATTTCCCTCCCGTGATTGGTTCAACATACAAATCTTTCACGCCATTAATCCCTTCTAATTGTCTTTTTATTGTTTGAGCAAAAGCATATATGCTATCAAGGTTTTGACCGTATACTTTTAAACCTACATCGGTACGTATACCTGTTGAAAGCATATTGATCCTGTTGATAATAGGTTGCGTCCATCCATTGGTAACACCAGGTATTTGCAATTTTGAATTGAGTTCATTAATGATACCATCCTTTGTTATACCTTTTCTCCATTCGGATTGCGGTTTTAGCAAAATGACGGTTTCTATCATGCTTATTGGAGAATTATCAGTAGCAGTATTTGCCCTTCCAGCCTTTCCCAAAACATGCGATACTTCTGGAACAGAACCTATGATTTTATCTTGTACTTGTAGCAACCGCTTTGCTTCTGAATTAGAAACATCAGGCAGTGTTACAGGCATAAATAATAAAGAGCCTTCATCTAAAGGTGGCATAAATTCAGAACCAAGATGGGTCATCATAATAATGCCAGTTACTAATGCAATGATATTTACAAAAATGACAGATTTACGCCATTTCAAACACCATTTTAAAATTGGTGTATATATTCTTTCTAATGTTTTTGTAATAGGGTTGGCACTCTCGGGTTTTAATCTACCTTTTAGGAAAAAGGAAATTAAAACAGGTGCTAATGTGATTGCTAGAAAAGCATCAATTAAAAGAATAAATGTTTTTGTCCAAGCCAATGGGTGAAAAAGTTTACCCTCCATGCCTGTTAAAAGAAAGACAGGAAGGAATGAAGTAACTACAATAATGGTAGAATAGAAAACGCCAGGGCCTACTTGTTTAGATGACCTTTCAATAATAGCATTTCTTTCTTCTGCTGTCAACGGATCTTTTTGTCTGTTAAACCAATTACTCATAGCGCTGATTTTTTAGATGATTTGATCTTTTCGGTTTGCGCTTCACTCAAATGCCGGTAAGCATTTTCAACCATAACAATACCATCATCAACTACCACACCTATTGCAAGAGCAATACCTGTTAATGACATAATATTTGAAGAGATACCAAACATTTCTAGAAAGATGAAACCCGCTGTAACTGAAATGGGTAGTTGAATTAGTATAATTAAAGCACTGCGCCAATGAAATAAGAAAATCAAAACAATAATAGAAACGGCTATCATTTCTTCTATCAGGGTTCCTTTTACAGATTCAATAGCTTCTTGAATCAGGGTACTTCTATCATAAGAAGTTTTAAAATGAACTCCCTCTGGCAAGCCTTTTTCAATTTCTTTCATTTTTGATTTTACAGCTTCAATGACTTTGTTAGCATTTTCATTGTAACGCATCACTACAATTCCTCCAACTACTTCTCCCTTACCATCAACATCAAAAATGCCAAGTCTTAGGTCTCCTCCCATTTGAACAGACCCAATGTCTTTGACCCTTACGGGGATGCCATTGTAATTGGTCAGGGCAATATTCTCTATATCTTCTTTGTTTTTGATATAGCCCAATCCTCTAATGATATAAGCCATGTCTGACATTTCAAATTTTCTGCCACCCACATCATTATTGTTGGCTTTTACCTTGTTCATTACATCCATCAATGAAACATTGAAATACTGCAATTTTGTAGGATTAATAACCAGTTGATATTGTTTTTCAAAACCGCCAAATGAAGCAACTTCTGCAACCCCAGGAACGGTTTGCAGGCCTAGTTTTACATACCAGTCCTGCAAAGCACGTTGTTCTCCTAAGTCCATTTTGGGTGCATCCAAATGATACCAAAACACATGACCTACGCCAGTTCCATCAGGGCCCAAACTGGGACTAACGCCTTGAGGTAATAAACGTTGCGCAAAATTCAAACGCTCCATTACTCGGGTTCTTGCCCAATAGATATCGGTATTGTCTTCAAAAATCAGATATACAAAACTCATCCCAAACATGGAAGAGCCCCTGATATTTTTGATTTTTGGAATCCCCTGTAAATTGCTGACAAGTGGATAAGTTACTTGGTCTTCTATCACTTGTGGGCTTCTTCCCATCCACTCCGTGAAAACTATTACTTGGTTTTCACTTAAGTCAGGAATGGCGTCAATGGGATTCTGTTTCACAGCGTAAATACCCCAAGCAAAAAGAATTCCCGATAAAAGGAGCACTATAAGTCTGTTTTTTAGCGCCAGTTCAATTAGTTTCTGAACCATATTGGATGCTTATGTGGCCTTGGCCGATTAATGAGTTGCTTTCACTTCTTTTAGTGCCATGCCGCATTTGCTGCATTTGCTTGCTTTGTCAGAAGTTACATCTGCATGCATGGGGCATACAAAATTTGCTTTAGTAGTTTTTACTTCTTTTAGTGCCATACCACATTTGCTACACTTGCCTGGCTTGGTAGCAGTAACATCAGCGTGCATAGGGCATACATAACTGGCAGCGGGTGCTTGTTTGGTTTCTTGTGTTTTTTTGTCTTGAGCCATTAAACTTGTGGCAAGAAAACTGGTGGCGATCACCAGCATCAATTTGAGCTTTTTCATCTTGTAAATTTTATAATGAATAAATAAGAGACATAGAAATGCCAATAGCCCAACAACTGTTGTTAGGCTACAAATAGATAGTAAGTACTAAATCAAGAAACTGCAAACGCGCAGATAGACTGCGGGAGCATGTATATCATGCGGTGCGTTTGGCGCATATGCAATCAGCAATTGATTGCTAAGTTCCGGGGTAGATAAATGAAAGTAAGGTAAAGGCTGAAAGGCAATTGCCAGTTGTTGAAATTCAAATTGGGTAAGACTAGCTTTTTGATCCTGCTCATTTTTGACAAACCTAGTTTCGTCTTTACAGCAGCCACCTTTTTTCTGAGAAGCTTTCATTCCGCATTCACTGCAGGTTGGATTGGTGTTTTTGCTAAAACTAGTTTCAGCCAATTTACCCATACAATAATGCAAATGCATGACTGCACCCGTAGAGGATCCTAGGTAAACAAGGGCTAATATGGTCACCAATAGCTTTTTCAAACTAGTTCAAAATTATTCTTATTTGTTGAAATAGAAAGCTAAATCTAGAAAAACTACCCATAAACAGCCTATTTACGCTCATTTTCACCCAACTCGTGTACGTACAAAGTAAGTTTTCGGGTAAATGCATCTAAGGATTCCGCAGACTGTTTTATAAAATAGAGCAGTTTAATCAGTTCCTCTGGTTGGTCTAGGTATTTCTCAAAAATCTTGCTAATCCCTAAAATATTTGCAACCGGCTGTCTTACTTCATGAGATAGCATATATAAGAGTTCTTCCAATTCATGAATGCGTTGGCTCTTAGCTTCTTCTGCAGCTTTTTTATCACTAATTAGGGTGCGCAATGAAAAATATTGATGTATAATGCCATCTATATCTTTAATAGGAATGATCACAGAGTCTAGCCAATAATAACTGCCGTCTTTAGCCCTATTTTTTACTTCACCTTTCCAAACTTGACCAGATTCAATAGTCTCCCACATTTTTTTGAAAAAAGAATCAGGGTGGTAACTAGCATTGACCAAATTATGGGTTTGCCCCAATAATTCGGCCATACTGTATTTAGAGATATCACAAAATTTTTGGTTAGCATAAATGATTTTGCCTGCCTTATCAGTAATAGAACAGAAGATATTTTCATCCGTGGCTTTCTGGTATGCATTGAGCATGAGAATCAAATCCTCACGACTATGACCCTCAATATGGTAATGATCGTTCATGTGGGGAACAATTTTAAATCATTAGTAACCGGGGGCAGGTTCTATTGTACAATTCGCAACAGATTTTAAGTTAATTAAAAAATGTTCAAATAGCAAGAGCAGGCAAGGAGTAATTTGTAAAAGGTTGTTTTGGGTTTGTGAACGGCTTTTTTTATGCCCATTTTTTTGTCAAATCTCTAGAGGAGGGGCCTATAAATTATGGATCATTACCCAAAGAATGGTTGCAATCACCATGATAATGGCATATAAATGCAAAGAATTAGCATGGAATTGTTCCTTTTTCCAGGCCAAATAGGAGATAGCAGGAATAATGATTAAAGAAAGGCACATGGGCATCCAAAGCAGTTCCAGAATTACCCCAACTAAAACCAGTTCATAGGTAGGAACTTTGTTGACCAATACCCAAAATAGAAATACCACCACACTAAAAATAAAAATGTTTTTTGCTCTGAGGCTATTTCTAAAGGGGGTTTTAATATTGGTTTCGCTCATGTTGAAATCAATCTATATGGCCATAAACGACCCCAATGCCGATTTTATTATAATCCTAGTCCAATTATTGCTATTTTAAATGATTTCTGAAATGATAGGTATCATCTAGGGTGTTTGCTTATTTTGGTAGCCCATAGATAAGCCTAGATCTCCCTTTACATGTAATGAGACATTGATAGTGTCATTACTGGGATTGGCAAAAACCAATGCGGTATTTTTTTCAACTTTAAGACTAACTGTTTCATTGGGCTGGATGGTTTGAACAGAATGTGATCCACCATCTATTGGCGCAAAATGTACTTTAACTGGTTGGTTGGATAGATTTTTTGCTGCTACCTTAAAATTTCCGTGTTCATTGTTTCCTAATACAAACTGTTGTTTGGGTTGGATAGTAGTTACTGATGATAGACTTGTAAACAGAGAACAAGCACTTAAAACAAGAATACTAGCTAATAGAACTGTGAGTTGTTTTTTCATATTTGTGATTTAGAAAACAAACATGAATCTATTTTTTTGGCAAAAAGTATCATTAAATGATATGAGACCCATAAATAGGTCTCATATCATATTTAAGATAGTTTCATTAAAAAGCATACCGCAGGTCCGTATCCCGGTCTGCTCTAATGGTCATTTTCTTGGTATAGGAACGAACCAGTTCTGGTTGGCGCTTCTTCAAATAACTTCCTGGATCCCAAACCCCATTTTGGTTCTGGTCCAATAAAATCCGGAGTTCATATTCTCCTGGGCGAAACCGTTTCCTACTATAATCTGGACTGGTTAGGACAATAGATTCCACAATCTTGTTTTCTTGAATCAATTGTAAGACGGGATGTTTTGAAAGATCCAAATTGGTAAAACGCAGTCTAAAACTACCATATTCAGCTTCTCGCTTAGTCACAAATCGGGCACTATCGGCCTTGGGTAAGTTTACCCCAGCCGTATCGCTGAAAGCATCTTTGGCAATGATGACTCTAAAACTGGTTTTCTCCTTCCAAGGATACAGAATACTAAACTTGGTTTGGGTACTATCCATACTAATCTTGTAGCCAGTGATGGGTTGGTAGAGGGTATCCAATAAACGAATCTTGCTACTATCCCATTGCTTGATTTTTCTATTAAAAGTCAAAACCAAAGGATTTAGTAAGTCTTGTTGTCCATTGTCTAAACTAGCAGTGTATTTTAAGCGCTTGTCTTCTGATTTTCGCTCATTTAATTTGGCAGTATTGTTATTAGAACTAGTATTAGATTTATCAATCTTTTTGTATTCTTGATAAGCATAAAGGGTATCCGTTCTTGAACTGCCACTGATGAGGATGGGCGCATCCAAGAATGCAAAAATCTTGGTGCTATCTTCATATTTTTTGGTAAAGTCATTGGGCAATACAAACACATTGAAACGCCCATCTGGCAAGTATTTGAAACGAAAATTACCCTTGCCATCTAGTTTGGTCATATACCTGGGTCTATTCTTTTTGATAGAACTGTCTTCCAAAATATTATGTAGTACCACAATTAAGGTACTATCGGTTTTGCCGGTTTCAGCCATCATGACCGAGCCCTGGTATTGATTACCGTCTATTTGATTGCCAGTAGAAAAAACATAGGTCAATTCTTTGGCCAAATTACCCTCATTCACGTCTTTGATACTATTGCCAAAGTTGATGGCATAGGTAGTGTTTTTTTCTAAGCTGTCTTTTAGTTTAACTGTTACATTGCGAAGCTTGTAATCTACCAATGGAGTGTTCTTGGGATAAGGTTGTATTACTAAGTTCTCATTCACACCTTGCAGCTCAACATACTCATCAAACGTGAGGGTAATATTTTGAGAGATTACATTTTTAGAAGAGTCTTTTGGATTGGCCATGATTAGCCTTGGGGCGATGGTATCTCTGGGGCCACCACCCGGGGGAATGATATTGGCGCAGGAAAAAAGCAGCATTTGACCAACTAAGATCAGTAGGGCTATTCCAGTGTTTTTCAAGTTCCATGTTATCATAGCTGCAAATATAACAACCATCGGGCCTTTTCAGGCTGATGGTCATAGAGTAAAAAGTTAATTATTCTGTTGTTTCATCATCAGGTTCGGTCAATTCATGGAGTGCTATGGCCATATCATTCTCCTTAACAAAATTGCACCAATGGCAATCTGATTTACCACAACCGGTATATAATTCTCGATCCTGGATTTTCTTCCAAACCGTTTTTATCTGTTGTGTAACGGTAGTCATGTCTGCAGGACTAATGACAATCTTCTCTTTTTTAAATTGCTTTTTCTTGTCAGGCTCTACAAAGTCAAACTCAGTGCTAACTACTTTCCAATTTTTTTGATCATAATGGTCAACCAAGATTTTATAAAACACGGCTTGGCGCCAATAGTCGCCACCATTAGGTTCTTTGT
>JBEAPC010000325.1:0-7080 GCA_041164585.1 Bacteroidota bacterium
CAAAATCAACTTCCTGTTTCCATCTTTGGGTATTGAAGATGTCTGTTACTGAAACACGGATTGACCAGGGTTTGTCTTTCCATGATTTACCAACACCCAGATCTACAGAACCCAACCAAGCAGTGGAAGACATAGCGTCTTTGGTGGCAATATTACCCCAGCTACTGACCTGTATTTTCCATTGTTTAGGTAGTGAAAAACTATTACTACCATACCAATTCATGCCCCAAGCAGATTGGTCAATTGCACCCTCTGGAACTTGGCCTTGATAGCGTTTGTAATTAGGAGAAAGATTGGTATAGGATTCCCACCATTTGGTAATGGGCAGGTATAGACTAAAATTTAAAAAGAACCTTTTTTCTGTGCCAATATTATAAGTGGAAGCTTCAGTAACTTCTCCTTTTTGGGTACTAATGTTTTGAAAACTATTTTGGGTATGGCTGTAGCCTAGTCCAATATTTAGTGCGCCTTTATAGGAATAATTAAATTCTACTTGACTACTCAATTCAGGTAACAAATATGGATTACCCTTAGAATGCGTGTAATTGTCAAATACAAATTCAAAAGGATTTAGGTCTTGGTAGCTGGGTCTATTTATTCTTCTACCAAAATTAAATCCAATACTGTGCTTGTCATTGGGAACATAGCGTAAAAAAGCAGTGGGAAATAAATTCAGATAACTGGTATCAGGATAATTTAATTGATTGCCTTTTAAATCTGTGCTTTGACCCTTGATCTGCGCATATTCTGCGCGCAAACCAATTTGTGCTTCCCATTTACCCATGCGTTTGTTATAGCTAGTATATGCTGCAGATATATTTTCTGTATAATCAAACTGATTGGTTCTTCCAGTATCTGCTTGCATGGTTCCTGATTGTAAAATTGCAGCTTGCAAATCATTATTGGTCATAATCCTATTCCATTTGAGACCAGCTTCTAGTTTGGCATTACTGGCTTTGAAGGTCTTGCTATAGTCAGCTTTTAAACTATAAATCTCTATGGCTGTTGCCACTGATTGTTGGTTAGCGGTATTGCCATATTTAATCTGTTGGCCATTTAATAAGTTGGTTTTAATCAAACTATTGTTGCTATTTCTATAGTTGGTATAATCCGCATCAATATTCCATTCCCTACCCAGACTGTCTTCATAATGGTAATTGGTATTATAGTTAGTACGACTATTTTTTTGCTGAATATCATTGAGTGTTTGCAAAGAAGAATCGGTGTTACCATTGGTTTGAATCAGTGTAGTACCTGGTGTAATCAAACTGCTGCGGTATTCATTGTTCTTGATGAGAAACCCAAAACTACTTTTCTTGTTTAGATAATAATCCACGCCAAGATTTAGATTCAGATTACTAGAGGAATCTATGTCAACCGTTCTATTGATAAAATCTTTGACCCCTCCATTGCTATTCACTTTTCTATCAATAGCCCCATCTGTATTCTGGCGCGATTTTCTGGCTGCTACATTGGCAAAAATATTCCACTTGCCTGCACGCAAATTAGCATCAGTAGAAAAATTAGCATTGGGATGCACCGCTTGAATATAAGCCCCAGTGGCAGATCCATTGAATCCTTTTTGGGTGTTCTTTTTGAGTTTGATATTAATGATGCCCGCATTTCCCTGTGCATCATACCTGGCCGATGGATTACTGATTAATTCAACTTTGTCTACCTGACTGGCGGGCATTGACTTGAGCCAATTGGCTAGGTCCTTGGCGCTTAGCTGGGTGGGTCTTCCATCTATCAACACATTCACTCCTGCTTTTCCACTCATATTAATGGTCTCTTCATTGGTAATGGAAACGCCAGGTGCCGATTGGAGTACTTCAAAGACGGTTCCGCTGCTAGCCACTAGATTAGACTGTACATTCAAAACGGTTTTGTCGGTTTGAATTTCTACAAAGGGCTTCTTGCTTTTAACTACCACTTCTTGTAAAACCGTCACTTTCTCTTTTGAAAGGCTGTCTTTTGTGCTTACTTGTTTGGCACTGTCTTTGGCCGAGGATTGTAAGGGAGTTTGAGAACGCAGGGAACTTGCAAGAAGAAAAACTGCTACTAAACATAGCAGTAATGGAAGACAAAATTTGGGTTCGCCATTTTTTAAAACTGTGCTGATTTGTTTCATCTGATTGGTTTGATAAAACAAAAATGGTCTATGTTAAAAGCAGAAAGGTTGCAGATAATGATTTGAGCCAGACTTAGTTGGTCTCAAATCTTCAGAAGACCCAAACCAGAGGCCTCAAATCTTGCAAATGATTGATTTAAAATTAGTTAGGGGCCTTGTAGGCAGACCTACCCCTGCTGTTCCATCCAAGTTTTGGGGCTTGTTCCCATGGCTTTTTTAAACGCCCTATTAAAAGTTGCCTTGCTATTAAAGCCGCAATCATAGGCAATAGACAATAGTGTTTGGGTTTGTTGCTCTCCTGCTTTTAGCTTTTCCACCACCGCTTGAACTCGGTAATAGTTGACAAAATCATTAAAGTTCATGCCAAAGCCCTTGTTAATAGCCCTAGACAAAAGAGAAGGATTGGTGCGAAGCTTTTTGGCCAAATCGGTCAGTGAAAGTTCAGGTTCTTCATACATTTTAAAAGCCACTACCATTTCTTGAATCTTGTCTTTCCATTCTTTGATAAATGCCTCATCTGCGTCTTGGTCAGCAGCTTGGTCATCCATGACAATCATTTCTGCCTCCTCCACCAAGACATCATTCACAGTATGGTATTGTAATAACAGAGCTGATTTACTGGTGAACAGATCTGCGCTAAATCTCATTTTGGTTCGCACTGAATTGGCATAGCCCGATACGGCAATATAATAAAAGGCAATACTGAAAGCCAGAAAATACCACCAACTGCCAATATATGCTATGGACACAAATAAGCTAGTTAGAAACAAGCTGAATTTCAAAATCAACATACTCAGAATAGCAAATAAAAAATTCCGGACCCATTTAAACTGAACAGCATCGGCGTAGCTAACTACTTGTACCATCAATTGTTTATAAAGATCATAATAGCGAATACTGGCGCCAAAATAAATGGCCATACTCACATAACCAAGTACTTGGTACCAGGTATCAAATTCCCTATCAGTTCCCTCTTCTAAAAAATAGTAGTCTTTGACAATCAGTTTGTCTACCACCACTATCAATACGGTATATACTAGGTACAAACAACCGGGGATCAAGTGCCACCAATGTTTCTTGCTAAACTGAAAGGAGGGGTTTAAGAGACTTTGTACATAAAAGAAAATGACTGGGCCAATAAAGAACAAGTGCTGAAACGTCACATAAAAGATAATATCCCTAAAGGGCTGGGTATCATACCAACCCGCAAAACCCAACATCCAAGGACAGATATATAAGACGCTTAGTAATAGGAATACAGAAAGCCATTGATCAGATGCATTTTCGTTTCGGATTCCCTTTTTCAACAAGAGCAGGGAATAGACCAAGCCATGTACAAAAAAGATCAGCAGGATGCTACTATAAAATCCAAATTCAAAATGCATATGCTGTAAAATAGAAAAACTTACCGAATTTATAGTATGAATACTAGATTAGTTTCCTTGTATTGCTTAGGATTACTGCCCTTATTAAACAATATCCTAGTCTGCTTATCCAAAAAAGAAATAAAGAAGTTGATAGAAACCAACTTTCCTCATGGTTTCTGAAATGGAGCAAGTAGAATAAATTAAGCAAAAACTTGCAAAAACTACTGAATTTCAAGTAGTTCAAAAATTCAGTTGTACCTTTAAAAGGTCTCGTTTTCCTAGTTAATACTATGAAAATGGCGCTTTTAATCATTGATATGTCTAAATACCTAATCGTTTTTTTGGCCTTGTCTTTTTTTGCCTGCAAGCAAAAACAGGTAAAAATCAGCCCTACGGTAGCTTCCATTACGGAGTCTATTTATGCTTCTGGCTTGATTAAAAGCAAGAACCAATACCAAGCTTTTTCAACGGTAAACGGAATTATTGAAACAGTTTATGTCTCCGAAGGTGATACGGTTAAAAAAGGAGACCCATTATTTGCCATTTCAAATGAAACACAGCAACTGAACAAAGAGAATGCTGAATTAAGCGCAAGGTTCTCAGATTTTAATAATAACCAGGGCAAACTCAATGATGCCAAACTGCTGATTGATCAAGCCCGCTATAAAATGCGTAATGACTCTTTGTTATTTGGAAGACAAGCAGCATTATGGAAAGAACAGATTGGTACAAAAAACGAATTGGACCAACG
This sequence comes from Bacteroidota bacterium, assembly GCA_041164585.1. Taxonomy (GTDB): domain Bacteria; phylum Bacteroidota; class Bacteroidia; order Chitinophagales; family Chitinophagaceae; genus Sediminibacterium. The sequence continues at coordinate 4,250 of JBEAPC010000325.1, forward strand.
AGAACTAGCTTACAAAAATTCCAAAGACCAATATAGTTCTGCTATTTTAAAATATGAGGATTTAAAAAAGCAATTAGACTTTAGTTCTGCTCAGTCTAAAAAATTATTACAGATTAATAGTAAACTAGAAAATGACTTTACCATTAGAAGTGAGATTAGTGGTGTAGTTTATAGTTTGAGTAAAGTGAAAGGAGAAATTGCTGGAACACAAAGCCCTTTGGCAATCATTGGAGATGCAAGCAATTTTATTTTAGAAATGCAGGTAGATGAATTTGACATTATTCAAATCAAAAAAGGATTACCTGTACTAGTGAGTTTAGAAAGTTATAAGGGACAAGTATTTGAAGCAACGGTGACAAAAATTAATCCTATCATGAATGAGCGTAGCAAAAGTTTTATGGTAGAAGCTGAATTTAAACAACCACCATCACAACTCTATCCCAATGTAAGTTTTGAGGCAAGTATTGTACTGCGTACCAAGGATAATGTATTGTTGATTCCCCGCAATTATTTGCTCAATGATAGCACAGTTATTAAAGCCAATGGCGATAAACAAATCATCAAAACTGGTCTCAAAGATTACAATAGTATTGAAGTGCTTTCTGGTCTTAGTGCAAAAGACGAATTGATAAAACCAGCACAATGAATTTCAAACTCATAGCTGATGTATCAAAGTCGCTCTTGCTGGCCAGGTGGAAGCAGACCTTGGTGGCAGCCATTGGTGTTACGTTTGGGATTACCATGTTTATTACCCTCTTGAGTTTTATGTCTGGTTTGAACGATATGTTAGACGGGCTTATCTTAAATAGGACCCCGCATATTCGCTTGTACAATGAGATTCAAGCCAGTGAACAACAGCCAGTTGATTTGTATCCAGCATATAAAAACCACCACAATTTTGTGCGGTCAGTGAAACCCAAAGATGAGCTTTTGCAAATACACAATAGCGCACCCATTATTGATGCCTTGAAAAAAGACAGTAGGGTGTTTGGGGTTGCTCCAAAAATTACCGCACAGGTATTTTACAATGTAGGCTCCATTGACCTTACGGGTGTGATCAACGGGATTGACGTGGAAGAAGAAAATAGGTTGTTCTTTTTTAGCACTTATGTTACTTCTGGTAATTATATAGATTTAAAGAACACACCCAATAGTATTGTATTGGGTAAAGGTGCTGCAGAAAAAATGATGGCCGCCATTGGCGATATCATACAAGTAACAACCAGCAAAGGAGAGCGATTTCAATTAAAGGTAGTAGGCTATTTTCAATCAGGCATTAGTGAGATAGACAAAGTGCAGAGTTATGCCAACCTGAATACTACCCAAAAATTATTGGGAGAATCCACAGGGTATATTACAGATATTCAGGTTAAGCTAAATGATATTTTACAAGCCCCAAAAATGGCCAAAGAATACCATGACAAATTTAATATTGAAGCCATAGACATTCAAACTGCTAATTCTCAATTTGAAACAGGAAGTTCCGTTAGAACACTGATTTCTTACGCAGTAGGTGTAACCTTATTAATTGTAGCGGGATTTGGTATCTACAATATTTTGAACATGATGATCTATGAAAAAATGGATTCTATTGCCATACTCAAAGCCACTGGATTTTCTGGTTCAGACGTGAACAAGATCTTTATTACCATCGCGTTAAGCATTGGCATTTTTGGTGGGGCATTGGGACTTTTATTTGGATTTGGATTATCTGCACTAATTGACCAGATTCCATTTAATACCGCTTCCTTACCCACCGTAAAAACCTATCCAATCAATTATAACTCACAATTCTATATGATTGGGGGTATTTTCTCATTAGTAACAACTTATATGGCAGGCTATTTCCCATCGCGCAAAGCAAGCAAGATTGATCCTGTAGTCATTATCAGGGGAAAATAATATGAGCGATATTATACTAGAAGCTAAAAAGATTACCAAATTCTTTCATGACCCACTCACGGTACAGGTCTTGAAAGAAATTAGCTTTAGTATCAATCGATCTGATTTTGTTTCTGTGATTGGAAAGTCTGGTTGTGGCAAGTCTACCCTGCTTTATATCCTCAGCACCATGGATACGGATTATGAGGGCGAATTATTTATAGATGGAGAGGCCATGCGTAACAGAAAAGAAGCAGAACTGGCCAAAGTGCGCAATGAGAAAATTGGTTTTGTATTTCAGTTTCACTACCTGCTCAATGAGTTTTCGGTTTTAAAAAATGTGATGCTACCCGGTCTTAAATTGGGCAAGTATTCAGACAAGGAAGTGGAGCATAGAGCCATGGAAAAACTAAAAATCCTTGGCATTTACAATGAGGCCCTTAAAAATCCCAATCAATTATCTGGTGGTCAAAAACAACGCGTAGCTATTGCCCGTGCTTTGATCAATGACCCATTGATTATCATGGGTGACGAACCAACCGGTAATTTGGACAAAAAGAATTCTGAAATTGTGTTCAATATTTTCCAAGAATTGGCTGCCGTGTACAACCAGTCTCTATTGATTGTGACACATGACAATGAATTTGCTGCAAAGACCAAGCGAATCATTGAAATGGAAGATGGGAACATCATTCGTATGTAGTATCTTAATCCCTCAATTTTTTATATGAAACTATTTCTCCTTGCAGGATTAATGGGTCTGTCTTTGACCCTTGCTGCTCAAAAGAAAAAAGAAGCAGCAGCCCCAGCTCCAGTAGTTAGCAAAAGTCCAGACAGTATGTACGGCGGTCTTAAATGGCGCAATATTGGACCTTTTAGAGGCGGTAGAGCCAATGCCGTTTCAGGCGTAGTAAAAAACGATCAACGCTTTTATGCAGGTTATACTGGTG
>JBEAPC010000326.1:0-5797 GCA_041164585.1 Bacteroidota bacterium
ATGATTATTGCGGTCATCATTTGAAAAATAACCCTACTGAGTGCTTCACCCAAAACAATATAACCTCGTTTAATGGGGGTTGCATAAAAACGCTTCAACACCAATTGTTGACGGAGGTTAAAAAATAAAAATGCTACCCCAAAAACACCTGCACTCAACAAAGAGAAACCCATTTGTCCAGGCAAGATAAAATCAATGGTTCTATACACCCTACCAGGGATTTTCTGCACATTGCTATTGACAATGGCATAGGTAGGGATATTATTAAATGTCTGTTGGTTAATACCAGCAATCACTGCATTGAGAATAGACCTGAGCACTTGCATATTCTGTGGATTCACCGCTTCAGAACTAGTCAGATCAATGATGATAGGTGGATTTTCTAATCCAGATTTACGAATATTTAGAAGGGCTGTAATTCTTCCTTTTTCTAGGTCTTCTTGCAGCTCTACCCCAGTTTTGCGAATAACATTGATACCAGCCACCATTTTGATACTGGTATAAACCGGGTTACTGGTATCTGATTTTGGATCAAATGCCACATTAATAGAGAGTTTACCACCATTACCTATAAACCCAAATACCAGGATAAAAATCATGGGAAAAGCAATGCTAAAAATCACTGCAGATGGACTTCTGAAAATGGCTTTTAAACTTCCCTTGGTTATGGCCAACATGGCCCTGATCTGACTATAATTAGCATTCATGTTTTAAAAGCTTACTTCTAACTAGATTATTGCTGATTCAAAAAGAAAGGTAAACGGCTTTGTGGCTCACCTACCATTTTACGAACCTGTTTTACTTGTTGCAATAATTGATACTCTTTCTCTCCTATTTCAGATTTTACCAAAGAACTACTCACAGATTTCTGATAGTTCTCCATTACCTGCTCCAAAATGTTTTTCTTTTCAGGATATTCTCTCAATTTGTAGCTACTCAATTTGGCCATTTTTGCGGCAGAAACAATGGCTTCTTGCAAGCCACCAATCCTGTCTACCAATCCAACAGAAATGGCTCGGCTACCAGTCCATACCCTTCCTTGGGCAATGCTGTCTACATAGTCCATGTCTTTTTTTCTACCCTCTGCTACCCTTGATTTAAAAGTGTGGTAAATAGAATCAACACCGTTTTGTAAAAAACGTTTTTCAGGCTCAGTTAAAGCCCTACTGGTATTGCCCATATCGGCATAAGGTGCCGTTTTTACGCCGTCAAATGTGATTCCCAATTTGTTTTTAAAAAAGGGCTGAAAATTAGGTAGGATGCTGAACACTCCAATACTTCCTGTTAAAGTGCCTTCATTGGCAAAAACAGAATCGGCATTGCAGGCAATATAATATCCACCAGAAGCGGCCATATCACCCATACTCACAATCACCGGTTTTGATTTTCTAGTCAAACTGATTTCTCTCCAAATTACATCACTTGCTAGTGAACTACCTCCTGGAGAATTTACCCTAAACACAATGGCTTTTACGTCATCATCCAAACGCAGTTTGCGCAAAAGGGTTCTGAACTCATCACTGCCTACAGATTCGTTATCACCTTTACCTCCAACAATATCGCCATCGGCATAGACCAAGGCAATTCTTCCGTCTCCTGATTGTTGGTAGTCAGATGCTTTTTCATAATCGCCCAAGGAAACAAAATTAATTTTGGCATTCTTTTCAGCCTTTAATCGCTGATTGATTTCTGCCTTTAATTGGTCATCAAATAATAAACCATCCACTAATTTATTTTTCAGTGCATCATTAGCAGTTTGGATACTTCCGTTCATAGCCAAGGCTCTTAGAGTTGCTGTATCCATTTTGCGCGTATCAGCAACAGCTTTTAAAAACTGATTGTACAAATCTCCTAACCAAATACCAGTTTGTAGGCGGTTGGCTTCTGTCATCTGTGTTTCACGCAAAGGCTCAGTAGCACTTTTAAATTTACCTGCATAAAAAATTTGGGGCTGGATTTCTAATTTATCCAACATACCTTTTAAGTAGATCATGCTTGTTGAATAGCCACTCCAATCCAATCCACCTTGTGGATGACAATATACTTTGTCTGCAGCTGCTCCTAAGTAATAGCCTTTCTGCGTAATGGTTTCACCAAAGGCAATCACAAATTTTCCAGAAGTTTTAAAATCTAAAATGGCCCTACGTAATTCTTCACTTGCTCCATATCCATTTGGATTGTTAGCACAAAGCATATAAACACCTTTGATATTGAAATCATTTTTAGCGTGTTTGAGCAAGCGCTGTACATTGTACAAACTTGGTACATCTACATCCTCTGCTTTATTCAAAAAGGCAAATGGGTTTTCTATTGACTTTTCTTTAAATGTGCTTGTCAGGTCTAATACCAGCACCCCATTATCTCCAATGGTTGGTTTTTCTGTAGTAGAAAGACTGGCCACAAGTCCAATTAAAATAAAAAAGCCTAGGATGCAAAAAACAAACATGGCTAGCAATGCAGCAAAGAAAGATTTGAAAAAACTTTTCATGTATTACAATAGTTATTTGAGTTCAACTCATTGAATTTAAAGATATTTGCTCCCAGCAACAATTGTGATGTATGAGCACAGCTTATTTACTGATAGGCGGTAACCTTGGTAACAGATCCGCGAATCTGCAAAAAGCCGTATTCAACATTGAACAAACCTGTGGGAAAATCGTTCAAAGTTCCGCAATATACGAAACCTCGGCTTGGGGACTCACCCAACAGCCCGCTTTCTATAACCAAGCCTTGATGCTATCAACCCAACTATCGCCCCATGGGCTCATGCAAGCACTCTTAACTATTGAGCTTCAAATGGGTAGAACTAGGGAGATTAAAATGGGACCAAGGGTCATTGACCTAGATATCTTACTCATTGACCAATTGGTACAACACACAGATTTATTGCAATTACCGCATCCTTCCTTACCCATGAGGCGTTTTGCCCTATTGCCTATGGCAGAAATTGCGCCAGATTTGATGCACCCTATACTTGAAAAAAGCATTCAGACCTTATTAGAAATTTGCCCTGATACATTGGATGTGCAAAAATTGTCAACCGTGGCTTAAGCTTGGAGCCTATTTTTGTTTGAGTAGGAGCAGCATTACATGAAACACCATTTTATTACGGTTGAGGGGAATATTGGCGCGGGTAAAACCACATTGGCCCATTTATTGGCCAAACATTATAATGCCCGCTTGATTTTGGAAGAATTTGCAGAGAACCCTTTCCTGCCCAAATTCTATAGCAACCCAGAGCAATACGCGTTTCCTGTTGAGTTATTTTTTATGGCCGAAAGGTATAAACAGCTCAAAGAAATGGTGCATACCAAGGACCTGTTCCAAAGCATTACGGTATCTGATTACCTTTTTACCAAGTGCTTGCTTTTTGCCAAAGTAACCTTGCCTGATGAGGAATTTAGACTCTATCAAAAACTCTTTGATATTATTCATCAGCAATTGGTTTTTCCTGATATCTTGATTTATTTACACGCTCCGGTGAATAAGCTTCAAGCCAATATTAAAAAGCGTAACCGTGAATACGAACAAGCCATTCCTGATGAATACTTGTTCAACCTACAAGAGACCTATACCAGTTATATTAAACAACATAATATCAAAACCATTTTCATAGACGCCACCAATGCTGACTTTCTGGGCAACCAAGCACATTTACAAGTGGTTTTAGATGCTTTGGATAAAGACTTTGAAGATGGTCAGCACTATTTCAGTTTGCCTTAATTAGCCAATTAAAACTTTCCGGGGTTTCCGGTCTTACATACCTAGATGGATATTATTCAAAAGACAAGCGACCCTTTAGCAGCCATGCGGATCCCTGAATACCGCAATCTGATGCTGGGGCGTTTTTTGTTTATCATGGGTTTGAGAATGATGGGCACCCTTGTGGGATGGTGGGTATATGAATTAACCAATGAACCCTTTGCCATTGGATTGATTGGACTTTCTGAAGTCATTCCCGCAGTGTCTTTGTCCTTGTACGCGGGTCATGTGATTGATATTTCTGAAAAAAGAAAACTGCTCTTAACAGGGGTAAGTTTGTACCTGCTTTGCGCGATGTTACTTTTGGGATTGTCCACCAAATTCACCGCTTCTTTTCTAAGCAACCACTGGATTACCTTTGCCATTTATATCATCATCTTTTTCACCGGCATCTTTAGAGCCTTTACTGGGCCTAGCTTTGGCACCATGGTGGCTTCTATTGTTCCCAAAGACCTTTTGCAAAATGCCACTACTTGGAACCAAGGCATTTGGTTAAGCGCTTCTGTGATTGGGCATGCTTCTGTTGGATTTTTTATTGCTGGTTTTGGCAATACGGGTTCTTTAATCACCATTACATCTTTGGTGGCAGTTGGTCTCTCTTTTATGTGGCGGATCAAACCCAAGCCACCATTAAAAGAAAAAGGAGAACAAAAGACTTTAGAGAGTGTCAAAGAGGGATTACGATTTGTATTCCAAACCAAGGAAGTGTTGGGTGCTCTAAGTCTTGATTTGTTTGCCGTACTATTTGGTGGCGCCGTTGCCATGATTCCTGTTTTTGCAAAAGACATTTTGATAATGGGACCAGTAGGTTTTGGCTGGCTCAATGCCGCTTCTGATATTGGCGCCATCTTGGTGATTGTCTTACTTACGGTGTTCCCATTGAAAAAACAACAGGGAAAAAAATTGTTATTGGCCGTTGGAGGATTTGGTCTTTGCATTATTGTGTTTGCCCTTTCAGAAATCTTTTGGATCTCATTTGTAGCACTTATGCTCAGTGGCATTTTAGACGGAATCAGTGTAGTGATTCGGGGTACTATTTTGCAATTAAAAACACCGGATCAAATGCGTGGTAGGGTAATGAGTGTGAACAGCATGTTTATCAATAGCAGCAATGAATTGGGCCAATTTGAAAGTGGTGTTGCCGCCAAACTATTAGGCGTTGTTCCTTCTGTAGTTTTTGGGGGTTGCATGACATTGCTAGTAGTAGCTGTTACTTGGGTCAAAGCTCCTGCTTTAAGAAAAATGGAATACTAATTATTTATTGGCCAGCAATCCTTCCAATACAAAAAATACGGCCGGACAGAACGTGGCATTTTTCATTGTGATTGCAGGCTTTTTAAATAGCACGTCTTCATCTGTGTAAGGGAATCGATGACAATCGGTTGGCCTAGCTTCATACACAGAACAAAAATTGTCTGCTCCTAAAAAAGGACAAGGAGAAGACTTAGTTACATAATCACCTTCATTGTCCATGACCAAATAACGGTCTATGAGTTCGGTTTCTTTGATTCTAAGGTATTTGCTAATTCGCTTAATATCTGGCATCTTAAACCTAGGAGAATAATTCTTGCAACAATTAGCACATTGTAAACAATCAATTTTTTCAAAAGCTGCATCGTGCAACTCAGGAAGTAGTTTCAACACTTTTTTCTTATCTGCTTTCTGCAAATAGTACTTGTATTGCTTTTCGTGTTCGCCACTTCTTTTCTCCCAGTTTTCCAAGTCTATTTCAGGTACCATGCAGCCAATTAATTTAAGATTGATCTTTGTTGTGTAAATTGCAACCGCAAATATCGGCATTCCAACTGATAGCTCACCAAGAACCCAAATAGACTTGATCCATGGACTCTATAAGAGAGCAATGGTTGATTTTAATTTCAACCCCCATTTATTGTTTGATCATTGGCATTGAGATATTGCTTTCTCACTTGCAGCATCGCAAATCCTATACCCTACGCAATACGGCATCCAATGTCTATTTGATGTTATTGAACGGCGGATTAGATTTGGCATTCCGTTTAGTCACTTTGGCCAT
>JBEAPC010000327.1:0-2980 GCA_041164585.1 Bacteroidota bacterium
CTGCACATTCAATTCTACCATCCGGTTCACTTTAAGCTCCTCAGATTCAATAGCATCAACCTCTTCTCTGTGAAAACGATACACGTCTTTAATATTGCGCAACCACTTATTAATAATACCCAAAGAATGATGCCCAAATGCTGCTTTTACCCCACCACATCCATAATGTCCACAAACAATAATATGCTTCACTTTGAGTACTTCAACGGCATACTGTAAGACACTCAACAGATTCAAATCTGTATGTACCACCATATTGGCAATATTCCTGTGTACAAAAATCTCACCTGGATTGGTTCCGGTAATTTCATTGGCAGGAACCCTACTATCACTGCATCCAATCCAAAGAAACTCTGGCGTTTGTACATGCACCAGTCTTTCAAAAAAATCTGGATCATCTACTAATTTTTCCTTTGCCCATGCTTTATTTTCCAGTAATAGCTTTTCGTATGCTTTCATATGATGAGATTAAGAAATTTTGGAATTGGGTTCTTGAAATTGGTATTGGTTTCTTTTAAATGGACTCTTTTTCATTTCCACTTGAATGTTTTTCAAATGCGCATGGCATAGAAAATTATTAATCTCCTCTACTATATCCCGGTCAATAAACTCTGCCCTAGTAGTGTCTATTAATAAATAAGCATTGGGTGGAATGGCTTCTAACCTAGCTTTAATACTGGCTTTATTTAAAAAAGAAACGTCTTTTCTAAGCCTTAGCATGTGATTATTATTATCACTGATTTCAAATACCGCAGACCTGAAATTACTCCTGAGCATAAAGAATAGTCCTACCAAAATACCAATAATAATGCCTGTTAACAGGTCAGTAAATAGAATGGCTAAGATGGTTGCCATAAAAGGTACAAACTGATCCCAACCCTTAGCATAAAATTCCTTTACTTGTTTAATGCTGGCTAATCTATATCCCGTAAATATTAAAATTGCGGCTAAACTACTTAGTGGGATTAGGTTTAAAAGCTTTGGAATGAAGAGTACAAAAACTAAAAGTAAAACACCATGTGAAATACTAGACAGTTTTGATTTTGCCCCAGCTACTACATTTACTGACCCCCTAATCAATACAGCTGTTATAGGTAAACCACCAATCATACCAGACACTATATTACCCAATCCCTGCACTTTCAATTCCCTATTGGTGGGTGTTACTCTTTTTAAAGTATCTAATTTATCAATGGCTTCCACACTCAATAAGCTTTCCAAACTAGCCACAATGGCAATAGTAAATGCAATGATCCAGACGTCTGGATTATTCCATTTTGAAAAATCAGGCATGGTGAGCAAGCTCACGCTATTTTGCAGGTCTGAAACAATGGGTAATGAAACCAGGTGCTTGTCTTCCAATGCCAATTGCGGATATTGACTTTTAAAGAATGCATTTAATAAGATCCCAACAAGCACAACCATTAAAGGACCCGGAAAAAAATGAAAGACGCTTTTATGATGGGCCACTTTTTTCTCCCAAATGATTAAAATGGCCAAAGAAACAAGACCAATAATCACAGCTCCTCCTGTAAATAATTGTCCTGCTTGTAAGATTTCTGTAAACGTATTATTAGCATCCGCTTGCGTAAAGGTTTCGTCCCCTTCAAAATCGGCGTCATAACCTATCAAATGGGGTAACTGCTTCAAGATCAAGATTAGACCAATGGCGGCCAACAATCCTTTAATCACAGAATTGGGTACAAAATCTCCCAATACCCCGGCTTTTGCATATCCGAGTATAATTTGAAATACACCTGCAATCACAACGGCTAACAAAAACACATCGTAAGACTGTAGTTTCAGAATTCCATTTGCAACAACTACAATTAAACCAGCCGCCGGACCACTCACACTTAAGGCCGATCCGCTTAGGCTACCCACCAAAATACCGCCCACAATACCCGCAATGATTCCAGAAAATAAGGGGGCTCCTGACCCAAGGGCAATTCCCAAACATAGCGGCAATGCCACCAAAAAAACTACCAGCGATGCTGGCAAATCGCTCCCAGCTGTTTGAAAATATTTCCTCATAATGTTTATTATCCCATTTGTGAGGCATTCCAAAAATCAAAGTCCATTTTCGGTTATAGGAATACCTCCCCTGCAAATACGCAGTATTTGAACCTAACAAAAAAACCTGAATTTTGTTTAATTTATATGTTTAATCCGCCGCAAGCGCTCAACACTTGACCCGTAATATAGGAGCTCATGTCACTAGCCAAGAACAAAGTGGTATTGGCAATCTCTTCTGCCTTACCAAACCTGCCCAAGGGGATTTTTTTCAGGAACTCTGTAGCACCATCTCCGTCTTGCAGGTAATGGGTCATATCGGTTTCCACAAATCCTGGGGCAATAGCATTGCAACGGATATTCCTACTTCCCAATTCATGGGCCACTGACTTGGTAAAGCCAATGATTCCCGCCTTGGATGCTGCATAGCTACTTTGACCAGCGTTACCCCTGATGCCAATAATAGAACTCATATTAATAATGGTACCACTTTTGGCCTTCATCATTGGGCGAATCACCTGCTTGGTCATGTTGAACACAGACTTGAGGTTAATATCCATCACATCGTCCCACTGTTCTGCGGTCATACGCAGTAGCAGGTTGTCCTTACTAATCCCGGCATTGTTCACACAGATATCAATGGCTCCAAATTCTTTTAAAACATCATTTACAAAAGATTCGCACTGAGCAAAATCGCCCGCATTGCTCTTGTATGCTTTTGCTTTTACACCCAGGGCAATCAGTTCTGCCTCAAGCGCTGCCGCTTTTTCAGCCGAGTTATCACTCACATAAGTAAAGGCAATATTGGCGCCATGTTCGGCCAATTTTAAAGCAATGGCTGCGCCGATGCCTCTTGCAGCACCAGTAACAATAGCAACTTTATTCTCCAGCAATTTCATAATAGCGTCTTTTAAGTGGAACAAATGTAAAAGATTTACCCGTAAATATGATGATGGAAAAACACATA
>JBEAPC010000328.1:0-3628 GCA_041164585.1 Bacteroidota bacterium
TGTGGAGATTGATACCCCAGAAGACTTGATTAAAGCAACAACCCTGCTAAACAAATCCTAGATTTTCACAGCAATCGTTTGAGAGAGAATGGTTAAGGCAAATGTCTTGGGCTTTTCTTATCTTACTGTTCCAAGAACGATTGCATATGAACAACAACAAACTCCTGCGCTGGTCCATAGTGGTAGCGCTTGCCGGATTCATTTTTGGTTTTGATACCGTGGTTATTTCCGGAGCCAATCAACCCATCAAAGAACTTTGGCATACTAGTCCCTTATTTCATGGATTCTTTATCATGTCTATGGCACTTTGGGGAACCGTAGTTGGTGCATTATTTGGAGGAATCCCCACTGAAAAATACGGTAGAAAAAAAGTCTTACTCTGGGTGGGAATCTTGTTTGCGGTATCTGCTTTTGGATCGGCGCTAGCCAATGACCCTTATGTATTTTCTTTCTTCCGTTTTATGGGTGGAGTGGGTATTGGAGTCTCCTCAGTAGTAGCACCTATTTATATTTCAGAAATCTCTACACCCAAGACCAGGGGCACACTTGGTGCTTTGTATCAATTCAATATTGTTTTTGGAATCTTGGTTGCGTTTCTATCTAATTATTTTTTACAAGGTGTTGGCGGGGCCGATGACTGGCGTTGGATGTTGGGTGTGTTAGCTGTTCCATCTATTATCTATACAGCTTTGGTGTTTGGAATTTCTGAAAGTCCGCGTTGGTTAATTTCTCACAAGAATGATTTACCTGCCGCAAGAGCAGTTTTGGAAGAAATTGGTGTGGAAGATATTGAAGGAGAAGTAGCTAGTATTATGATGGCCAACCAAACCGATGGTGGTCTTGGAAAAGCAGCAGACTTCTTTAGTAGCAAACACAAGAAAGTGATTTACCTAGCATTTATGATTGCCTTTTTTAATCAGGTATCGGGTATCAATTTTATCCTTTACTATGCACCAGAGATTTTGGAGAAAGCAGGACTAGCTGCCAAAGAATCTTTGTTTAATTCTATTGCTATTGGTGGCACCAATTTAGTCTTCACTTTTGTGGGACTCTACTTAATTGATCGCTTGGGAAGAAAGACCTTACTATTGATTGGCTCACTGGGTTATATTTTCAGTTTGAGTATGGTAGCTTATGCTTTTTATGCCGGAACAGGTCCTGTGTTTTTGATGAGTTTTCTATTGCTCTTTATTGCAGCTCATGCGGTAGGTCAAGGTGCAGTCATCTGGGTATTTATCTCTGAAATATTCCCCAATAAAATTCGCAGTGCAGGTCAGAGTTTTGGCGCCAGTGTGCACTGGGTTTTTGCAGCATTGATCACGCTGATCACTCCCGTATTCTTGGATAGTGAGAACGGGATTTTCAAAGATAATCCCTGGCCCATTTTTGCATTTTTTGCAGCCATGATGGTCTTGCAATTGGTTTGGGTTTTAACCAGTATGCCTGAAACAAAGGGTGTGAGTTTAGAAGATTTAGAAAAACAATTACAATGAAAATTGGCGCGAGTATTGTAGCAATAGGCATGGCGCTAGGCGCAACTGCTCAGACAAAACTGTTTCAAGAACCCTATAGGCCGCAGTTTCATTTTACACCACCGGTGAATTGGACCAATGATCCCAATGGATTGGTGTATCATCAAGGTACTTATCATTTGTTTTATCAGTTCAATCCCTTTGGTAACGAGTGGGGGCATATGACTTGGGCACACGCCACTAGTAAAGATTTGCTTCATTGGAAACAAGCACCCATTGCACTCAAGGAAGAAAATGGTATCATGATGTTTTCGGGCTCTGCGGTTTGGGACAAGAACAATAGTAGTGGTTTTGGAAAGGGATCATCACCACTAGTGGCTATCTACACAGGTCATACAGATACACTTCAAACACAGAATCTAGCTTTTAGTAATGATGGTGGAAACAGCTGGAAAAAAAATGCTAGCAATCCTGTGTTGGACTTGCACAAAAAAGATTTTCGCGACCCCAATGTGTTTTGGTATGCAGCATCCAAACAATGGATCATGGCCGTGTCACAACCCAATGAACACCAGATTTCTTTTTATGCATCTGTCAATTTAAAAGACTGGAAACACTTGAGCAATTTTGGCCCTGCGGGCGATACCAGCGCTGTATGGGAATGCCCAGACCTGATGCCCTTGCCTGTGTTGGGAAGCAATGGAAAAACCAAGTGGGTGTGTAGGCTCCCCTTATTTTAGTGCCAATCTTAATTAGAGTTTTCTAAGTTATTCATTTTTCGGTTTCCAACGATTTTATACACTAAATGGTTCTCTTCGACTTTTAAATTGTCTCCGTTCTCCGTTTGTGGATAAAGCACCAGCTCGCTCTTTGAACGATTGTAATACTGTTCAGTAAAACGCATGGGTGATAAGTACCCGAGTGATTTATGAGGTCTTTCTGTGTTGTAATCAATCCTCCATTCTTCACTCAAGCATCTTACTTCCGCCAAACTGTTGAATAAATAAGCATTCAGTAACTCCCTTCTGATGCTGCCATTTTTCCTTTCTATATAGGCGTTCTGAGTAGGCTTCCCTGGTTGTATGTACTGCAAAGTGATCCTGTGCTTTTCACACCATTCTTGAAGTACATGACTGATAAATTCAGGCCCATTATCAGAACGAAGGTTAGCTGGTTTACCTGTTTGCTCAATAATCCTATTAAGCACCCTAGTGATCCTTAAAGATGGCAAGGAGGTATCTATTTCAATAGCCAGAGATTCTCTGTTAAAATCATCTATAACATTGAATAATCGGAACCTTCTTCCATCAACTAGTGTATCACTCATAAAATCGATACTCCAAACTTGGTTGGGTGCATCTGGTACTGTGAGGTGTTGTTTCACCTTTTCTGGTAATCTTTTCTTAGTTCTACGGCGGATGTTTAATTTCATATCTGTAAAGACCCTATAAATCTTCTTGTGATTCCACAGGTAGCCTTTATTCCAAAGCCAGGAGCAACACTGCCAATAGCCAATACTAGCATGTTTGGTAATAAGGGCAGTTAATGCTTCTTGGAGGTCTTGATCATCCTTTGGTTTTGCTTGATATTGAAAGGTGGTTCGAGATATACCCATCAACTTACACGCCTTACGGTTACTTAGCTGTTCTTCTGTTACCAGATATTCAACAGATTCTCGTTTCTCTATAGGCGTTAGAACTTTTTTGCAAGAAGGTTTTTAATAGCTCGATTCTCAATACTCATTTCTGCATACATTTTCTTGAGCTCGGCATTCTCTCGTTCTAGTTCTTTCATCTTGGCTACATCACTAGTTTCCATACCACCGTATTTAGCCTTCCAATTGTAAAACGTTAGTTCACTAATACCAAGTTCTCTACTGATGTCTTTTACTGATATACCTGCTTCATGTTTCTTTAACGCAGATACAATTTGGTGTTCGGTAAATCTTCCTTTTTTCATGACTATTAAAATTCAAAGTTAACAAGCATTTTTTGTTAACCCTAACTTTAACTGGCCGAACTTATGGGAAGCTTACAAAACGGCTGGGAGATATTGAAGTGGATCTGATGATGGGTAAGAATCATAAAGGAGCATTATTAGTTATGACAGATAGAGCTAGTTTATATACAAGAATTGTAAAGCTGAGTGGTAAATCA
>JBEAPC010000329.1:0-9639 GCA_041164585.1 Bacteroidota bacterium
ACGAAATGCCATTGACTTTTACTATTCCTGCTAATTCGTATACTTGGTATGTAATAGAATAATTATAGTCCCCCCTTACCTCTATAAAGTTTAATGGGTTTTTCCAATTGAACTTTAAGTACTGTTATATAATGATCCAGTTTGTTAGAAGGTACATCAATATATACCAGTCCAGGAACGGCACTCCATGAAATTTTTCCAACAATCTTATGTTGTAGTTTGGTTTGATTGCCCAATATTTCAATGGATTTAATTTTACTATCCAAACCCTTTAACATAACAGGTCCGCTAGTTTGGCTTGTAAGAATAAATACAATGTGCTACTGTCTTTTGAAAGGGTAGTAGGTCCATAAAAATGTCCCTGAGGAATGCCTCCTAGTCTGTCAAATATGGCATCGCCATTGCGTAGATTCCATTTGCCCAATTCTGTAAGTATATTAACCTGTTCTTTTGGAATAGTGCCATCGGCCTTTGGCCCAATATCTAATAATAGGTTTCCTCCATTGGCAACGGCATCTACAAAAATACTGATGACTTCATAGGGCGTTTTCCAAGCTGTATCTTTTTGTTGGTATCCCCAATTGTTGTTGGTGGTCATACAAAGTTCCCACCATTTAAAAGCGGGTCTAGTTACAGGAAAATTTTGTTCGGGGGTTTCATAATCGCCATACCCTTGGAGTCTTCCATTTATTATGGTATTTGGATTGTCCTGTAGCAATGATGATCTAATGACAGGTGCATTCCATTCTTCTGCACTATGTTCCCAGTCGCCATCAAACCAATAGAGGTCTGGTTGATAATTTTTTGAGAGCTCATTTAATTGGCCATTTAAGAAAGTCTTGAATTTGTTCCAACGCTCGGGCTGATCCTTAATCTTGTATCGAGTACTATCTTTTAGAAAACCGGGGTAATCTGGGTGGCTCCAATCTAAAAGAGAATAATAAGCACCTGCTTTAATATTAGTTTTTCTTAGTGCTGCAAAGAATGGGGCAATCAAGTCTCTTTTAGCTGGGCTGGCATCCACCACGTTGAGTTGATTTTGTTTGGTTGGCCACAATGCCACGCTATCGTGATGTTTAGTGGTAATCACAGCATATTTAGCTCCAGAAGCTTTGATTAATCCAGCCCAGTATTCTGGTTGATAGTTGCTGGCTGTAAAGCCATTCAACTGTTTCATATAGTCTGGATAGGAAATCTCCTTATTGTGAAAACTCCAAGATTCATTGATGCCATTAACGGCATAGATACCGTAATGTATAAATATTCCCAATTTAGCATCGGCAAACCACTGCATTTTGGTTTGAATACTGTCTGTGTTAACTTTTGTTTGTGCAGAAGATAATAGCACATAGCAGCCGGCGATCATGGTGATTGCCATTTTTTTCATCTGATACATAAAAACAATTCTTGATTGAAAATAACCAATTATTGTTTGTAGCCAATTAGTCTTTTTTGAAAAAAAGTATTAATAGCCTTTTCTTAATTTTATTAAAAATTTTTCTAAGGGTTCTTCTATGTCCACTTTGAGGTTGGAAATCTTTCCAGGGTGTCATTTTTAAATAATGGAAAAATTCGTCTTTATAAACTGGTTGAGAATTGTAAGAAGTGAATATGGGTTTGATATCCAAAAAATGTATTAGATAAGGTTTAACGTCTTCTTGAAACGCAAACCAGTTCCATTTTGGATCTAACTGTTTCCATTTGTTAACCATAATTACATTGAGGCCATATTGATCAGCCAATCGAACATGCTTCTTGTATTTAACCAAGGCTTCCATTACCTGTGCTGCAATATTTTGTTCACGCCAAATTTTTGGTTTGAATATCAATACTCCAGAGTTAAAATACAAGGTATCCGCCGACAGGCCTAATTCCTTGTAATTGGGAATGCCACCCCATTCGCATGCTACATTTTTACCTGGATCTTGAGCCGCCGCCAAAATATAGTCACCAATATCTGTATTCCATAATTCTGAGATATCTGCTTTAACAATAGTGTCTACGTCTAAGTAAATAAGTCTATCCAAATCTTGGTCTACCGCATACGGAGCAAAAATTCTTAAATACGCTGTTAATGGAAATGAAGAAGTGTCAACTGGTATGTTGATACCAGCAGGTACTATATTATTTGATTTAATCCATTTTAATGTAATGCGCTCCGGTGCTACAACAGCGTTTAACTTATCCCTTGTTCCTGATGCTATGCCATCGTCAATGATATAAAAGTCTATATGTTCTGGCGATTTGTGATTGATCTCAATGGATTTCAGTAATGCGGCAATTAATATAGCATAATGATTATCACTTGCAACAATGATACTGATTTTGTTATTAGACATATTTAAATAATTATATGGGTTAAACTATTTACCTTTTGAAAACAGTTTAATAGACTTGAGTTATCAAAATAATAAAGTCTTCAAATCCAACTTTTAAAATACTGACAAAGTTGAATTTGAAGGACCTATTCAAATATTTATAAGAAATTATCATTGCTATCAAAAAGGGCATATTTGTGCGCAAGCAATCCCGATTACTGAATAAAAAATTAAAATGCGGATGTAATATACAATTAAATTGACATGTTTCAAGAACTTTATATAGAATATAAAAATCAAAAACATAATGGTAAGGGATATTGCCATCTAAGGTCTAATCCCAATTGCAAAAGCATTATTCTATACTTTGAAACCTTTAAATTGCTACTAAATAGTTTCCCGATAAGTTATAAATACATCAACAAAGAATCAGTATCAGCCTTTTTTTAAGAACATTCTTTTGATACCGTTTTTGACTTTGTTAAATACCTTTCTTAAAGTACGTCTATAACCTCCTTGTGGTTTAAAATCTTTCCAAGGAGTTAATTTCAAATACCTAAAGAATTCGTCTTTATAAACAGGCTGTGAGTTATATGAAGTAAAAATGGGTTTGATATCCAAGAAGTGTATGATATAAGGATTTAGGTTTTCTTGAAAGGCAAACCAGTTCCATTTAGGATCCAATTCTAGCCATCTATTGACCATTACTACGTTTAATCCATATTGGTCTGGAAGTCTTACAAACTCTTTGTACTTGATTAAGGAGTCCAATACTTGAGCCGCAATACGTTCTTCGCGCCATTGTTTGGGTTTCATTAGTAAAACCCCTGAGTTGAAATATTTGGTATCTGCTGATAAGCCAAGTTGTTTATAATTTGGTATGCCTCCCCATTCACAGGCCACTGTTTTGCCTGGGTCTTGAACTGCTGCCATAATATTGTCTCCTAAATCAATATTCCAGAATTCAGAAATATCAACTTGTACAATGGTATCTACATCTAAATAAATCAATTTTTCTACATCTTGTTCAATGGCATAAGGGGCAAAAATTCTTAAGTATGCTGTAATTGGAAATGCAGAATTGTCAACAGGTATGGTTACATCTGAAGGAACCATATCCTTTGTTTTTACCCACCTAAGCGTTATTCTATCCGGTGATGCAATGTTTTTCAATTTCTTTTTTGTACTTTCTGCAATGCCATCATCAATAATATAAAAATCAATATGCTCAGGCGTCTTATGGTTTAAGTCAATAGATTTTAAAAGAGCTGCAATTAGGATGGCATAGTGATTGTCACTTGCTACTATGATGTTAATATTATTGTTTGCCATAAAAAAACTGTTAGATACGATTAAATTGATTTACTTGTCATGACAGAGTTGTATACCTGTTTTATCAAAAGAATTGATTCTTCAAAACCTACTTTTAAAATACTGATAATGTTGAATTTATAGAACCTATTCAAATATACATAAGAAATTATAATTGCTATCAATATGGGTAATAGATTTGCCCATGCAATTCCAAAAACGGATTTAAGCAATAAGATGCCAATATAGTCTCCTATTAAGTTGGCTGTCAACATAATAAGTATCTTATAAAAATTAACCTGTGGTTTATTAATAACATCTAGCGTTAGAGAAAAGAACCTATCCATAGGGTAAAGAATTGCCATAGACATAAATATTCTAAACAAGTTAACTGCATCAGAATTGGCATATTTTTCACCTCCTATTAGTGTAATGATAGGGTTGGCAAATACAACAGAGAAAATAGCAATTCCAGTTATGCCAATGGTCATCATACCCACCAGTTTCTTCATAAAATGCATCATCTGATCCTTTTGGTTGTTGTTGTAAAATCCAGCCAAAATGGGCATGCCTGATGCAGCAAAACTAAGTAATGGTATTTCAACAAATTGCAATAACCTTCCTCCCAAATTATACATGGCAAGGGCAGATGGATTAAGGAAATAATTGATAAAAAAGATGTCTACAACCCTAAAAAGGTTGGCACTTAAACTAGACCCCATGCTATATTTGCCAAAATGAAAGAGGTCTTTAACGGTATTGAGATTGGCATGTTTTAAAGCGCCTATTTTTGACCAGCCTAAAAATAGCGTTGCCAAACTAGCAATTAAATTGCCAAATGCATAGGTAAGTATAATATTGGTTAGTGAGGTTTCTTTAAGGAAAATCAAAACTACAATGATACCAACAAATAATACTTGGTTTATTAGCCTTAAAACCAACAGTCTGTCAAACCTTTTTTCTCCCTGTACCGCAAGATTAGCCATAAAGGAAGGAAGGGTTGAAATAGTGATTACACTAAAAAATTGAATTAATAATCTTGTACCTAGATTGGGAAAATAAGGTAAGGCAAAATATGCACCTAGGTTTACTAATAAGAAAACACCAGTTAACAATAAGACTAACGCCCATGCAGAACCTACTACTTCATTGCCCCTTTCAAGACTTGTGCCAGAATAGAATTTCAGAAAAGCATTGGTTAGTAGACCACTTCTAACAGTATCTATTAATCCCAAAATGGTCATAAACAAAACATAGATCCCAATATCGTTAACTGAAAGCGCTCGGTACAAAAGAGCTAGAGCGAGCATATTGAAAATGGCCATCACTCCATTTCCCAATAGAGATTGAATGTGTATGTTTTGAAAAAGAGAAATGGCTTTTCTAATAAGATTCATGCTCAATGATTATTGCGAATGTAATTTATATCATGTTTGCTTTTGGGACTATATTTTCTTTACATATAAGCTAAATAAAAAAAGAGGCATTGTTTTGGGTTGAATGAGGCTTTATTTACTCTTTTTTGCGGTGCAATAAATTCGCATTGGGGTTGGGGAGCATGAAGTTCTCTTTTTTGCGGTGCAAAAAAATCGCATTGGGGTTGGGGGGGCGTGATGTTCTCTTTTTTGGAGTGCAAAAAAGTTGCATTGGGGTTGGGGGGGCGTGATGATCTCTTTTTTGGGGTGCAAAAAAGTTGCTTGATAGTTGGGGAGTGTGAGGGATGATTAGGATTAGCATCGCTGAGCCTTTTGGAGTGGCCTTACCCAAGGCCCCTTTTTTGCTGCGCAAAAAGGTTTTTTATTACTCACACTTACAAAAGCGAGCTTTTGACGTGTTCGCAATAAAAAACCCCGCACTTTGTGCGGGGCCTTGTGACCGCGTTAGGATTCAAACCTAAAACCCCCTCATCCGTAGTGAGGTACTCTATTCAGTTGAGCTACGCAGCCATTTCCCTGTTAGGGGTTGCAAATATAAGGGCAAAATGATAATTCACAAAACCAAAATGGCTTTTCTTAAAATTAGTCTATACCATAGATGCCAGCAGCTGTTTTTTCTACCAATTTTTTAGGCATTAACCAGACCATAGCCGCACCTAATTTATTGAGGAAGCCTGTGATTAATTCTGTTTTTCCTGCATACATAGCATCTAAAGCTAGTTTAGCAACCTCATCGGCTTTCATATTTAGTTTTTCGCCAGCTTTTATGGCCTTTGGACCTAATTGTGCGCGATGTGCAAAATCAGTATCGGTACCACCAGGACAAACAGTTGTAACCGTTACAGAGGTGTTTCTTAATTCATATTGTAAGCCCCTGCTAAAGCTTAACACAAAAGATTTGCTAGCGGCATATAAACTGAGTCCGGGAACTGCTTGATAAGCTGCAGAGCTAGCAATATTGAGGATAAAAGCTCTTTGTTGTTGTTTTAATTGGGGCAGAAATAATGAGATCAATTCTACAGGCACATTCATGTTTACCTGCATCATATCCGTATGTTGTTTGGTAGCAATTTGGTCAAAAGAACCACCATTACCATATCCCGCATTATTGATTAGCGTATTAATTTGGTAACCGTTGGCTTGGCACCAACCAAAAATGGTTTGAGCGGCACCAATCCCTGCCAAGTCTATCGCTAGATAATCTACCTTTACAGCATAATTTTGCTGTAGTTGGTTGGCCAATGTTTCTAAAAGACTGGCCGTTCTTGCAACCAATAAAAGGTTTTGTTTTTTGGCGGCCAATTGTTGTGCCATTTCTTTTCCAATACCCTTACTTGCTCCTGTAATTAGCGTGTAATGCATATGCGTATGTTAAATGAGAAAGGTCAACTTTTGGTTGACCTTTCAAAATGAATTATTTAAAATCAATGATGCACTTTGGCAGTAAATCTATGATAGAAAGGTGTTTTACTATTTTCATCCTTTGGATTGTATTTACCGGTTACTATTGGTACATACATCACCCTTCTGCGGCTTTCTTCACCATATTTTGGTGATTGTTTTACACGATGCCATAAACGACCATCATGAACGGTTAGGTCTCCTGAATGAATATCAAACCCAACTTCATTTTTGTCATCATTGTTATCAATAAAGTATTTTTTACCAAACAACAATTTCAAAACACTTTGTTTGTGTGTGCCAGGTAACACACGTAAACCGCCATTTTCAAAAGGACATTCATCTAAATGGATTCCCACATTGAGCATGGGCATAATTTTTTGACCAAGGAATAAATCTCTAGGACTATCGGTATGCCAACCCATTTGTGTAAAAGTACTATTCTTGGTGTTGAGGTAATTGTTCACTACCAAACCATCCTTTTCATTTTCTGCAACACGGCCTTCGTATGGTGCTAATAGGGCGGATAATTGTGCCAGTCTAGGATCATTCAATAATTCCTGTAAAGCCTCACTGTATTGAGAGGTAAAACAGAATCTTTGAATGGTCTTATTTCCAGCTTCATCCTTTCCAAATTTTAAGGGAATACCATTTACTTTATCGCGTCCCTCAGACAGCCAAAGTTGTTCCAAGCGGTTAATTTCAGAAAGAAAAGTCTGTACTTTCTCTTTGGAAATGAAATTTCGGAACATGATGACTCCATGCTGCTCGAAAAAATCCAATTGTTCATGGGTTAGCGTTTCGCCCAATTGAAAGTTACTTTCCCATTTTTTCATTCCTACGCTGTTATGAGTTTCTATGTAAAATTTGTGTTATCTGATTGTTACCTTATTATGAACGGGGGCAAGAATCAAGGTTGCGAAAATAGGCAATTTTCTAAAGCTAAATGTACTTTAATGGGATAAGCGGAGTATTTTGCAGTTCGGTATGTCAAGCTTTTATAAAATGATTTTTCGGTTTTTAACCCTGTTTTGCTTGCTAAGTTTACTTGGTAGTCATGGTATTGCCCAAAAAGATTCGGCTAAAAAGCTGCAAATACTAGTGTTTCCGGTTATCACTAGATCCATTGAAACCAGTTGGTCATTTGGGGCAGCAGGTACTTCTACCTTTAGAATGTCAAAGGCCGATACCATTTCTAGGACCTCCAATTTGCAAACCATTTTATTATATTCATTAAAAAAGCAGTTGATAGCAGCCATCAATGGGGCACAATATTTTAAAAATGAACAATATGTTCTTAATGAACAGATATCATTTAGTTCTTTTCCGGATAAATTTTGGGGATTGGGTAATAAAACCCCAGATCAAGCAGAAGAAGCTTATGATTTTAAACAATTCTATACCTATTTGCATTTAATGCGCCAATTGGGTAATGGTATGTTTATTGGTGCATTGTATGAATACCAAAATCTCATTGAGAATAATTACAAGGCAGCTGGCATTTTTGACCAAGAACAGGTAGTTGGTAGAAATGGCTATCATGTCTCGGGATTGGGTTTGAGTTTTACCTATGATACTAGGAACAATGCATTTGCCCCCACCAAAGGCAATTTTGCACAAGTTTACTTCAACCATTTTTCACCAATCTTTGGTTCAGAACATAGATATACCAATATTGTTATAGACCTGCGTAAATACATGCGTATTCGTAAAAATGGCATATTGGCTTTACAGGCCTATAGTTTTAATAACACGGGTAATGATGTGCCTTTGAGAAGTTTGGCCACATTAGGTGGGATGAATAGTATGCGAGGGTATTATGATGGTCGCTATCGCGATAAAAACCAATTAGTTTTTCAAGCAGAATTCAGACAACAATTGTATAAGCGATTTGGAATGGTTGCTTTTGGCAATTTTGGAGATGTTTCACATAACTTGTCTTACAAATTTGCTGACCTGAAATACACTTTTGGTGCGGGTTTACGATACGCCATCAATAAATCTGAAAAGCTGAATATTCGCTTGGATTATGGAATAGGACCTGGTAAAAATCAGGGTCTCTATTTTGAGTTAGGAGAAGCGTTTTAATATGAAGCAATTTTTTTTGCTATTATGTATACCAGATAGGTAAGTGGGGGCGCCGCTAAAACATCCATGGTATAGTGTACGTGTTGAATCAATACCATTATTCCTATGGCAAAGCTGGCAATTAATGCCAACCATTTGTCAGACTTTTTAGAAAGACATAAAAAAATCAAAAATTGGGTAGATGTGTGACCAGAGAAAAACAAATCTTTGGTGATAAATGCGTCTTTACCTCCATAAAATAGGTTGGAAATGGGGTCTCTTAAAGGAATTAAATTGGCCGGAGGTTCTAATGGCAATAGATAAATACTGCAGAATCGCATGAGGCTTAAGACAATAAATCCCCACAAAAACAATAACAATAATCTAGGTTGGTATAATGATCTATAGAAAAATAACCCAAACATGCCCCAAATCACCAAGAAACAAGGGATAGAAGTATCATAACTAGGTAATTGATCCAATACCCAGTCATTGGGTGCCCAACCAGAGCGCTGTTCTATAAATTGAAAAAAGAAGGGAAAGGCAATCAAAACCAATACCCATACCAATAAACCCCATTGAAACCTTTGGCGAAAACCAAGATCTTGCCATTCTGCTCTCCAAACTAATTGAACTTTCTTATCCTCCTTAACCTGCATGCTGCAAAAATAAAAAATCGCCCCCAGTTCTTGGAGGCGATTTTGTTTAATGGTAGTTAATACTTTAATAATGCCAACGAACAAAGGCTTCCATGGCGGCATATTTGGTAAGTCCCAATGCGGCATATAGATTGGCTGTATTGGCATTACGGTCTTCTGCACGTTGCCAAAACTCACGACTATCGGAACCTTGAAAAGGAACGGAATCTTTTTGGGATTGGTGAATAAAAATGCCAAATCGCTTTTTCATCACTTGATCCGGACTCATAGGATTAGCCATTTCAATTTCAGAAATATCCCATTCTTGCCAAGCCCCTTTGTATAACCAAACCCAGCAATCCTTGATCCAGGCATCGCCTTCAGATTTAATTCTACGCAAGCTTTCAAAAACCACGTCAAGACAAACCTTATGTGTTCCATGAGGATCTGCTAAATCGCCTGCGCAAT
>JBEAPC010000330.1:0-12856 GCA_041164585.1 Bacteroidota bacterium
TGAAGAGTGAAGAGTGAAGAGTGAAGAGTGAAGAGTGAAGAGTGAAGAGTGAGAAATTAAGTGGATCGCAAGATAGGTTACTTGTTTTTTGAATTTTTGAAATGTCCCTGTTTTTATACTAGAACGAGTATAAAAACGGCCCCTCTATTTTATACTAGAACGTGTATAAAATAGCACCCCCTGATTTATACTAGAACAAGTATAAAAAACTGCTTTTTTGAAAACCTCGAAAAACAAGTATGTCGCGGGTTGGTTCCAAGGGGAGGAAGAGTGAAGAGTGAAGAGTGATTTTTAATCTATTACACTAAGAACCCTTTTTTTAATAAAACCTAGGCGCAGCCTAGGTTAGCTCGTTTACTGAGATCAGCGTCCATTCTTCACTCTTCACTCTTCGTTTTTCACTAAATCTTCTTCTCAGGGGTATCACCATCCACACATCCGTTTTATCTCTTCATTTTTTCCTTTGCAACTGCATCACTGATAAAAGGGAATTCAAGATTAAAAGAGAATGCTGAATTTTTATTGGAGCCTACATTCTTATATACGTCTGACAGTCCTTGATAATACCTTAATTGTAAATTGATGCCTTTGCCATTGCGCTGGGTAATCAATTGATAGGTAAAAGCAGCAGCAAAACCATAATCCGTTTTATTCAATTTATCCTTGATATTCTGATCATAAGTAGCATCATTTTTTCCTTCAAATTTTTCTTGGGCCTTGGTTAAAAAATTAACCTGAGGACCAAAACCAAATAATATTTTTTTAGAAGCTTGATAATGCATCATGACTGGTATGTCAAGATAGTTTAGTGAGCGCGTGGTTGGAACATTGGCAAAAGGGCCGTCTACAATGGTTCCAGTTTTCAAAGAAGCATTTCCTTTGAAACCCATTGAATTCAAGGGTTTGAACTCGGGTTTGAAATACCATTTCTCTGACAATTTCATATTGATACCCAAACCAAAATTGGTTCCAAATACGGCATGATTGTCTAATTGGTTAGAGATATTGCTACTATTAACGCCACCAACAATGCTAAAATTGAATTTCTCACTAGCGGCTTTGTCACCAAATATTAATACCAATAAAGCAGCTTGTGCTTGTGTTTTTGCAATGGATGCTACCAAGAATAAAATAAGGATAGTACTTCTCAAAAACATTTTTCTCATAGGGATTAATTTTATTACTAATTTATACTTTTTTATAATTCAAACTGAACACGGAATTGCCAGAAACTACTGTTTCCAAGTAGGTTATTCTTATTCAACCCACCATAACCATAGTTAATCTCATACCTAAAATGCGCATTGGGATACCAACTAAGAGCAGTTGTAAATCTTTTGAAAACACCACCAGCTACTAAGGCATCATTGGCACTTGAATAAGTATACCTAGCTCCTAATTCAAAGGCGCCTGGGCCGGCCCCTTTACTGAAATTGAAATTCTTTTTTGGGATGAGTTTGCCAAGGTTACCATTTTGCTTGTTATACCTTCTGTTCTCACCAGTTAAAAACCAAGAACCACCCAATTGAAAATAATCAAATCTTGGATTCCCTTTTGAAACGCTTTTTACAGCCGTGTTCATATACTCTGCAATAAAAGAAACAGGTCCATTCACTTTCATCCATTCAAACATGAGGGTATTTGCTGCATCAGCATCAAAGGAACCTGTTGAGATAAATGAAGGTGCAGTATTGGTTTCTGGTTTTGCTTTATAACTCAGTTTCCCGTCTGTAGCATCAGTATGTCTAAATCCAAAACCAATATGCATCAAGTCTCTATCAGACACATATTGAGGTAAGCCAGTAATGCGGAAAGTATATTGTGACCCATTGGCTGAAAAAGACTTTCCCGTTTCCCAATAATTATTAAAGACACCTACGGTATAGGCTAAGCGATTATTTAAGACAGAATTGGAATACCTGATCCCAATATTTCTTTGTCTTATAAACATGGGTACACCAGACCCTCTTTCCATAAATCCAAGTTGGGTTCCCGGTGCTACATATTCCATTCCTACTCCTTCTTTTTGTTTACCCAAAGTGATCCAACCAGCATTACCATTAAACGGAATCTCTAAGTTCCAATCTATAAAATCAAATTTCTTGGAACCTGGCTCCGCATCTAAGCCATTAAAATTGGCACTTACCATATAACACCAAGGGTTTTTAAACAATAGAATATTTCCAGATACCATCATTCTTTCTCCCCTGAATTCTGTTCCGGGGTCTACTTTACCAACCTGCTGTATATTCTCAGCATTTTGGCTTAGAATATTATGGTCCAAAATAAAAGCAACACCAAAATTCAGGTTAAACCACTTGGTATGAATTTGGTTCCATTTTTTGGCCATAACTGGTGCAGCCGCTGAAGGGGCTTCAAATTTGCTAATGGTGGCCGTATCGTTCAATGAGGTGAAAATATTTTGAGCATTTAATGTTGTTAGCCAAATTAATGCTACTAACAAACTGGCAATTTTTTTCATCTGTCCGATTTCAAATTTTTGCATCCTGATTTTTATGATTAACCGCTGCATATTATTAAAAAGACTTTAGAAATTTAATGATTCATCCAATTGCATTGTATGGATTTATATATTCCATACAAAATAACCAATAGCACTTGAATAATCCTATTTTTGAAAGGCAAACAATCAAAGTTCCCATGCAATCAAAACACCCTCTAACTGGCATCAGTTCTGTAGCTATACACGCTAGTGGTCACGAGAATGCCGAGTACGCACATATCACGCCCATTTTTGCCACATCTACTTTTACTTTTGATACGGCAGAAAGTGGTATGGAGCGCTATTCAGGTCCAGATAAAACTAGGATTTATAGTAGATGGGGCAACCCTACTTTTACTGCTGCAGAAGAAACCATTGCGGCATTGGAAGCCTTTGGATTGAAGAATGAACATGGTCAACAATTGGAATTAAAAGCCTTATTGCACGCAAGCGGTCAAGCAGCCATGACCACCATGTTTATGAGTATTTTGAAAGCGGGTGATACTGTCTTGTCACATTTTGCTTTGTATGGTGGTACCAATGAATTGTTTAAATCAGTATTGGCTGGGGCTGGGGTAAAAACTACCATTATTAATATGCGTGATTTGAATTTGGTAGAAGCGGCACTAAAAGAAGACAGCTCTATTAAATTAATTCATGTAGAAACGCCAGCAAATCCAACCTTACAATGTATTGACCTTGCAGCGGTATCGGTCTTGGCCAAACAATATAATTGCATCTTAACCGTAGATAACACATTTGCCACACCCTATTTGCAACAACCCTTTAAACACGGAGCTGATTTTGTTTTCCATTCTACTACCAAATTCTTAAATGGTCACGGCACTGCAATAGGTGGTGTTTTAATAGGAAAAGATTTGGCCTTTATGAATTCAACAGGTTGGAAATGGCATACCCTCATGGGTGGAAACAGCAATGCATTTGATGCATTTCTTTTATCACAAGGCATGAAAACATTGGAGCTGAGAATGGACAGACATTGCAGCAATGCTATGGAAGTGTCCAAATGGTTAGAGCAACATCCCGCCATTGCAAAAGTGAACTATAATGGATTAGAATCGCATCCAGATTATGTTATTGCAATGAAACAAATGAAGCATGCAGGTGCACTCATGAGTTTTGAATTAAAAGGCGGTCTCAAAGCGGGCATGCAATTTATAGACAAGCTTAATATGTGTGTTCGCGCGGTTTCACTTGGCACCGTTGATACCTTAATTTCACATCCTGCTAGTATGACTCATTCTAGTTTGAGTGTAGAAGAAAGATTAAAATATGGTATTACCGATGGTCTAATAAGAATGAGTGTTGGTATTGAAAATATTGCCGATATTCTAAGTGACTTAGACCAATCCCTTGCTGGTTTATAATTACAATTTTAAAAGCGTTTTCCAACTATGCAGATTAATATTAGAAGGGCAGTGATAGAAGATTGCAGCAGAATTATGGAGCTGATTCAGGAACTAGCTGATTATGAAAAAGCACCTGAAGAAGTAACTGTTACTCTAGCACATTTTCAAGAAAGTGGTTTTGGATCTAACCCAGTGTGGTGGGCATTTGTAGCCGAAGTAGACGGAAGGGTGGAAGGATTTGCGCTCTATTATATTCGTTATAGTACCTGGAAGGGACAACGCATGTACTTAGAAGATATCTTGGTTACTGAACAAATGCGTGGCAAACAATTGGGCAAATTATTGTTTGACAGACTTATTGTAGAAGCCAAAGAAAAAAATCTAAAGGGCATGGTTTGGCAGGTACTTGAATGGAATGAACCCGCTATTAATTTCTACAAAAAATACAATGCTAGTTTTGATGGAGAATGGATCAATTGTTCCATTAACTAACCCCATTCACTACTGCTTCGCGATGGATTTTTTGAACCAATCCTTGTAATACCTTACCAGGACCAACTTCTGTAAATTCTGTTGCCCCATCTTGTACCATGGCTTGCACTGATTGCGTCCATCTTACTGCACCAGTTAATTGCTCAATCAGGTTTTGCTTAATGGCAGCTGGATCTGTAACCGCTTTGGCAACTACGTTTTGATAGATAGGACAGATAGGTGTATTAAAATGTGTGGCTTCAATAGCTGCGGCTAATTCTTCTTTTGCTGGCGCCATTAAAGGGGAGTGGAATGCACCACCAACAGGCAAGACCAAAGCACGTTTGGCACCGGCTGCTTTCATTTTTTCGCAAGCAATTTCTATTCCTTTCAATGATCCACTAATCACTAATTGACCAGGGCAATTAAAATTCGCTGCAACCACAACTTCACCAGTTTCTAATTGCACTGTAGCACAAAGTTCTTCTACTTTGTCATCGGCCAAAGCCAGTACTGCAGCCATGGTTGATGGAGCCAATTCACAGGCTTTCTGCATGGCAGATGCTCTAATGGCCACCAAACGCAAAGCGTCTTCAAAATGCAATACATGATTGGCTACCAAGGCAGAGAATTCACCCAGAGAATGTCCAGCAACTAATCCGGGTTGAGGATCTACCAAGGTTTGATAGGCAATCACGGAATGAATGAATACGGCTGGTTGGGTAATATTAGTTTGTTTCAACGCCTCGTCCGTTCCCTCAAACATGATATCACTAATGCGGAATCCAAGGATCTCATTGGCTTTTTCAAACAATACTTTGGCTGTATTATGAAATTCATACAATTGCTTTCCCATTCCAATAAACTGACTTCCTTGACCTGGAAACAAATAGGCGTGCTTTGACATATGGCTAATTTGAGGCGATAAAATTAAACAAAAACCCCGATAAAAATTATCGGGGTTCCAATGCCATTATTTGTATCAGTTTTTAAAGTTGCTAACTTATTGCAAGCTTAAAACTCTGTCTTGAATTCAATATACTTTAAGAATTCTTCTCTGGTTTTGTCTTCTTGGAATTTACCACTGTAAAAAGCAGTGATGGTTGATGAAGTATCATCTTCTACTCCCCTACTTGCTACACAAAGGTGTTTGGCGTCTATTAGCACGGCTACATCATCTGTACCCAAGGCTTTCTGCAATTCTTTACCAATTTGCATGGTTAGTCTTTCTTGCACTTGTGGACGTTTGGCAAAATATTGTACCAACCTATTTAGCTTACTCAAACCTACTACAGTTCCATTGCTAATATAAGCAACGTGTGCCTTTCCAATAATGGGTACAAAATGGTGCTCACAATTGCTATAGAAAGAAATATTCTTTTCTACCAGCATTTGGTTATACTGGTATTTGTTTTCAAACATGGCCATATTGGGTTTGTTGGCCGGATTCAAACCATTGAAAATTTCTTTCACATACATTTTTGCTACGCGCTTGGGTGTACCCTTCAAACTATCGTCTGTAAGGTCCAATCCCAATGTTTCCATAATGGCTGTAAAATGTTTTGCAATCTCTTCTACTTTTTGGTCATCCGATAGAACAAAAGCATCTGCACGCATAGGTGTATCCACTGAGGTACTCACGTGGTTATCTCCCATGTCATCAATCATGGTATCACTTAGCTCAATTTTTTCTCCATTAAGCTGGATATTCAACAAAGTTTCTTTCTGTTTCATATAATCTTATTTGCAAATCCAAAGCTGGATCCAATTTATCTTTTAGCAAATCATAAATCACTATAGCAATATTTTCTGCACTAGGATTTAGCTCCGCAAATTCTTTGGTATCTAGGTTTAGATTCTTATGATCAAATTTGTCAAGCACTTGTTCTTTAATCAAGTTGCTTAGTTCTTTCATGTCTAACACATAACCCGTATCAGGGTTTGGTTCCCCCACTACTTTCACAATTAAATCATAGTTATGACCATGATAATTGGGATTATTACACAAACCGAACACGCGCTGGTTTTCTTCAGCAGACCATGCTGGGTTATTCAACCGATGTGCTGCGTTAAAATGTTCTTTGCGATATACGGCTACTTTCTTGCTCAATGTTATAGTTGGGGGTGAAAATGCCCACCCAGTTTTTACTAGTTAAATTTGGAGCACACTTGACTCCTACAATATTTTTGAAAGCTAAACTTACCTGTAAACCTTGTTGCCGGGCACTGTTTCAGAAGTGTGCTGATCAAGTGGCCCTGCTAAAATAGCTTTGCAAAGATACATACGATATAAATAACCAAACAGTTTCTGTTTTGTTTAAAATTTCAGCAAAATATTTAAACAAAAATATTAGGGGGCTAGATTTAAAAAGTCAAAAGTCACTATTTAACCATAGTATTCCACATAGATTCTAGCGGTTTCATAGAGCTTAACACAATGAAGCTGAACATGTTCTGGTAAATGTGGGGCTAGTTGATCCCAAATAGCTACGGCTAGATTTTCCGTGCTACACATTTTGTCTTTCATGAAGTCTACGTCTAAATTGAGGTTTTTGTGATCCAACTTATCAACTACATGTAGTTTCATTAATTGGCTTAGTTTTTTCACGTCAAAGACAAAACCGGTCTCGGGATCAGGCTCCCCTTTGATGGTTACAAATAGGTCAAAATTATGCCCATGCCAATTTTCGTTAGCGCATACCCCAAAAACGGCGTCATTCTGCTCCTTTGTCCAAGTTGGATTAAAGAGTTTATGAGCGGCATTAAAATGTTCCAATCTTGTCAAATAAACCATTCTTCCTGAAAATTTTGGCAAAGCTACAACAAGCAAAGCAATTTCAATCCTACCTTAGCCCTATGCGAGTAGTGATATCAGCTGCCACAGTTGGGGAATGGATGCCCAGTTATCTGAAAGTCAATGAATTGTATACCAGCGAAAGCAGGCGCATGAAATTGCATTTTCACCAGTCAGGTATTGGCATGTTGGCAGCAAGCTTTTCCCTTACAAAATTGATCTTAGAAGAAAAACCAGACCTAGTGATACAAGTTGGAATTGCTGGTAGCTTTTCAAACCAATATGATTTGGGTACGGTATTGGCAGTTAAAGAAGAGATCATTGGAGACCTAGGTGTTGAAGAAGGGGGCAAATGGAAAGACTTGTTTGACATGAAGCTGGAAAAAAGTAGTTACCATCCTTTTGAAAAGCGCAAACTACCCAATCAATGGTTGGATCAATACAATGTTCTAAACCTACCTACTGTTACAGGTATCACCGTAAATGAAATTAGCACCAACCCTGAACGCATTGCAGAACTAAGCAAAAAATACCATTCAGAAATAGAAAGCATGGAAGGAGCTGCTTTGCATTATGTAGCAAGAGAAACCAATACGGCATTCTTGCAAATCAGGGCCATCAGTAATTTGGTGGGTGAAAGAAATAAAGCAAATTGGAAAATGGGAGAAGCCATTGGCAACCTCAATGAAACCATCTTGCAATACATTGACAAACTATATCAAATAGCTTAATTGATGATGCGTCTTACTTTAGGATTCTCTCCATGCCCCAATGATACATTTATATTTGACGCTTTGGTCAATGGCAAAATTGATACGGGAGAGTTTGCATTTGACGTAGTTCTTGAAGACGTTCAAACCTTGAATGAATGGTCATTAGCGGGCAAATTGGATATTTCAAAAATCAGTTATGGGGTATGGCCATTGCTACAAAATCAATATCAATTATTAGAAAGCGGTGGTGCATTGGGTAAAGCCGTAGGACCCTTATTAATTGCCAAAAATCCTATTTCAAATTTGAAAGAAGTAGATCAAATGAGTATTGCCGTACCAGGCATTAATACCACTGCTCATATGCTTTTTTCCATGGCATTTCCAAATGCAAAACAAAAACAATTCATGGTCTTTCATGAAATAGAACAAGCCGTACTAGATGGTAAAGTAGATGCCGGAGTAATCATTCACGAAAACCGATTTACTTATCAGGATAAAGGTTTGGTAAAATTGATGGATCTTGGAGAAAACTGGGAGCAAAAATTACAATGCCCCATTCCTTTAGGTGGCATTGTGATGCGCAATCATTTTGAGCCATCGCTCCGCGATAAAATCAATGCACTCATCAAAGCATCTGTTCAATACGCATTTGCCAATTATCCAAATCTGGCACCCTATGTTCGCCAGCATGCACAAGAAATGAGTGAAGCTGTGATGCGCCAACACATTGATTTGTACGTGAATGATTACTCTATTGAATTGGGTGTAGATGGTCACAAAGCAGTACAATCACTTCTTGGTGTTTACCAAAATATTCATGGCAACTAACCCCAGTATTTTTCACACTAGCTTTATTAATCTGTTTGCGGCTTCAATGCCTTGGCATATACTTCTAATACGCGTTTTCGGGCTTCTTCATGCACCACAATGGGTTTGGGATAATTGAATTCTTGAAACTCAGGAACCCACTTGCGAATATACTTTTGGTCTTTGTCAAATTTCTCTGTTTGCAAAGCTGGATTAAATACCCTAAAATAAGGGGCAGCATCACAACCGCTGCTACTTGCCCACTGCCATCCTCCGTTATTAGCAGCAAGATCAAAGTCTAATAATTTTTGGGCAAAATAAGCTTCTCCCCAACGCCAATCAATGAGCAAATGCTTGATTAAAAAAGATGCGGTAATCATACGCACGCGGTTATGCATAAACCCTGTTGCGTTTAACTCTCGCATTCCAGCGTCAACAATGGGATAACCAGTTTGGCCATTGCACCATGCTTTGAATTCCTGTTCATTATTGCGCCATTCAATGGCTTCGTATGCTGGTTTAAAAGATTTGCCTTGTCCAACATGCGGAAAATGCCAGAGAATCATGTGATAGAAATCGCGCCAGATCAATTCATTTAAAAAGGTTTCGCTTACAGCTCTTGCCCTAATAGCAAGAGCCCTTATACTTATGGTACCAAAACGCAGGTGAACGCCTAACCTAGAAGTGCCATGATCAAGTGCTGGAAAGTCTCTATTTTCTTTGTACTTAGCAACAATTTCTTTTTTCCAAGCTTTGGCAGGAAATTGAATATTGGAAGCAGTGAAACCAATGGATTCCAAACTAGGAATTGCCAATGGTTTTTGTTTTAAAAAATGATCCTGATATTTTTCTACAGGATAGGCTTTCAAATGATCATCCGTTAGTTTGGCTTTCCATTTTCTTGAATAGGGCGTAAAGACTGTATAGGGAGTTCCATCATCTTTTAGCACTTCTTCCTTTTCTAAAATCACTTGGTCTTTAAAAGATTGATATGCCACTTTGTGTTCATTCAAAAAATTGGCAATGGCTGCGTCTCTTTGAATGGCAGAAGGTTCGTAGTCATGATTAATGAAAACAGTTCCAATGCTGTATTTTTTTGTCAATGCTTTGAAACAGTCCAAGGGTTTTCCGTGAAGCACTTCTAAGCTTGAACCCAATGTTACCAATTCAGTTTGCATCTCTTGTAATGCGGCGTGAATAAAACTAACCCTAGCGTCTGTTTTATCTTCTAACTGGTCTAAAATTTCTGTATCAAAAATGAATACAGGCAAAACAGGTAAGCCAGCTTTTAAAGCATGGTATAACCCAGCATTGTCTTTGAGGCGTAGGTCTCTTCTAAACCACATGATATTGATGCTGTTTGCATTGCTCATAGTATAAAAACAAATTTGTCAAGAAAAGGTTGATTTCAAAACAAAAGGGCCACCCAGTTGGGTGGCCCTTTTTATCTTAAGTGTTATAAGATTAGTCTTTGAAAGAAGGAACCAAAGTAACGTTCCTGTTTTCTTTTCTACCAGCTTTAGTCTTGTTGTCAGCTTTTGGTTTAGAAGAACCATTAGCAACAGTGGTTAGACGATCAGCCGCAATACCCTTGTCAGTAAAGGCTTTCATTACAGCATTAGCACGTTTTTGAGACAATGGCATATTGATTTTGTCATTACCGGTAACGTCAGTATTACCTTGAATTTCCAATTGTAGCTTTGGATATTTAGCCAATAGATCCAATACTGGGTCAAATTTAGATTTTGCAATCTTAGCATCTACCAATTTAGCAGTATTGATCACAAAGTAGAATGACTTAGCAGCTTCATTCAATACAGGAGTCATATCAGGACATCCGGAATTTGAAGCAACACCAGCTTCGTTAGGACATTTGTCTTGCTCGTCGTTTACACCATCACCATCAGTATCAGGTATAGGGCAACCAGCGTATTTAGCCAAACCTGCAACAGTAGGACATTTGTCTTGCTCGTCATTAACACCATCACCATCAGTATCAGGGATAGGGCAACCAGCGTATTTAGCCAAACCTGGAACAGTAGGACACTTGTCTTGCTCGTCATTAACACCATCTTTATCGGTATCAGGTACAGGGCAACCAGCGTATTTAGCAACACCTGGAACGGTAGGACATTTATCCAAGCTATCAACTACCCCATCATTGTCAGTATCAACTGGAGCAGCAGCAACAACTGGTACAACTGGAGGAACTGCTTTCTTACCAAACAATTTCACTTTAACGCCAAATTGAATTCCATCATTGTAGTATTTGTAACCAAGGTTACCTGCATTAGGGTTTTTGTCAGTTTTGGTATCGCTCAAACCATATATATAACGACCATAGATCTGAACAGTTTTGGTTGGAAACAATTCAAAACCTGCAGTTAAAGCGTTACTGTTTGCAATGAAATTACGCTTGAAGTATCCACCACCAGCGTCATTTTTCAAGGTATTCAAGAAGTCAACTTGCACACCACCCAACAAAGCAAAATTTTTGCTTGTTTGGTATTTCAACAAGATTGGATAAGACTGATATTGCATAGTTCCTGCAAATTGCTTAATAGAACCAACTTGTGACTTAACATTGTATTTTAAAACACTCCATTGACCTTGTGCTTCCAAAGACCATTTTGTAGATAAAGGAATGTTTAGGTAAAGACCAGCAGCCCATCCCAAATCATTTTTGTAGTCAACATTAGATGTATTTGTTCTGAACTGTGTGTAGTTCAATGCACCTAATAAACCACCAGAAATACCTGGTTTTCCGGCTTTAGTTGTTTGGGCCATAGAAGTCATGGCTACCATCAGCGTTGCAACTAGGAGCAACAAGGAACTGAATTTTTTCATTTTCATAATTTTTTTTTGATTGCTTTTCATCCAACACTCAGCGGGGCTGAAATGGAAACAGGGCAAATTTATAGTATATCAGGAAATTAACAACTATTGTTTATGCTGATTCACTGTGAATTTTTAAAAAAACAGTGTTTTAAACAGAAAATGAGCCATTTGACCTTGATAATTTGCGGTCTTTAACTGTTTTACCCACCTAATTCCATATATGGCATTTGTCAAAAATATTTCAGATGCCTGCAAAATCTCTTCTATTTCAAGGGTTGACTCAATGACGGGCATATTTTTTTTGCGCATTTCTGTTAAAACATGTCTTCTCATAACCCCTTCCACAGGGCCTTCTGTTAAGGCTGGTGTTTTTACAAGACCATCCTTTACTATAAATATGTTGGCAATGGTAGCATCGGCCAACCTATTGGAAGGGTTTAACAGGAATGCATCATTGAGGTGGTTCTCTTTGGCCCAAAGGGCTGCCATGGCATAGTTCAAGTAATTATTGGTCTTTAAATGGGAAAATCCATCACAAACTTTTTTGGCGTCCTGATAAATATCTACCACCAACCCATTTTCATTGATCTTGTTATTTGACTCATTCAATTCCCAAGTCTGAATTAAATGGTGGGGAAAATGATTGATTCTATCATAGATGCCACCTTCTCCTCTATAAATGGTTAATCTAACCCTAGCTAAACCATGGTGTCCATTTTTTTTAACCAGCTCATGAATTTGTGTTTCTAAATAAGACCTTGTAAAAAAACTAGGTGGTTGAAACTTAAGCCTATCAAGGGTTTTGAACAATCGTTCAAAATGGTAATCGGCCAACATGATTTGACCATCTCGGAATTTCATGGTTTCAAAAAATCCATCTCCATATCTAAAGGAACGATTATCCGGCAGAATCAAAGCCTTGTCAGAACGGAGCATTTGACCATCCGTATAAAGAAAATTGGTAGTTGACATGCAACAAAGATAGAATGAAGCTAATTTAGCCTTCTAATTAAGTTGCATGCAAATCAAAGAGATTATTTCCGTTTTAGAGGCGTTGGCACCGCCGCAATACCAAGAATCCTATGATAATGCCGGATTGATATTGGGCAATAGCCAATTGGAATGTACAGGCATCATCTGCAGTTTAGACGCAACAGAAGCTGTGGTGGAAGAAGCAAAAGCCAAGGGCTGTAACCTAATAGTGGCGCATCATCCTATTCTATTTAAGGGAATCAAGCAACTCAATGGAAAGAATTATGTAGAACAAACCTTGATTACCGCTATCAAATCAGATATAGCCATCTATGCCATTCATACCAATTTGGACAATGTGATTTGGGGTGTCAATGGCAAAATTGCG
>JBEAPC010000331.1:0-4866 GCA_041164585.1 Bacteroidota bacterium
TTTTCAAATTCAAAGGATATGCATAAGTGCCATTGTATCCTGGATAGATACCTTCTAGCCTTACAGAGCCACCTTTGGATGCAATTAATGCAGTCTTCAAATCATCCATGTTTTTAATTTCTTGTTGGTTGACACTGGTAATAATAAATCCTTCCTGCATCTTGGTATTTTTTAGCAAACCAGTACCAATTTTTTTCACCAATACACCTCCTGGAATTTCATTGGCAGTAGCGGTTTTCTTGTCTACATTTTCAAGGTCTCCACCCAGTTGTTCCATAATGCCACTCACTTTTACTACATCGGTATTACCTGCTTTATTTTTCAAAGTAAGACTTACGGTGTTTTCAGATCCACCTCTTTTGTATACCAAAGAAATTTTATCACCTGGTTTGTACCTTGCTACTTGCTCTTGTAATTCAGGACCATTGGTTACATTGGCGCCATTTACTTTTGTAATAATATCGCCTTTTTTCAAACCTGCATTGGCTGCAGCACCACCTTCTGGAACACCTGTTACATATACACCTTCTCCTTCTTTATAAGCAACGCCTATTTCTTTTTCCAATTGTTTTTTGGCCTCATCAGGAATATTTTCACCTGCATAATTAATACCTATATAGGCTCTTTGAACGGTTCCAAATTTTACAATATCGGTCACAATTTTCTTAGCCATATTTACAGGAATAGCATAAGAATAACCAGCATAAGAACCGGTAGGAGAGGCAATGGCAGAATTAATACCAATCAACTCACCATTGGTGTTGATTAAGGCACCACCACTATTACCAGGGTTAACCGCAGCATCTGTTTGGATAAACGATTCAACTGGGCTATTGCTTTGTTGACCATTGATGCCAATGGATCTAGATTTAGCACTTACAATACCCGCTGTAACGGTTACGTCTAGGTTCAAAGGATATCCAATGGCCAAAACCCATTGACCCAATTTTACATCATCGCTATTGCCATATACCAAATAAGGGAATCCCTTTCCTTCAATTTTAATCACCGCAATATCGCTGCTTGGGTCAGCACCAATCACCGTTGCTTTATATGATTTTTTGTTGGGCATGGTTACGTTAATTTCATCGGCACCATCCACCACGTGGTTATTGGTAACAATATATCCATCGTCTGTGATAATGACACCACTTCCGCTAGCACGTTGTTCTGGAATCATCCTAGGACCTCCAAAGAAATCGCCAAAGGCATCATCACCGCCAAATAAATCAGAGAATGGATTACGTTGACGTTGGCTATTACTCACCTGTTTGGCCTTGGTACGGGTTTTAATATGCACTACAGCAGGGGTAGCAGAAGTTGCTGCTGCCGTAAAGTCTACCGCAGTACCTGGTGCGGCTTTATCACCAAAAAAACCGGCATAATTCACCGGGAGTTTTCCTGGTTCTTGTACGCCAGCAAATTGGCGCTCTACAAATTTGCCATAACCCCATACGCTAACAACTGCTGTACTGGCGCTGATGGCCACAATGGCTAAAATGTTTTTAAAATTCATATTCGTGCTCTTTTTTTTGGATGATTCAAAATTCATGCCTTTCCAACAGCAAATAAAAAAAACTGTAGAAATGGCAGCATACCTTCTGTCTTATTTAACAAATGTTTTGCGGCCATTGGCTCAGCTATAAATGTAGGTAAGAATGTGTTTTATTTAAAGCTCATTTTGTTAAATCACTATTTCTATTGCGTTAAAATCAAAGACTGACAAGGAATTGCATGGTATCTACCCCGTCTGCATAGTCGGATAAACCAGGCTGCTGTGCTTGACCAAAAGCAGTTTGTTCACGCCCCACTACGCATTGAATAGAAGGGTTATTGGATAAACCCAATAGTAAGTCTTCTTTGTCTGAATAAAAGGCATAATGCACCTGGCTAACGGGTGAAAAAGCTGCAATATTTTCAGTTAGAATCAGGCTTTCATTGCTCATATAATACTTATTGCCCATGATTAAAATGGCCAAATGGTAGTCAAAATTGTGTTTGTATTTATGATAATCCATGAAATATTCATACTTGCGCAAAGCTTGCAACAAGGGTATAAAATCATAGTCTTTGGGAACATAGATCTGGGTTATATTACGGCAGCCCAAGCCAAAATAGAACTGAATATCGTCAGCTAATAGGTCCAGCTCTTGGGCCGTTTCTGTTCCGTCTAAAACAGCCACTGATGTGCGATTTTTCCGAATAATATTGGGGTATTTGCCAAAATAATATTCAAAATAACGGCTGGAATTATTACTGCCAGTAGCAATATAAGCGTCACAGCCTTTTAAATTATCTGCAAAACCAATCAGATTGGCTGTTTCTGGGTCCCATTCCTGCATTTTTGAAACCAGGTGTTTAATTAAGACATCATCTTTAGAAGATGTTTTTACCATGGTTTTTTGACCACTGATAAAGCAGCAAAGCAGGTCATGAAAGCCCACTAAGGGAATATTGCCAGCCATCACCAACCCAATGGTATGGAGGCGTTGGGGTTGGTCTGGAATAGTATAATGATGGGCCCAGGGCTCAAGTAGCGCAGGTTGAAGATATTTTTCTGCTATCTGTTTACTGGCTATTTCAATAAATTCAGGAATAAACCAAGGGTTTTCCCGGTAAGCACGCTCCTTGCATGCTTGCCAAATAGGACCATCTTCTAAAAGATATTTGCCCAATTGCCCCATTATTTGAATTCTTGTTTGTAAAGTCATCAGTCAGTCTTAAATTTGAGCTGCAAATGTAGTTACTAACTTTTCAAATCAAATTTGTATGGCTATTAAGATTACCGAAGAATGCATCAATTGCGGGGCATGTGAACCCGAATGTCCTAATAACGCTATCTATGAGGGTGGTGTTGAATGGGCTTTAGCCGATGGTACCACTGTAAAGGGCAGTTTTACCCTTTTAGATGGCACTGTTGCAACTGCCGACCAGCGTTTTGCGCCGATCAGTACTGATACTTACTATATTACTCCTAACAAATGCACCGAGTGCCAAGGTTTCCACGAAGAACCACAGTGCGCTTCTGTATGTCCAGTAGACTGCTGCGTTGCAGACGAGGCATATGAAGAAACAGTTGACGCTTTGATGGCTAAAAAAGAGTTGCTACACGCGTAAATTTCGCAAAGAAATAGGTGCATAACTTTTTAGAGCAAAAAGCTTGTAAAAACTTGTAGCACTGTGTAGCTTTATAGTACTTTAATTGTTGCCAGTAAAAAGACAACAACTTGTAACAGCGGGTGATATTTCCCGTTACCGTGAGCGGAAGAGACAAGAAGTTTCTTCCGCTTTTTTTTTGACCCAACTCAGGTAACAGCTCTAAATCAATTCAATTATATTTGTTGGATAATCTAGGAACATGAAGCAACATATTGCATTGGTTACAGGAGGTTTGAGTGGAGAAGCACAAATCAGTTATAAAAGCGCTATCACTGTCTCAAATCATACAGACCGTGAAAAATTCAATTTATACAAAATAGACATTAATCCAGAGGGATGGTGGTACCTGCCAGAAACTGGAGAGCGCTCAGCAGTTAACCGTTCAGACTTTTCTATCATGGAGGCTGGGGTTAAAATTAATTTTGACGCTATTTTGTTGTGCATACACGGAACCCCTGGTGAAGATGGAAAACTACAGGGCTATTTTGATATGTTGGGATTGCCCTATACCAGCTGTGATGCAGCTACATCTGCATTAACTTTTAATAAACGCTATACGGTTGCCGTAGCTGCTTTTGCAGGAATTCATGTAGCCAAATCATTGCATTTATTCAAACATACGCCTGTGAGCGTAGAAAGTATTTTGTCTCAATTGCAATTACCCGTATTTGTAAAACCCAATAATGGGGGAAGCAGTATTGGGATGAGTAGGGTAGATCAGGCCACTGAGCTAGCTGCAGCATTAGACAAAGCATTCCAAGAAGATGACCAAGTTTTAGTAGAAGAATTTATTAGTGGTAGAGAGTTTACCATTGGCGTATTTAAATCCAAAGGAAGCACTACGGTTTTACCTATAACAGAAATCAAAACCGGGAATGCCTTTTTTGACTTTGAAGCAAAATATCAGGGCAAGAGTGAAGAAATTACCCCAGCCCAAATTAGTCCTCTAATGCAGGAGCAATTAACATCGGCAGCCAAAAGGGTATATGAAGTACTCAACTGTAGGGGTGTGGTACGGATAGACTTTATCTACAACGAGTCTCAAGCCCAGCCTTATATGTTAGAGGTAAATACCGTTCCTGGTCAGTCTGCGGCAAGTGTGATTCCGCAGCAAGTAAAGGCCATGGGATGGAGCTTAACAGATTTCTATACGGCTATCATAGAGGAAGCATTGAAATAAAATGTTATTTTGTCATCCATGCTCAAAAGTATGGCTACTTTCAACCATATTTGGTACTTATTTAGATAACTGATGTTCAAATTCATTACAGATAAACCGCTTTGGGTAAATATACTGACCGGTATAGGATTATTGGTAGTATTGATACTTTTGTTCTTTGGATCCCTACAATGGGTTACTGGATTTGGTAAATCAGAAAGAGTGCCTTCTATTGTGGGCCAAAACGCAGTTGCCGCCCAAAAAATCTTGGAAGAAAAGGGGTTTCAGGTGGCTTTACAAGATTCGGTTTATGTAGACAGTATTCCCAAATTAGCTGTTGTAAAACAATCCCCAGAAGCTGACGCGATAGTCAAAAAAGGAAGAACCGTTTATTTAACCATCAATCGAATGGTGCCTCCGCAAGTAGAAATGCCCAATTTGATTGGTTTTTCCATTAGAAGTGCAGAAATGTATTTGCAAAGTTTGGGATTGAAACTGGGATATGTGAATTACAAACCAGACATAGCAAGGAATGCTGTTTTAGAGCA
>JBEAPC010000332.1:0-3689 GCA_041164585.1 Bacteroidota bacterium
ATTGTCCATGACCAAATTCTTATTGCCATGTCTTAACACTACTGATCCTTGACATTCCTTGAAAAGGTTACCACGTATAATATTGGCTCCTGATTTGATAGAAATGATCTCTGTTTCTCCATCGCAGTTGTCAAAATAATTATCTGTGATTTGGGTATTGGAATTAAATTCACAATGTTCAGACACACCTACTCTTATGGTCTCTCCTGTATTTGATGCCAAGGGGATTCTATATCCAAAATGGTTATGGTCAATGGAGTGAAAATTTTGCCTGCTCAAATCATTGTCTAAAATAACTGCTAATAATACCCCCATATTTTGTTTGTCTCTAAATTGGCAGTGATCAATTCTATTATTTCTACCGTGTAGCTCTACCCAATAGTTTTCGTCCATTCTTTTAAGGTTATTAAACCCATCAATCACGGTATTGGTTAATCTGCAATGATTGGCTAACTGTGTTTTACTAGTTCTAAAACTGATAACTGCTTTTTTACCTGCATAACCATCTTTAAAATACCAGCCATCAATCACCAACCAACTGCCTCCAATACTTAGACTAGATTGCCCTCCTAACCATAGCGTGCCTACTTTTTCAACACGATAAGTAATGGGTGCTTCTTCGGTTCCTTTGGCATTCAGTAGAATAGTAGCATTTTGCCAATCTCCTTTTTGAAGCAGAATTACATCGCCCGGTAGGGCAGCTTTGTCTGCTTGCATTAAAGTTGCTGCATTGTTAACCGTCCAAGTCTTTGCTTGCAATTGGGTCAATGAAATGAGTAGTAAACAACAAATAAGAAGACTTAATTTTTTCATGCTTTTATTTTGAATGACTGGGCTAAATTATTTTTTGATTGGTAGTTTCTGCGATGATTCTCTAATAATGAGTTTTGGCTTTAATACCTTCTCTTCAAGATCCATATTCTCCTTGTTGTGCATAGTTTCAATGAATAATTTGGCTGCTGCTTTTCCCAGTTCAAAAGATGGCATATCAACACTGGAAATGGCGGGAGTAACTAAACTAGTTACTGGTTCATTGTTGAATCCTACCAATCCAATATCTTCTGGCATGCGTAACCCTTTTTTCTTAATGGCCAACATGGCTCCAATAGCCATTCTATCACTGATGGTAAAAATGGCATCTGGCCTTTTTTTCATTGCCAATAATTCTAGGGTTGCAAAGTATGCGTAGTCTTGATTAAAGTCACAGTGTACAATCAGGGCAGGATCTTTTTTGATTTTATGTTTTTTGAGTGCATTTAAATAGCCATCCATTCGGCTATTGCTAACTCCTAAGTTTTCTGGTCCTGCAAGAACTGCAATTCTTTTATAACCCTGTTCTATCAAGTGTTCTGTAGCAACAAACCCACCTTCTTCATTATCTATGCGTACACTTGGTGCCGTTAAATGTGGGGTTACCCTATCAAATACTACAACAGGTAAATTTCTTTCTTGGATTTTTTTAAAGTGTTCAAATGATTTTGATTCACTTGAAACTGAAATAATAAAACCGTCTACCAAACTTTCTAATAATCTTCTTGTATTTAAAATTTCTCTTCCAAAAGATTCATTACTCTGGCAAACCATTACTGTAAAGCCTGCTTCTAATGCAACTTCATCAATGCCTCTGACCATTAAGGAGAGTACATAATCCAGGTTGGGTACAATTACCCCAATGGTATGAGTTTGTTTTTGTCTAAGACTTAGTGCCAGTTTGTTAGGTTGATAATTGAGTTCTTCAGACAAAGCCATTACGGCTTTCTTGGTATCAGGATTTACATCGGATGCATTGCGTAAGGCTCTTGATACAGTTGACAAAGAAATATTTAATCGCTTTGCAATGTCTTTAATGGTGGCAGGCTTTTCCATATGGCTTTGTGATTCATAAAGCTACATGCAAAATCAATACGAGAATGCCGGTATGGTTGCCGGTAACGTTGCCGGAATCGAAAAAATCTAAAAGAAGAAATCAAATAGCCTATACATTAGAAATAATTCAATGAAATCGTTTAAAATTTGATATTATTTAATGTCTTTTAAAATCGCCTTGGCTGTTTTATGTTCTA
Organism: Bacteroidota bacterium; assembly: GCA_041164585.1. Lineage (GTDB taxonomy): Bacteria > Bacteroidota > Bacteroidia > Chitinophagales > Chitinophagaceae > Sediminibacterium. The sequence goes on from JBEAPC010000332.1 coordinate 2,064, forward strand.
ACATTACTTTACCAAATCTGTTTTCCTGTTATTAATCGATTGTCTGAACTCAAAATAATTGCCATGAATGCTTCTGCAACCAAAGTTGCCATTGTAACCGGCGGTGCCCGTGATATAGGTAGGGCGGTTTCTCTAAAACTAGCCGCATCCGGAATTAAAGTATGTTTTAATTATCTCAGTAGCTTGGATCAAGCAAATGAAACCCTTGCCTTGATTAAGGCTGCCGGTGGCGATGCTATTGCCGTTCAAGGTGATATGACAATTTCTACGGATGTGCAAAAGCTAGTAGCTACAGCAGTAGCCACTTATGGTGACAATATAGATTACGTTGTCAATGTAGCAGGTGGTATCTTGGGTAGGAAACCACTAGCAGATTTAGACGAGGCATTTTGGGATGCGGTGATTGATGTTAATTTGAAATCGGTTTATCTGGTTTGTAGAGCTGTTTTGCCACATTTAGTAGCTGGGTCTTCCATTGTCAATTTTTCTTCACAGGCGGCACGCGACGGTGGAGGTGGTGGTGCATTGGCTTATGCTGCATCAAAAGGCGCTGTGTTAACCCTGACAAGGGGGTTGGCTAAAGAATTAGGACCCAAGGGAATTCGGGTGAATGCAGTATCTCCTGGCATGATTAATACGGGTTTCCATGACACTTTTACCAAACCCGAAATTCGCGCCAATGTAGCGGCAGCTACCCCTTTAAAAAGAGAAGGGCAAGCTAGTGAAGTAGCTGACCTAGTTGCATATTTGTTAAGTGATGCTGCATCATTTATCAATGGTGAAAGTGTGGAGATTAATGGAGGTTCTTTTTTTGCATAGTGTTTAGTTGAACCAATTTTGAATTGATTGCCATGTTCCGATTGCTCATAACCATATCCTTGTTCTTACTAAGCAGTGTGCTTTATGCGCAGCATCCTGTTGGTTTTTACAGTAAGGCAGATTTGGATTATGTGAAAGCCAATTTGGCCGGTAATGCTTTATTGGAACAATCCTTAGCGGCAATTAAAAAAGAAACGGATCCTTGGTTAGACAAACCTGTTGATGTACCTGTGCCCAAAGACGCTGCAGGTGGTTATTCTCATGAGCGGCATAAGGCTAATTATTTGTTATTGTTTAATAGTGGTATCCTTTATAGCGTTACTGGCAAGCAGGCTTACGCCGATTTGGTTGCAAGGGTTTTATTGCAATACGCTAAGTTGAATCCAGGATTAAAAAAACATCCACAGGCCACCAGTAGTTCTCCAGGTAGAATTTTTTGGCAGGCATTGAACGATGCCAATTGGATGGTCTATACTTCCATGGCTTATGACATGGCATTTAATGGCATTAAAAAATCTGATAGAGATCTTATTACCCAAAACGCTTTTAAACCAGAGGTTGACTTTATAACCAAAGACCTAGCAACTTGGTTTAACCTGATTCACAATCATGCAGTTTGGGCAACAGCAGCTGTAGGAATGGTTGGCATTGCAACTGATAATAATCAATATATTCAATTGGCACTGAAAGGTAGTTCAGGAAATGGCAGTTCCGGTTTTTATGCCTTAATGGGCCAATTATTTTCTCCTGATGGTTATTACACGGAAGGTCCTTATTATACTAGGTATGCCTTGTTGCCTTTTATGA
>JBEAPC010000333.1:0-7622 GCA_041164585.1 Bacteroidota bacterium
CAATCATGGCAAAGCTTTTTTTGCGTCCTTAGATAAATTAGGCGCATTTCTATTCAAGGATTTTGAAAGTGGCAAAAATAAAACCGTTTATTAACATTAGCACATGAGCAAGCAACAGATACAGACTTTAGGAGAATTGATTAAGAGTGGTTACCGTTCTAAAACCGTGAAAGAAGAAATCAGGGAAAACTTGATTTTGAAAATGCAATCAAAAGAAAATCCTTTTGAGGGAATCATGGGTTATGAAGACACCGTAATCCCAGATACGGAAAGGGCCTTGCTCAGTAGGCATAATATTTTGTATTTAGGTCTGAGGGGCCAAGCCAAGACAAGAATGGCTAGGCAAATTGTGGAATTACTAGACGAGTGGGTGCCTACCATTGCGGGTTCAGAAGTCAATGATGATCCTTTGAATCCCTTGAGTAAATATTCCCGTGACTTGATTGCCAAGTTAGGAGATGATACACCCATTCATTGGGTTAATAGACAGGAGCGCTATGGCGAAAAATTGGCTACGCCAGATGTAAGTGTGGCAGACTTAATTGGAGACATTGATCCCATAAAAGCTGCTAATTTAAAATTAAGTTTTTCTGATGAAGAAGTAATTCATTATGGCATTATTCCTAGAAGCAATCGTGGCATATTTGTGATTAATGAATTGCCTGATTTGCAAGCCAGAATTCAAGTGGCACTTTTTAATATTTTGCAGGAAGGAGATATTCAAATCCGTGGTTTTAAATTAAGAATGCCCTTAGACATTTTGTTTGTATTCACGGCCAATCCAGAAGACTATACCAATCGCGGTAGCATTGTAACACCTTTAAAGGATAGGATTGAAAGTCAGATATTAACGCATTATCCCAAAACAATAGAAACATCTTTGGCTATTACAGAACAGGAGGCTAATTTATTACCTGTGCAGATGGAAAAGGTTTCCATTAGCGATTTATTAAAGCGCTTGGTAGAGCAAATTGCTTTTGAAGCTAGAATCAATGAATACGTTGACAAGAAAAGCGGGGTCAGTGCAAGGCTAACCATTGCTGCTTATGAAAACGCCATTAGTGCAGCTGAAAGAAGGGCCATCATTCATGGAGAGAAGCACACACAAGTGTGGATTTCGGATTTGCAGGGGATTATTCCAGCCATTACTGGAAAAATTGAATTGGTTTATGAGGGAGAGCAGGAAGGGCCTTACCAAGTTGCGGTTCAATTATTAGATAAATCTATTCGATCTCAGTTTGTGCAATATTTTCCCAACCCTGACCAAATCAAAAAGAAGCGAGGAACTGGTAAGAAATCTGCTGAGGAAAAAGAGCCCGAGAATCCTTATAAATCCATTATCCGTTGGTTTGATGGAGGTAAGCATGTAGACCTTCTTCTAGACATGAAGGACGAAGCCAAAATTGCTGCTTTATACCAAGTGGACGGATTGTTTGGGATTGTTAAGAAACACTATCCTCACGCTAATGAAGGCGAGAATGCACTTTTGATGGAATTTGTGTTACATGGGTTGGCTGCTTATTCTATGATCAGCAAAAAAACCATTGATGGAAAAATTGAGTTCAAAGATTTGATGGGTAGTATGATGAATCTTGGACAATTTGACTTAAACGAGGAGGACGAAGATTATCAAGGATAAGTTGGCTTATTGAATTAACATTCCCAATTTGATTCCAAATGAAAAGGAAAGTCCAGGACTAATTCCTAATCTGGTATTGGCATAATTATAGGCAGCAGTGGCCTCCGTATTGGTATAGCTATTGCTTTCTAATTTATTGTCAAATCCATAACCCAATCCCCAATATCCGTCTAATAAAACCTTATTACTAAAAACCCATTGTTTTCCAAACTCTAAGTGTAAAGCGCCAAAATTTACTTGCTGTTTTTCTATATCATATTGACTACTGGCTTTATAGGCAATTCTATTTTCGCTATACGTACCTAAATAAAGAACAGGTTTTATATAAGCCCCTTGCATAATATGGGTGAATCTTGTTCTTCCAAATAAAAAATCGGGGAGTTTACTAAATTTATATCCACCACTAACAAATACACCAAATTGGTTCTTTTTGGTTTCATTTAAGCCGGCATTGTAGTTATATTCTAGGATATTGTTTCTTCCCAATCCAATAATGCCTAAGGATAATTCATAGGATTTTCCTACAGAAACTTGTTTTTCAAAACTGAATTCTGAATAGCCAATTAAGGGCGAGAAAAAATTTAATTTGATGGCTTTTGTTAATTGACCGGGGTAATTGTCCCAATTTTTTAAATCATCATTGGTATTGAAAACTTCTTTTTTCCCATTCTCAAAAACAATCATTTGCACCTGTTCTTTACCAATGCTGTACAAGGGTCCTTGTAAATTATCTTGGTTATAATACTTGATTTCTGAAAGTCCTATTTCTGTGATTTTACAGCTGATTTTTTTACCATCTTTTTTGATGATCTGATCCTGAGCAAAAGAGGATATGCTAACTAAAACCGTTATTAATAAAGAAAAAACCAGTTTCATTATAATTGTTTCTAAAATGACAAAGCAGCAAGATTTCTTGCTGCTTTGAAAACAAGATTCATCAAAAAATGACAATTGGATTACTTTCTGAGCTTGATTTCTGTATCCAGTTCTTTGACCATTTCAGAAGTGAATTTTTTACTTGCTTTTGCAATAGATTCTGGATCAACTGCTTTGGTTTGTATAGACATCAGTAATTCCTGACTTTGGGTGTCATATAGGTTGCTTTCAAGATATATGGTTTTCTTTTCAACTGTATAACCTGGATTATAACTAGACATACCTGTACTCATCACTACTCCTGGTCCCATCATACCTAGTCCTGAACCCCAGTAATTGCCATAATAAGAGCCAAAATTGCCATAATAGCCATAGCTGCTTACCGGATTGTAATAAGTTTGTGAAGCTTGTACATAGTGACTTTCTGTGCGAATATCTTTTACAGCTACCGTAAAAATGGTTTCCAATTTTAATTCCTTCACTTTTGCAAGAATGGCTTCAACTGGAAAATTCTTACCCACATTCATTGCTCCTAAGGCTTCAATACTTGTAACGGTCTTAAGCCCTCTTTTTTCTGCTGCTGCTTTTAAGTCGGTTTCAAGCACATTGCGTGCATTTAAGTCTTGGGCCAAGACCATAATAAACAAACTGCGTTTTTTGCCCAAAACTTCTGAGTCTTTTTTTGCCCAAAATCCAATGACAGACATAGAAGAGGATTTGCAGCCTACCATCAGGGTAATGATGCTACAAAAGGCAAGAATCAATTTGATTTTTTTCATAGTAGTTGTTTATACGGATTTAACCGTTGGATTATATCATTTCTTGGAGCTTGCTTACAACAAGGTCAATTTCTGCTTTGGTATTGTGTTTGCAAAAGGAGAATCTAACGGTTACTTGATTGGGATTTGAATTGATGGCTCTAATAACGTGAGAACCTTGGTCTGCACCAGAAGTGCAGGCGCTACCACCACTGGCACAAATATGGTTGATGTCCATATTAAACAAAATCATTTCACTTTTTTCAGTTTTTGGAAAACTAACACTCAGTACTGCGTACAAAGAATGTCCAGTTCTATCTCCATTAAAACTGCATTCAGGAATGGCTTTTTGCAAAGCCTCAGCCATATAATCTTTTAATCCTTGAATATATTGACTGTCTTTTTCAAAATGCTCAGTTGCAAGTTCTAATGCTTTTGCAAAACCGATGATGCCATATACATTTTCTGTACCTGCGCGCATATTTCTTTCTTGGGCACCTCCGTTGATCAAGGGATGAATTTTCACATTCTCATTGATATACAACATGCCAACCCCTTTGGGTCCATGAAATTTATGACCAGCACCTGTAATAAAATGTACGGGTGTATTTCTCAAATCAAAAGGGAAGTGACCAACTGTTTGAACAGTATCGCTGTGAAAAATGGCGCCATATTCCTTGCAGAGATTTCCTACTGCATGAATATCCAAGATATTTCCTATTTCATTATTGGCATGCATTAAAGTAACCAAACATTTTTCTTCACTTTCCTTTAGCAATAATTCAAGGTCTTCTAAATCAACATGGCCATTATCCAACAATTTCACATAACTCAAAGCTGCTTCACCGTTCTTGTGCAAATACTCAATGGTATGCGTAGTGGCATGGTGTTCAATTACAGAAGAGATAATATGCTTACAACCCAAATCTCTTACTGAAGCAGTAATAGCGGTATTGCTACTTTCTGTTCCACCACTGGTAAAGAAGATTTCTGCCGGATGCGCATTTAGAATTTTGGCCACCGTTTTACGCGCGTTTTCAATGCCCATTCTGCATTCTCTACCATAACTATAAATAGAAGAGGGGTTGCCAAAATTGGTAGTTAAATAGGGCATCATGGCTTCCAGCACTGCTGGGTCAAGTGCGGTAGTTGCGGCATTATCCAGGTAGATTCTTTCCATGGTCTAACTTTACTGTGCTTCATTAATATCCTGCATCAAGCGCTTGGCAATATTTGCAGCGGTTGTTTGGAAATTACTTTCAGCATAAATACGAATAATGGGTTCTGTATTGCTTGGACGCAAGTGTACCCAATCTGTATCAAATTCAATCTTTAACCCATCAATGGTATTAATAGGTTGTTTCTTATATTTCTTTTGAATCACAGAAAAGATTTTTTTCAAATCTGTCCCTTGATTCAATTCAATTTTGTTTTTACTAATAAAATAATCAGGGTAACTACTGCGCAATTGTTTCACAGTTTTCTTTTCGTGAGCCAAATGCGTCAAAAACAAAGCAATGCCAATTAAAGCATCCCTTCCATAATGTAAATCTGGTACAATGATTCCGCCGTTACCTTCTCCACCAATTACAGCGTTGGATTCCTTCATCATGTTTACCACATTCACTTCTCCCACTGCACTTGGAAAATATTGTCCACCGTGTTTCTCGGTAACATCTCTAAGCGCCCTAGTACTTGATAAATTACTCACAGTATTACCTTTTCTATGTTTTAAAACATAGTCGGCAACTGCAACCAAGGTATATTCTTCACCAAATAAAGTACCATCTTCACATACAAAACATAGCCTGTCTACATCTGGGTCTACCGCAATACCCATATGGGCTTTTTGCTTATTTACTTCATTGCAAAGTTGGTTTAAATGTTCCGGTAATGGTTCAGGATTGTGTGCAAACTGACCATTTACTTCTCCATTCAAAACAACAATTTCTTCTACACCTAAGGCTCTTAATAATTGGGGAACTGCAGTAGCGCCTGTACTATTAATGGCGTCTAAAACAATTTTAAATCCTGCTTTTTTAATGGCTGCAACATCTACTAAATGATAATCAACCACCATTTGAATATGCTTTTCCAAAGCAGTTTCATTGGTGCTATAGGATCCTAGATTGTCCACATCCGCAAATTGGAACAAATCTGCTGCTGCAATTGCAAGAATTTTGGCACCTTCTTCACCACTAATAAATTCTCCTTTATGATTCAAAAGCTTTAAGGCATTCCATTCTTTGGGATTGTGGCTAGCAGTAAGAATAATTCCTCCATCTGCTTTTTCAAAAACCACGGCCATTTCTACAGTAGGAGTGGTGCTTAAGCCAAGATCCACCACGTCAATACCAAGGGCATTCAAAGTACTGACTACAATTCTTTGAACCAACTCCCCACTAATTCTTCCGTCTCTTCCAATCACTACTTTTTTTCGCAAACTGGTACCATCATTCAGGGATTCTTTTAACCAACTACCATAGGCAGCTGTAAATCTTACCACGTCTAAAGGACTCAAATTGTCACCGGGTACGCCACCAATTGTGCCCCTAATTCCTGAAATACTCTTAATCAATGCCATTCATTACCTGTTTTTAGAGCTGCAAACATAATTCAAATTTTTTGTTTGATTCTCCTGCCTATTTTTGCGTCTCAAACCCGTATATGCCCAAGATCTGGTTCAAAGATTGGTTCAATTCCCATTATTATCATTTGTTATACCAACATAGAGATGATCAGGAAGCATTGAATTTCATACAATTACTCATTGCTCACCTGAAACCTGCTGATCATGCAAGAATGTTGGATGTGGCTTGTGGTAAGGGTAGACATAGTAAAGCCTTAGCAGAAATGGGCTTTGAAGCAACAGGGATTGACCTGTCTGAAGAGTCTATTCAAGAAGCTAAATTGGATGAGTCAGAGCAATTGCATTTTTACCAGCACGATATGCGTTTGCCTTTTTGGATCAATTATTTTGACTACGCATTTAACTTTTTTACCAGCTTTGGTTATTTTAGAACCAAACGTGAACATGATAATGCTATCAGAACCATTGCCCAAAGTTTGAAACCTGGGGGCATTTTTGTAATTGATTACTTAAATGTTAGGTACGCAGAAAAAAATCAACAAAACACCCATAGTGTAGAAGTAGAAGATGTGAAATTTCATATTAGTAAATGGAATGACGAATCCCATTTTTACAAACAGATTCAAATTACAGAAGCAGGTAATCAATCTCCCAAACATTTGTATACAGAGAAAGTAGCCAAATTTACGCTGGGCGATTTTACTGAAATGTTATCCTATCAAGGACTACAAGTCTTAGAAGTCTTTGGAGACTATCAACTAGGCAAATACCATTTGCAGGATTCTCCCAGATTAATCCTAGTTGCCAGAAAATTGGACATCCACTAAGCTATTGTTTTTTGAATTTTTTAGGAGCGATGATCAAACTATCGTTTTGAAATTGTAGTCCCTGATTGTTGTTGGGCAATATTGGTTGGTATTTTCTTAATGGTAGTAAACTGGGTTGGTTTTGGGTTTTAATCTTCTCTAATGATGCCATATTGTTTTTGTCAGGTACTAATACAGGCATTCTATCTACGCCCGATTGGTATATATCAAAACCTTGACCATTATTTGATTGATACTTTAATCCAAAATTTTGCCCCTTTAATGCGTTAGGCATAATGAGACTATCTTTTGCAGATTGAACAATGACCAAACTGCTTTTTTGGGCATAGGCTGATAGGGTCATCAGCAGGCCTAGAAGTAGGACAACTTGTTTCATGTCTTAAATTTATAAATAAAGTTACATTTTGCAAACCCTGAGGGGATTTTTGGAATTACATCTTGGGGGTAGGAACAAAAAGCTTCCATTATCTTTACAAAATGGCAATGGATAGCATTTTATTAATGGGCTTTTTCCAAAAAACCTGGGAATGGATCAAAGATTGGGATCAGCAATTATTCCTTCTAATCAATAGACAATGGAATCTTAGCTGGTTAGATAGTCTATTGCCCATTTGGAGAGAAGCCAATACTTGGCTACCATTATACCTATTTCTGATATTGTTTGTAGTAATTAATTTTCCCTCCAAAGCATTTTCTTGGATTCTAACTGCGATTATCACATTTGCCATTTCTGACCAATTGAGCAGTAGTTTATTGAAACCATTTTTTGCTAGGTTAAGACCCTGCAATGACCCAGAATTGGTTGGAGTGGTAAGGTTGTTATTACCCAACTGTGGTTCCGGTTATAGTTTTACTTCTTCGCATGCAACCAATCATTTTGCTTTTGCGGTGTTTATATTTATCACAATGGGGCAAGTATTGGGAAAATGGAA
>JBEAPC010000334.1:0-30350 GCA_041164585.1 Bacteroidota bacterium
ACGCCAAATATTATTGACTAAACAAATTCCTTTTTTTAATAATCCAACCCATATTACTCCCATTATCATTGGGGATGAATTACGTTGTAAACAAATTGCAGACTATTTATTGTATCAATTAGGTATTTATTTACAACCAATCAATTATCCTACAGTACCCAAGGGCAAAGCTTGTTTAAGGGTAACCATCACTACCAAGCATGGGCAAACAGAAATGGAGCAATTGGCAGATGCTTTAGCAGAAGTATTGCTGCTATTCCCCGCTAAAATTCATGCCCCTGAAACTAAAACCTTGGCCCTATGAGAAAGGAGTTCAATATTGTTTGTAGGGGTTCTTGGTTGTCTCTAGCACAAGTGGAGTTGTTTTGCCAAAAGGTAACAGCCCATTTTCCTGATGTGGTTTTACATCCTGTTATCAAAGAAACAAAGGGAGACCGAGAACAAAGTACGCCCTTACACTTAGTAGAAGGAAAGGATTTTTTTACTGCTGAGATTCAGGAAGATCTCAGAAATGGAAAAGCTGATTTTGCAGTTCATAGTATGAAAGACGTGAGCGGTGACGCATTTTTTGAAAATAGTTTTTACCGTATCATAGACAGAAATGATATTCGGGATGTAGCCATTTTTAATGCAAATATTCTAGACAAATTGGCTGCAGGTAAACCCATTGTTATTGGTACTTCATCACCAAGAAGAACAGTAATGGCTACTGGTTTTTTGCAGAAAGCATTGCCTCAGTTAAGTCAATATCCAGTACAAGTAGAAGCCATTCCCATTAGGGGAAATGTTGACGGAAGATTACGCAAATTATCAGACTTAGAAGCGTATGACGGAATTATCCTTGCAACAGCTGGTTTAAATAGGTTGTTGCAGTATGAACCGGCAAGTAAAACTTTGCAAGAACTATTGGCTAATAAACGCATCATGTTTTTACCTTTGTTTGAATGTGCTCCAGCTGCGGGTCAAGGAGCCATTGTAGTAGAAACCAATCAAGATAATCAGGAAGCCATTGCTATCTTAAACAAGATGGCTAGTCTTGAACACACCAATGCGGTGCAAGAAGAAAGGCTATTTGCGGCAAAATATGGTTATGGTTGCTCAAGACCATTTGGTGTATTTCATAAGGATTTGGCTCATTGTTCTTTTACCTATGCATCTGGTTTGGATCAGCATTTGGAACCATTTACGGAGTGGAAACAGCCTATTAGCCTAAGCCCAGCAAGTATAGAAATATTTAGTGGATCTGACCATATGCGGTCTTTTTATACAGATACCAGTTTGGATGATGTAAAAATTCCAAGTACTGCAACCGCTATTTTTGTTGCATCACAAAAAGCCATTCATTCAAATGCTTTAATTAAACAGTGCCAACGGAAAAAAGTTTGGGCTGCAGGTACCAGAACTTGGTTTGCACTAGCCAAAAAAGGAATTTGGGTTGAGGGTTCAGCAGATGGCTTAGGATTAGAATCCTTATTGCCACTATTTGAATCGCCCATGGTTCAAATAGAAAAATCACAATGTTGTATTCTAACCAATCAAAACAGTGTGGTGGGATGGTTGTCAGAAGGGTGGCATGCCTCCGCTACCTATTGTTTACACCCAAATTTTGATACCAAATTAAAAGCTAGTATTGAAAAAGCAGATCTTGTCTTTTGGTCAAGTTATCAGCAATTTTTGGTTGGTTCATCTTATGTAAAGCAAGGTGCTATTCACGCATGCCCTTCTGGTAAAACGGCCAATCGTTTACTAGGATTGGGTTTGAACCCAATTATATTTCCCACTATCAAAGCATTCCAGTCATGGAGACAAAATATACCAGTAACAGAAGGCGCATAAGGGCCAATACACATATTAGGGAATTGGTGGCAAATGTATATGTAGACCATCGTGATTTTATTCAACCACTATTTGTTGATGAATCTGTTGCTGTTAGAACGCCAATGACATCCCTGAATGGTATTGCAGCAGATACTATTGAAAGCCTACTTGAACAAATAGCATCAGATTTGGAACAGGGTATTAGTAAGTTCTTATTATTTCCAGTACCCTTGTCAAAATCAAATCAGGACTTTGATTTTAGCTTTGTGCTCCATGCTTTGAAATCCATCAAAGAAAAATTTGGGTCCCAAGTTTGGATAGCTGCTGATACTTGTTTATGTGCTTATACCCTACATGGGCATTGTGGTTTGCTCAATGAAACCCAAACAGCCGTCTTGAATCATGAGTCTGTTACAGTACTTGCGCAGTATGCGCTAGCATTAGCCAAAGCAGGAGCTGATTGTATTGCGCCAAGCGATATGATGGACGGAAGAATTGCCGCCATTAGAAAAGTATTGGATGATAATGGATTTGATCAAATAGCCATCTTGAGTTATTCGGCTAAGTTTAGTTCTCAATTCTATGGTCCTTTTAGAGATGCCTGTAAATCAAGTCCAGGAAATAATCCGCTTTTAAAGGATAGGAAAACCTATCAGTTTTCTGCTTTCAATGCCAATGATGGATTGTTATCTACCATTAGAGATATTGAAGAAGGGGCAGACATGGTGATGGTTAAACCAGCATTGCCTTATTTAGATATTATCCAAACCATTAAACAGGAAACCAAATTCCCATTGGTTGCTTATCATGTGAGTGGTGAATATCAGGCTTTAGAATTATTGGCCGAAAAGCAATTGGTAGATAGAAGTCAAGCGCATCTTGAAATCTGGACTTCCTTAAAAAGGGCAGGCGCTGATGGTATCATTTCTTATGCAGCAAGACATGCCAAAGAATGGATAGCAACCCTAAAATTTTAAAGAGAAATAATAGTACACAAATTTGGTAGACTAATAATCAACCGCTAATTTTGCTCCAACAATATCCAACTATCAGACATGAAACCGATTCATTTGACAATGACGCTACCTTGTATTTTATTTTCCAACACTGAAAATTATGGTTGTTGTTGCTGATTTGAAAAATCTGCAGCAAAGCAGATCCACACAATGAATAACCTTTTTTTTATCTAATTAGTCTATTAAAATAATAGACAAATAAAATAACTGATCTCACATGAAACACACAAGTATATTAATAGGATTTCTATTACCCATTTTTAGTCTTGCCCAATTTTCAGGTAAAGTTGTTAGCGGAAACAACATTGCCATACCTTATGCCAATGTAAACATTAAAGGAACTAAATTCAATACGGTTACCGATAGTTCAGGAAATTTTCGATTTTCAAAAATTGATAAATTTCCATTTACCGTTGTTGTTTCTTATACCGGTTTTGAAAAACAAGAAAAACAAATTAGAAGTACTGCCGATAACAATATGTTGTTTCAGTTAGAAGTACTCTATCAGCGTGATACCATTATTGTAACATCGCGCAGGCGCAGAGAAGTATTACAAGACGTGCCAATTTCTATTTCTGTGATTAGTGGATCCAAAGTAGAAGATGCTGGAGCTTTTAACGTGAACAGAGTAAAAGAATTTGTTCCGTCAGTTCAATTATACACTTCTAATCCTAGAAATACAGGGATCAATATTCGTGGTTTGGGATCTCCATTTGGTTTAACCAATGATGGTCTTGATCAGGGAGTTGGTTTTTATGTAGATGGCGTTTATTATGCACGCCCTGCTGCCGCAACCCTTGATTTTATTGATATTGAGCGAATTGAGGTATTGCGTGGCCCACAGGGAACTTTGTTTGGTAAGAACACTACTTCTGGTGCTTTGAATATTACCACAAAGAAACCCAATTTTAAATCAGGTGCCAATTTTGAATTGAGTTATGGCAACTATGGTTATATACAGGCTAAGAGTTCTATCACTGGTGCTTTGAATAAGCGATTAGCTGGTCGTTTGTCTTTTTCTGGTACCCAAAGAGATGGTACTGTTGAAAATGTACGCACCAATAAAAAGACCAATGATTTAAATAACCTTGGTTTTCATGGTCAATTATTGTTCAAAGCATCAGATAATACCAATATCAATTTTTCAGCGGATGCTTCCAGTCAAAAACCAGATGGTTATGCCCAGGTAGTATCTGGAGTTGTTACTACTAAACGCGCGGCATACAGACAGTTTGCAGCTATTACAGCAGACCTAAAGTATAGCCTTCCCAGTCAAAATGCCTTTGATAGATTAATTGATCATGATACCCCTTGGAATTCAGACAATGATTTTGGAGGTGCTTCTGTTAACATAGATTCCAAAATTGGTTCTGGCACATTTACTTCTACCACTGCTTGGCGTTATTGGAATTGGGGTCCATCTAATGATCGTGATTTTACAGGTTTGCAAGCATTGGCCAAGTCTCAGAATCCAGCAAAACACCAACAATGGTCTCAGGAATTTCGTTACTCTGGTGAATTAGCTTCTAATGTAAATGCTGTTTTTGGATTATTTGCCCTTGGACAAGAAGTGAAGATTGATGGTAATGAAGAATCAGGGAAAGACCAATGGCGTTTTGTACAAAGCACTACCAGTAACCTTTGGCAGACACCTGGTTTATTAGACGGATATGGGATTAAGACAAAAGCATCTATTAAGTCTTTAAGTGCTGCCGCTTTTGCTAATATTGATTGGGAAATTGCAAAAGGCATTCATGTACAACCTGGCCTGCGTTTTAATTTTGACAAGAAAGAAGTTGTTTATAATAGGGTAGCAGCAGGTGGATTGCAAACTACCGATGCAGCATTATTGGCTTTAAAAAACTTGGTGTATACTAGCCAGTCTTATGATGCCAATGCCGATGAGAATAACCTGACCTATCATTTAACCCTATCTTATAGACCTAGCAAAAAGATCAATGCATTTGCCACTTATTCAACAAGTTTCAAACCAGTGGGAGTGAATGTAGCTGGCTTGCCAAACAATGCTAATAATACTGCAGCAACAGATCTGGCCGTGATCAAACCAGAATATGTAAAGCATCTTGAATTGGGTTTCAAAACGGCTCCTTTGGAAAATGTTACGTTAAACCTGAGCTTGTTTAATACAGATATTAATGATTATCAAGCCAATGTTCAATCTCCTCAATTGGGTGTAAACCGAGGATATATTGCCAATGCTGAAAAAGTAAATGTAAAAGGGATTGAGCTTGATGGGAATATCAATTTTCAAAATAAATTTAGTTTGTTTACAGCCATTTCTTATACCGATGGTAAATATGTAAGCTTTACCAATGCCCCTCTTCCTTTAGAAGAAACTGGAGCAACTGTGAATGGTGTGCAGGTAGCTTTTAAAGATATATCTGGAGGGGCATTACCTGGGATTTCTAAATGGGCAGGTTCTTTGGGAGGGGAGTATACTTTTCCTGCAGTATTTTTTGGTAAGGCTAGCAAGTTTTTTGTAGCTTCTGAGGTTTATTATAGATCTTCTTACTCTTCTAGTCCATCGCCTTCGGCTTATTTAAATATTGATGGATACGCTATTGTCAATGCAAGATTGGGATACAGAGTCACCAATGGATTGTCCTTTTTTGCTTGGGGCCGGAACCTGTTTAACAAGGATTATTACGAACAATTATTACCAGCAGGAGGTAATGCTGGTCATTATGCAGGTGTATTGGGAGATCCAAGAACCTATGGCATTACAATTAGATATGGATTCTGATTTGGGTAAGTTTAAATAAGTCTACTAAAATTGTAGGATTAATAATTATTTGCCTTATTTTCGCAGGGTTCAAGAAAGTAATAACCATTGGTAGAAATAACTGATATAGATACGCAAGCAATATCATCTGAAAATGAGGGAAAACCTGCTCCGGGGGGAAACAGGCTTTTCCCTGTTTTCTTAAAACTATCTTCCCTAGAAGTATTGGTGGTAGGTGCTGGAAAAGTTGGTTTGGAAAAATTGCAAGCACTCTTGAACAATGCCCCAGATGCTAGTATTAAAGTAGTTGCAACATTTGTAGACCCTGCCATCTTGGAGCTTCAAACCCAATTTCCTAGTTTAACCATTTTTGAAAAAGCCTATCATTCCAATGATTTAGATGGTGCAGAATTAGTGGTTGTTGCTGTGAATGATATTCCCTTAAGTGAAGTAATTCGCCAAGATGCCAAAGCTAGAGGACTACTAGTGAATGTGGCCGATAAACCCGAACTCTGTGATTTTTATTTGGGTTCCATTGTGACCAAGGGAAATTTAAAAATTGCCATTTCTACCAATGGAAAATCTCCCACAATTGCTAAAAGACTAAAAGAAGTATTGCAGGAATCCTTACCCAATGAATTGGATGATTTATTGGACAATATGGCTGCAGTTAGGAAAACTTTGAAAGGCGATTTTAGTTCAAAAGTGAAACAGCTAAATGAATTAACCAGGGGATTGGTAGATCATGAGGGAGATGAAATTTCTATTAGTGAAAAGAAATGGAAGAATATTGCTTCCAAATTTGTCTTTGCTTTTTTCTTCATGTTTGTGGGATATTTTATTCTCACTTATATTCCATTTAATGATATCCTCAAAGGCGTTCGTTCCATTCCTACCTTTGTTGATAGTAGTTTTTATTGGATGATTTTTGCTGGATTTTTAGCCCAATTGGTGGATGGCGCATTGGGTATGGGATATGGAGTTACCTGTACCACCATTTTATTATCACTAGGAGTGAATCTCCCTGCTATTAGTGGAAGCATTCATACCGCAGAAATGTTTTCCAGCGGTGCTTCTGGCTATAGCCATTACCGATTTGGAAACGTGAATAAAAAACTATTCAAAGTCTTATTAATCCCTGGTATTCTTGGAGCTGTTGCCGGTGCCTATCTTTTGTCTGTTTTGGGAAATGAATACGCCAATTATATCAGACCTATTTTAGCCGGATACACCCTTTTTTTGGGCTTGCGTATTTTCTATGCTGCTTTCAAGAAAAACAAAAAACCACAGAAAGTGAAGAATGCTGGTTGGTTAGCTGGTGCGGGTGGTTTTCTAGATTCCTTTGGCGGTGGAGGATGGGGCCCTTTGGTAACCAGTACCCTGATTGCAAAAGGAAGAACACCCAGATTTGTCATAGGCACGGTTAGTATTACCGAATTTTTTGTAACCCTTGCCAGTGCATTGACCTTTTTCTCCATGTTGGGTATTAGCCATTGGCAGATTATTGCTGGATTAATCATTGGGGGTTTGGCAGCAGCACCCTTGGCTGCTAGGCTCTCTGGAAAATTGCCAGTTAAGACCATGTTTATCGCCGTAGGCTCATTGGTCATCTTCTGGAGTCTACGCATCCTGCTCAAGGCCTTGAGTGGACTATAATTGATACTTTTTACAGGCTGCTACAGGATGGCTATTCTAGATGAATGTTTAGTTTGCAAAACCTGTCTATAAAGGATGGGTCAAAAACCGATTGCATGTTATTGAAGCCATTCCTATTTTGCTTTGCTATTTTATTAAGCACTAGCCAATTATTTGCCTCTACATCCATTGTTCAATATCAAGGATCATTTAATAGAAATGGGAATACCATTTCCTTTGAAACCAAGAATGGAAAATACCAGTTAGAAGCTTGTAAGGAAGACCTATTTAGAATCAGGTATAGAAAGACTGGAGCATTTGAAAGCCCGGAGCCTTGGATGGTCATCAAATACCAATGGGAAGCGGTGAATCTAACCGTTGCAGAGACAGCAACAGGTATTCAAATTAAGACTGCCAAATTGCAATTGCAGATTAACAAACAACCTTTTCAAATCAAGATCTTAGATGCTACAGGTAAACTGCTCAATGCTGATGCAGGATCAACCAACCAAGCAGCTGTTCAAATCAATGCGGATACGGTAAGCATGCATAAAGTTTTGCAAGCTGGTGAACACGTATTTGGATTTGGCGAGCGCATGGATTTTTTGGATCAAAGGGCCAAGCAATTACAACTCAATGTAGGTAGGGGAAAGGGCTTGCCCCATATTATTGGTGCTTACAATATTTTGGAAGCCAATTATAGTCCCATTCCATTTTTTATGAGCACGGTAGGATATGGAATTTTTTTGCATAGTGCTTCTGCTACACAATGGGATATGGGAGCAAGCAATCCCAATACTTATGCAGTAAAAGCAGTAGGAGAAGAGTTGGATTATTATTTTATGTATGGTCCTGATTTTCCGCATTTGTTAGACCTCTATACTTCTATCACGGGTAAGTCTCCCATGATGCCAGATTTTGCTTTGGGCTTACAAGTGGGTACTTATGCTGGTGGTACTTGGGGATATGAACAATTGAGTTCGGATGCTTATGTATTGGCATTGGCCAAAAAATTAAGAGAAATGGGTGTGCCCGTAGACATTTTACACATAGATTCTATCTGGCGCATTTTTGGAAAGATAGGGGGTAAGGGAGCAACCAGTTTTGAATGGAGAGAAACCTTCAAAAATCCCAAAGCCATGTTTGATAGTTTGTATGCCATGAATTTTAAAATGGTGGGTATGCACGTGCGGCCCAGATTTGACAACGGCAATAAACTACAATTATTAGATACGGCAAGAGCAATGGGTTATACTTATCCAGAGAATGGGCAGCCTGGTGAGTTTGTCAATTTCTTTGATACCGCATCAGTTAATTGGTGGTGGAAGCATGGGGTAAAACGCATTGCAGATTTGGGAGCCAAATTTTTGAAAACCGATGAGGGTAGTGCTTTTGGTGCATTAGCCAATGAGTCTGATAAAGTAGGGCCAACAGGAAAAGAAGTAACTAGGTTACACAATCTCTTTCCTATTGCTTATGCCAAAGCAGCTTATGAGCAGTTTCAACAATACAATGGCATCAGAGGCATGAACCTAACCAGAGAGGGTTATGCAGGTGTACAACGTTATCCTTATTTGTTTGCAGGAGACTGGCCAAGTGAGTGGCAATATTTTGCACCGGTAATCAAAGCAGGTTTGAATATTGGTATTTCTGGTGTAAGCAATTGGGCACATTGTATGGGTGGATTTGAACACGTGGCAGATCCTGAATTGTATGTACGTTGGACCCAGTTTGGCATGCTCAGCCCCGTTGCACATTTGTTTGGAATGGATCATCCAACTTATAAAGAGCCTTGGAATTATGGACCTGAAGCATTGGGCATTTTCAAGAAATTTGATTCACTCCGTTATAGACTATTCCCTTATCTCTATCAGGCATCTTATCAAGCCCATAAAACAGGGATGCCCATGATGCGTGCACTGGTATTGCAATACCAGGATGACGAAAATGTATATGGCATTGCTGACCAATATTTACTGGGGAATGACCTTATGGTTTGTCCTGTTACTACAAAGGGGGCGGTTACCAGATCTGTTTATTTGCCCAAGGGCGATTGGTATGATTACTGGACTGGTAAATTATGTAAGGGGCAACAATATATTCATGTGTTAACTCCCTTGGATCAAGTTCCATTATTTGTAAGGGCAGGGTCTATGATTCCCATGCAACCAGGCATGAAATTCTTTGGAGAAAAACCAGTAGACAAGATGCACTTGCAAGTATATCCAGGAAATGGCAAAGGTCATCTTTTGTATCAGGACGATGGATTGAGCTTTGATTATCAAAAAGGAAAGTCTAGCACAACTGATTATGAAATAATTTCCAACAGTGTTGAAACAAAGATCTTGATCAAAAAAATCACTAATGAATATGCTGTAAAAGCATTTCAATATCAAGCTACCCTACACCATGCAGCTGCACCCAAAATGGTATTGGTGAATGGGAAAAAATTATCAGAAAACAATACCAATCAAGCAATCACAGCTGGTTGGAACTATGATGCAGCCAACCAACAATTGCAGATTCATACAGGATTAAACAACCAAGAAAACCAAATTCAAATTCAAGTTCAGTATTAATTGCCATCTGGCTTTGATACAGAAACTCTTGTACTCATGGGCCAATAAAACTGCTCTGGTAAATCTGGTTTTGCGGGGTTGAATGTTGGTATATTAGGCAAAAGCATTTTGACCAAAGGATGGTCCTGATCTTTCAATGATTGAACTATGCATTTAGCCAATTCGTAAGCTCCAAAAGTATTGTAATGGGTATCATCACTCAAAGCCGTTGTTTGACCAGGAAAACTATTGGCAGGATAGTGTACAAATGCTTTCTTAGATAATGATGGCCCCCAGGCTTCATACAGGACTTTGCTCACTGCATGCATATCTATCATGGCTAAATTTTCTTCTGCTGCCATTTGTCTCATGGCTTCTGGATAATCGCCCAGCGTATTTTTTATTTGACCTGCCGAATCAAAACTTCTTCTATTCATGGAAGTGACTAAAAAAGGAATACCACCCTTGGCCCTTGCAGCTACAATAAATTTGCGTATCATGTCTTTGTAAGAAGTGAAAGCGCCAACTCCAGGTCCTTTCATCTTTTGGTCATTATGTGCAAATTCTATAAAAAGATAGTCGCCTTTTTTCATAAGACTTAAGATCTTCTCTAACCTTCTTTCTCCCCAAAAACTATTCAATGTTTCTCCAGATTCAGCGTAGTTGGCAACAGCTACTAGACCGGGTTGAAAAAATCTTGGTATCATTTGTCCCCAGCTAGCCCAAGGCTCTCGGTCTTGGTCAACCACGGTAGAATTACCCGCTAAGAAAAGGGTGGTGGCTTGGGTATTTGGTCTGATTTCAACAGCACAAACTTTGGCAGCTTTGTTGTTGAATTCAAGCGTTAATAAATTGTCCCAGTGTAGGTAATCGGATTCAGAAACCCCAACCCTTGATTTGAGTTTTACTTTTGAAATAGAATCGCCGGAGGCATTTCTAATAATGCTATCACGGATATGTACAGTTATTTGAACTGTTTGAAATTGACCTTTATCTGTATGAATATTTTCAGCCATCAAACGCCTACTCTCTGCTCTAATAGTGGTTAAGCTGCTATCATTTTTATCACCAAAGATCAGTGTTACATCATAATTTCCCTCAGGTAGTTTTACTGAAAAATAAAAAGGCTTTTCACTACTGCAATAATCTGCACGTAACAAATCCTTGCCTCCTCTGTCAACAGCCTGAATAGGAGCAACACCAGTAAATCCATAACCCTTTTGATAATTGAATGCATCATTGGTACCCACTTTGGTATAACCTTTGGCGGGTTTTCCATTGCCAAAATCAAAGAGCAAGGCTTTGTTGGTATTGGATTGTGAGAATGCCATACTAGCAATACCCATTAGTAAAACAGTAAAAAAGCTAGTGCTGATTTTCATGTCATTATTTTTCTAGTAATTGAGAAGCACTATCGTTTATACCAAATGCATGTTTCTTGAGCATTTGAATTAATTCTGAACCAGCCAAAATAGTTGGGCCATAACCATGTGCCGCAAAATTATTGATGGGTCTATGATAATAAAACGCAGGATCAAAAGCCATACCTGTACCCACACAAGTACCTTCTACTTGACCTTGTGCATTTACTTTGGTTGCAACCGCGTTCCATGCTAGAATGGCTGCAGGTCCATAAGTTTTTGCGTCTATCCATCCCTGATTAATGGCGTGTGAAATACCATAAGAATAAATGGCAGTAGCCGATGTTTCTAAATAACTATCATTACGGTCTAATAACTGGTGCCAAAATCCTGAACCATATTGAAAACTGGCAAGCCCCTTGATATGTTTTTTGAGTAAGTCTAAGATCTGTGCCCTTTGGGGATGGTTAAGGGGAAGAACGTCTAATAATTCTTCGGTGGCTAACAAAGCCCAACCATTGGCCCTTGCCCAATGAAATTCTGGATGATCTTCCATGCTTTCTACCCAACCATGCATGTAGACATTTAATTGGGGATTAAACATTCTTTTAGAAAATTGTAGGAACTGTTTTACAGCGTCATCTGTATAAGCTTTATTACCCGTGAGTTTGCCCATTTGAGCCAGTGCTGGAATTCCCATAAACATATCGTCTAACCAAAGGGTATTTTTTAATGGTCTATTTCTGGCAAGTGTACCATCTTTTAATCTGAATTCTTCCTTGCTAATGAATTGAATATAATTGTTGATCAAGGGTCTTAGGTCAGCGTCTTTGCACAAGGGCAACGCTTTAATCATTGCGGCACAAACAGCACCACCATCGTCCAATGCTTTTGGCGTTAATACTTGTTTTAAAGGATTTGCAGTTGTAGGAAATGCTGTTAGGTTTTGTCTAAACCCAGGAGTTACTTTGGCTAAGAATTGCAAGCGCTCTGTGGTATAGTTGGCATATTGAACATCGCCAGTGGCGGCACTTGCGTTTAACATAGCGGCATAAGTGACTCCCCACTCATAACTGGTTAATCTAAACTGACCTGGTTTGAGAATAATATTACTATCAGGGAAAGGCATTCCTTGAATAGTTTCGCCTGTTTTTTTATTCACTATGGCTGCAGGCGTGTTCTGGTCTAAATAATGGAATACCCTATCTAAAACTGTTTTTATTTGGGCAGATGTTGGCGCTCCATAAGGAGTTGGATATTCGGCCTTTAATAAATGTAAGGGTGTTGTTACATCATTGCCGGTTGATTGTTTTTGTTGGGCACTAAGGTTAAGGGTTAATCCTGTCAATAATATTACAGGGAGTAATTGTTTTTTCATCATAGCAAACAGTTGAATTCAGTTTTATTAGACCATGCCAAGCAGGTGCAATCATATCCTTAAAAAAACAACAAAACAGGGCTAGAACCATCCTGTTCTATCTTGAGCAAATAATGCCGCACTACAAAGAAGCCCTGAGTGTTAGATAAAATGGAATTTCCATTTGTGTGGCAATATCGTCCAAGACCATATTAGCTGCTGTGGTGCCCATCATTTGAAAATCGGTAGAGATAGTGGTAATGCCGTTCAAGATGAGTTTTTTTAATGGAGTCTCATTGTAAGAAATCAGCCCTACATTCTTGCCCACTTTCAATTTGGTAGAGAGAATTTTCTCTATCAAAATGACCAAGTCATTTTCCATCAGGTTAATATAGACCTCGCCATCCTTGATGGGCTCATTGGCAATATTGTGCACCACGCGATGGTTAAATGCATATTCATGACAGAAATGCTTAAAGCCCTTTAAAATTTCTTGTGGAAAATAAGTGTTCTCTGGAAAAATAATTTTCAGGGTATGGTACTTGCTCAATCGTTCTTTGGCTAGTTCCAAAGCATGGTAAATGTCTACTTCAAAGTTTTCATAAATAGCCCTATAATTGCCCACCACTCCTGGAACCAATTTGTCCATCAAAATCAATTTTTCCTTAGGAATGGTATTGATGATTTCGTGTGCATTTTCTCCACCCTCCATAAAATGGGGGATAATCACATAATGGGTATAGTCTTGATTGGCATTGGTCAACAATTTCTTAAAAAATGCGAAATCGTTATTGTAGATATAAAAGTCAATAGTGGCTAGTTCTCCCAACACACTTACAAATGCATCATAAATAATCTTCTTGTGTGCACTGAGTTTATTGAATAATAGGAAGATTTTAAGGTGTTGATTTACCTCGGCATTTTTGACAAAATAGCCCTTGCCTGGAACTGAGCCTAAAACCCCTATTTTTTTGAGGTGTTTATAGCCCTTTTCAGCTGTATCACGGGAGATTTCAAACTCAAAACTGAGTTCATTAATGGAAGGCAGGATATCGTCTTTTCTGAGTTTGCCCTCATTAATGGCTTTGACTATAGAATTGGACAATTGTAGGTACTTAGGCGTAGCCGAGTAAAAATCAATAAAAAGATGTTTGAAAATGGCTGCTTTTCTCATGGAAGGCCTGCTTTTTGAATACCTGCGGCCCAAACCTACAAAATATATTTTGCAAATTTATGTACAGTAAAGCATGATAGTACATGATGGGATAAATGGCCTTAGAAACTAAATTCACACGTTATTTGATTGCCATAAAGAAAAACTAAACGCTCATGGGTGCAATTCTGGGTATACTATTTCATTTTGTTGGAGGCTTCGCATCAGGATCCTTCTATCTCCCGTATAAAAAAGTAAAAGGTTGGTCTTGGGAATCCTACTGGATTGTAGGTGGACTCTTCTCTTGGTTAATAGTGCCCCCTATTGCAGCATATTTGACTATCCCCAATTTCATGCAAATTATTACGGAAGCACCTGGAACCGTGATTGCTACCACATTTGGCATGGGTTTACTATGGGGTATTGGTGGTTTAACCTATGGATTGGGTGTTCGTTATTTGGGTGTTTCTTTGGGTAGCTCCATCATCTTGGGTCTTTGCTCCATTTTTGGATCACTCATTCCTTCCGTATTTTATTATTTTAATCCAACCAAGGATAAGGATACCATTATTGATTTATTAACCAAACCTTGGGGACAGTTTGTTTTGTTAGGTTTGTTGGTTTGTGTGGTAGGTATTGTCATTAGTGGCAAGGCCGGTGGCATGAAAGACAAGGATTTGGGTGAGAGCCATACCGATGCTTCCGGAAGTGAATTCCTATTGGTGAAAGGTTTAATCCTATCTGTGGTATCTGGCGTACTAAGTGCCTGCTTTAGTTTTGGCATTGAAGCGGGTAGCAGTTTGGGTGCAGTAGCCAATGACCTATGGAAAGCTGCCAATCCTGATCAAGGAGAATTCTTGTTTCGCAATAATGTGATTTTTGTAGTGATTCTTTGGGGAGGCTTAACCACCAATTTAATCTGGTGTTTGATTTTGAATTTCAAAAACAAGTCTTTTGGAGATTATGGTAATGCTTCAACACCCTTGTTGAAGAATTACTTGCTCTGTGCATTGGGTGGAACCACTTGGTTTTTACAATTCTTCTTCTACGGAATGGGAGAAAGCAAAATGGGTAATGGTGCTAGTTCTTGGATCTTGCACATGTCATTTATTATTTTAATTGCCAACCTTTGGGGGCTGGTTTTAAAAGAGTGGAAAGGTGTTCAACCAAAAACCATTCGCACCATTGTTATTGGGATAGCAACCATTATCCTTTCTGTATTGATAGTAGGATATGGAAATAGTATTAAATAGTTCAATCGTAAAGTTTTAGATATGCAAGCGTTAGCAACAAAATTTAAGCAAGTAAGTTATTTATGGGACGATGCACAGGCAGCAAGCATGGCCGGTGATGATGTAGCCCTATTGGTTTATCGTTCCAATTTATTAGGAGCCGATTTGAGACTCACCAATTACGGTGGTGGTAATACTTCCTGTAAAGTGATGGCAAAAGACCCACTAACAGGATTAGATACGGAAGTGATGTGGGTAAAGGGTAGCGGTGGCGATTTAGGAACCATGAAAAGAAATGGGTTGGCTGCTTTATATGTAGACCGTTTGAATTCCTTGAAATCAAGGTATCGCGGTTTGGCCCATGAAGATGAAATGGTGGAACTATTTAACCATTGCATTTATGACCTTGCTTCAAAAGCACCATCTATTGATACGCCTTTGCATGGATTTCTTCCATTCAAACATATTGATCACTTGCACCCCGATGCAGCAATTGCTATAGCGGCAGCAAAAGACGGCAAAAAAATTACCCAAGAATTATTCAATGGAACCATTGGATGGGTTGAGTGGCAGAAGCCAGGTTTTGATCTTGGTTTGCAATTGCGTCAGTGCTTGGATGAAAATCCAGGTATTAGAGGTATCATGTTGGGTTCACACGGTTTGTTTACCTGGGGCGATACCGCATATGAGTGTTATATCAACACCTTGGAAGTGATTGAACGCTGCGCCGATTTTATACAAGACTCCCAAGCCAAATTGCCTGCCAATTTTGGTGGAGCCAAAATGGAATCATTGCCACAAGAACAACGTTTAGATAGGGCTGCTGATTTGGCGCCTATTTTACGTGGATTCTGTTCTAGCAATGTTCAAATGATTGGTCATTTTACAGATGATGCTAGGGTATTGGAATTTATCAACAGCAATGATTTAGATAGGTTGGCCCCAATGGGTACCAGTTGTCCTGACCATTTCTTGCGTACCAAGATTAGTCCGCTTGTTTTGGATATTGCAACAGATGAAGACCTTTCTAATGTAGCTGCCGTTAAATTAAAACTAGCTCCTCAGTTTGAAGCATACCGTAAGATGTATGCGGAATATTATGATAGTTGCAAACACCCGAATAGTCCCGCTATGCGCGATGCTAATCCGGTGATTATTCTGTATAGGGGAGTAGGTATGTTTAGTTTTGCAAAAGACAAACAAACTGCAAGGGTAGCTTCTGAATTTTATTTGAATGCCATTAACGTAATGCGAGGTGCAGAAGCCATTTCTTCTTATACGGCACTTCCTAGACAAGAAGCTTTTAATATTGAATACTGGTTATTAGAAGAAGCCAAATTGCAAAGAATGCCAAAGCCAAAAGCTTTGACAGGAAGGATTGCTTTGGTAACGGGTAGTGCTGGTGGCATTGGTAAAGCCATTGCCAAGAAGTTTGCTAACGAAGGGGCTTGTGTGATCATCAATGACAATGATAGCGGCCGTTTAGAAAATGCCAGTGCAGAGTTTAGCGCACAGTATGGTAAAGACGTTTTCTCTGCAGTCTTATTGGACGTAACCAATTTGGCAGGTATTCAACATGCTTTCAAAGCGGGTTCTTTGGCTTTTGGTGGCGTAGATATTGTAGTGAACTGTGCAGGTTTGTCTATTTCTAAACCCATTGAAGAACATACAGAGAAAGACTGGGATATCTTATATGATGTACTAGTGAAAGGTCAGTTCTTTGTTACTCAGTCTGCCGTAAACATTATGCGCAAACAGGAATTGGGTGGTGATATTGTAAACATTGTGAGCAAAAATGCATTAGTGTCTGGCCCAAATAACGCGGGTTATGGTTCTGCTAAAGCAGCACAAATTCATTTGAATAGACTAAATGCAGCAGAACTTGGCAAAGACCATATTCGTGTAAACGTGGTGAATCCAGACGCAGTAATTTCTGATAGTAAAATCTGGGCTGGTGCATGGGCAGAAGGCCGTGCAAAAGCTTATGGTATTACCGTTGCAGAATTGCCATCTTATTACGCAAAACGTACCTTGTTAAATGAAATCATTTTGCCTGAAGATATTGCCAATGCTTGCTTTGCCATCACTGGTGGTTTGTTGAACAAGTCAACTGGTAATGTGATTAACGTAGATGGTGGAGTTGCAGCAGCATTTTTAAGATAACCATGGAAAGAGTAGCATTCAAAATGAAATTGTTTCCGGGTTTCCAAGAGGAATACCTGAAACGCCATGATGAAATCTGGCCTGAGCTAGTAAGTCTATTAAAAGAAACTGGCATTAGTGAATACAGCATTTTCTTAGACAAGGAAACCCTTTCTTTGTTTGGGGTGCTCAAGATTTCATCAGCCATGAAATTGGATGATCTTCCCAAAGACCCAGTGATGCAACGCTGGTGGAAATATATGGGTGATATCATGGAATCAAATCCAGACAATTCTCCTGTAAGCATACCTTTAACCGAAGTTTTTTATTTGCCATAAACCAATTGCATCATGCAAATTGCTCAAGAACAAATTCAGGCGCATAACCAAGCCCAACAGGCAGCGCACCAAAGAAAGATAGATTTTATTGCTGCTGAAAATGCCAATATAGAAAGCATTATTGAAAAACTAGTAGCTTTTCAAGTAGCCATCCCAAGTTGGGCATTGGGTACGGGTGGTACTAGGTTTGGACGTTTTTCTGGTGGTGGTGAACCCCGTAACCTGGAAGAGAAAATTGAAGACATTGGTGTATTGCACCAACTGAACCAATCTAGTGGAGCTATTTCTTTGCATATTCCTTGGGATATTCCTGAGAACCCAGAAGCCATCAAAACATTGGCCGCTCAAAAGGGTTTGCGTTTTGATGCCATGAATAGCAATACGTTTCAGGATCAAAAAAATCAGGAACACTCTTATAAATTTGGTTCTCTACAACACGTAAACAAAGCTGTTAGACAACAAGCTATTGACCATAACTTAGAAGTGATCAAACAAGGGATTGCCCTTGGTTCTGATTCTTTGACTGTTTGGTTGAGTGATGGTTCCTGCTTTCCTGGTCAATTAAATTTTAGAGAAGCTTTTCAAAATACTTTGGAGAGTTTGAAAGTGATTTATGCCGCATTACCAGCTAACTGGAAAATGTATATTGAATACAAAGCTTTTGAACCCAATTTTTACAGCATGACGGTGGGTGATTGGGGTCAGAGTTATCTGTATGCTAGCAAACTTGGGCCACAAGCTTATACCTTGGTAGACCTTGGTCACCACTTGCCTAATGCCAATATTGAGCAGATTGTAGCACTCTTATTAATGGAAGAAAAACTAGCTGGTTTTCATTTCAATGATTCTAAATACGGTGATGATGATTTAACAGTAGGTAGCATTAATCCTTACCAATTGTTCTTGATCTTTAATGAACTGGTAGAAGGAATGGATGCTCGTGGCATGAACCACGCCAAAGACCTTGGTTGGATGATTGATGCCTCTCATAATGTGAAAGATCCTTTAGAAGATTTGTTGCAATCTGTGGAAGCCATCATGAATGCTTATGCACAAGCCTTATTGGTTGATAAAGCAGCTTTGGTAGCTGCTCAACAATCCAATGATGTGGCTAAAGCACAGGAGGTATTACAGCAAGCTTATCGTACCGATACCCGCGCCATTGTTGCAGAAGCAAGGCTTAGAAGCGGTGGTGCTTTAAAACCTTTGGAACTATATCGTAACTTAGCAGTAAGAGAACAATTGATCAAAGAAAGAGGAGCTCAAACCGTTGCAACAGGACTCTAATATAGTAGCTACACCGGTCATTGCCATTTTTGATATTGGCAAGACCAACAAGAAATTGTTGTTGTTTAATCGGCAATACCAAATTGTGTTGGAAGAGTCCTCACAGTTTTCCGAAATCAGTGATGAAGACGGATATCCCTGTGATGATTTAAAAGCTTTGACGGATTGGGTATTGAATAGATTTGCCCAATTACAAGCCGACAAACAATATGATGTTCAAGCAGTCAACTTTTCTGCCTATGGCGCTAGTTTTGTGTATTTAAACAAAGCGCACCAACCTGTATTGCCTTTGTATAATTACCTCAAACCCTTGAATGAGGATTTGTTGAATGGGTTTCAGGAAAAATATGGTGGTGCTGCAGCCTTGGCCTTGCAAACAGCATCGCCCAACTTGGGCAACCTGAATTCAGGGATGCAATTGTACCGCATTAAACAAGAAAAGCCTGCCCTATTTCCAACCATTGATCATGCACTTCATTTACCCCAATACCTCAGTTTTATTTTGGGTGGTGAATCCCACTCCGATATTACCAGTATTGGTTGTCATACCCAGTTATGGGATTTTGAACACAAAGCCTATCACCCTTGGGTGGAAGCAGAAGGGATTAGTAGATTATTAGCACCTATTGCTCCATATGATACCATATCTGCAAATAAGGATGGGGCAGTTATAGGCATTGGTTTGCACGATAGTTCGGCTGCATTAATTCCTTACTTAGTAGCATTCACTGAACCCTTTGTATTACTCTCTACAGGAACCTGGTGCATTAGTTTGCATCCCTTTAATGAGCAGCCTCTAACAAGCGCTGAGCTTGAGCAGGATTGTCTTTGTTATTTGAGTTTTCAGGGTAATCCAGTAAAAGCTTCTAGACTTTTTGCAGGGAATGAACACGAGCAACAAATCAAAAAATTAGCCGCGCATTTTAATACAGACTTAGATTATTATAAAACGGTTTATTGCAATCCAAAGTTATTGCCTGAAGTTATTGCATATGTAGAACCTACTGATGCGGAAGCTTCTTCTGCTATGCTGCACCAGTCTGCTTTTGGCAAGCGTGATTTGACTGGTTTTGAAAGCTATGAAGCTGCCTACCACCAATTGATTGCAGATATTATTACCCAACAAGTTTTTAGTACCAACCTGGTATTGAGGGGCTCTGAAGTAACTAGAATTTTTGTGGATGGCGGCTTTAGTAAGAATCCAATTTATATGTACTTATTAGCTAGGGCCTATCCCGATTTAGAAGTCAATGCGGCTTCTGTTCCACAAGCTTCTTCTATAGGAGCAGCCATGGCCTTACACCATCATTGGAATCCCCAGCCTTTGCCTGCTGATATGATTGACCTGCGTTTGTATTCCATTCACCAAGGACTTAGTTTATGAAAGTTGGCTTATTTATACCCTGTTATATTGATCAGTTTTATCCTACGGTAGGTGTTGCAAGTTTGGAATTATTAGAGAAGTTGGGCTGTGAAGTTAGCTTTCCCTTGAACCAAACCTGTTGTGGTCAACCCATGGCCAATAGTGGTTTTGAAACCATGAGCAAGGGTTGTGATAAAAATTTTGTATCCAATTTTAAGGGATTTGATTATATAGTTGCCCCATCGGGAAGTTGTGTCTTGCATATCAAGGAACACTTACATGACGAGGAAGATCCTGTAGCTGCAGAGCAGATTCGCGCTCGCGTTTATGAACTCACAGAATTTTTAGTAGATGTTTTAAAAGTTACATCGCTGCAAGCCAGCTTTCCTTTTAAAGTTGGTTTGCATACCAGCTGTCATGGTCAAAGAGGTTTACACTTGGCTTCTATGAGTGAGTTGGTGGCTCCTGCATTTTCAAAGCCAGGAACATTACTCAACATGGTGAAAGGCATTGAAGTATCCAGACCCAAAAGGGTAGACGAGTGCTGTGGTTTTGGTGGAACCTTTTGTGTGTTTGAAGAAGCAGTAAGCGTGAAAATGGGTAAGGATAGAATTGGGGAACACCAGGACAATGAGGTAGCTTATATTACCGGTGTTGATACCAGTTGCTTGATGCATTTAGAAGGAATTTTAAAACGTCAGGGTAGCAAGATCAAGACCATTCATATTGCAGAGATTTTAAACAGTCAGTTATGAGCAGCCAAGCCAATTTCACACACGCAGAGGCGGCTGAACATTTTATAGCCGATGAGCCCAGAACAGACTGGCATGATGATACGCTCTGGTTTGTCAGAGAGAAAAGAGACAAAGCGGCGCATAGTCTTCCTGAATGGGAGCAGCTCAGACAATGGGCATCGGATATCAAATACCATGGTTTGAGTCATATGCACCAATTATTGGTGGACTTTGAAAAAAACGCCATCGCCAACGGCATACAAGTGCATTGGGCGGTAGACGGCAAAGAGCACAATGAGATTATTTATAACATTATCCAAGACAACCAAGTACATAGAATTGTCAAGAGCAAAAGCATGCTCACAGAAGAATGTCATTTAAATGAATTCTTGACGGAGAAAGGCGTAGAAATTGTTGATACAGATTTGGGTGAAAGAATTGTGCAGTTTAGAAAAGAAACACCCAGCCATATTGTACTTCCTGCCATTCACTTGAAAAAACAAGACGTGAGTGAAACCTTTCACGAGCATCTTGGAACAGAGAAAGGCAACAATGATCCACAGTATTTAACGGAAGCCGCTAGGGGGCATTTAAGAGATAAATTTATTGCATCGGAACTGGCCATTACGGGTGTGAACTTTGCTATTGCAGAAACAGGAGGTTTTGTGGTTTGCACCAATGAAGGAAATGCCGATATGGGTGCACACGCTGCCAAGATTCATATTGCCTGTATGGGTTTTGAAAAAATCATTCCCAAAGCAGAACATTTGGGTGTGTTCTTAAGGCTATTAGCAAGAAGTGCTACTGGTCAACCCATTACTACTTATAGTAGTCATTTTAGCAAACCAAGGGCTGGTCAGCAAATGCATATTGTGATAGTGGACAACGGTAGGAGCAGACAATTGGGTAGAGAATCATTTAGAAACTCGCTCAAGTGTATTAGGTGTGCTGCTTGTTTTAATACCTGTCCTGTGTATAGAAGAAGTGGTGGTCATAGTTATCATACAGCAGTGGCGGGGCCGATAGGCTCCATCTTGAATCCCAATTTAGACATGCAGGCCAACAAGGATTTACCTTTTGCAAGCACGCTTTGTGGCAGTTGTAGCAATGTATGTCCGGTGAAGATTAATATTCACGAGCAATTGTATCTCTGGCGTCAAGAAATAACCAAGGAAGGTATGGCCGCAAAAGGAAAAACATTTGCTATGTGGGGTATGTCTGAAGTCTTGGCGCATCCTGCTATTTATCGCATGGCGGGTAAGATGGGAAGATGGGTAGTAAAGCACTTGCCCTTCTTAACCAATAATGGAATGAACCCTTGGTTCAAACAGCGTGAAATGCCTGAAGCTCCTAAAGAAAGCTTTAGAGAATGGTATCTAAACAACAAGAAGAAATGAGTGCAAGAGAAACTATACTAGCTGGAATCATGGCCAATCAACCCTTGGGGCAGGAATTGCCTATGATTGATTTATCAGCAGTGATTCAATACGAGAGCAATCTAAGCCAGTTTAAAACCGTATTGGAAAGTATTGGTGGGAAAGCCGTTGAAATCAACGGCTGGACTGCATTGCAGGATATGATGCAATCAGACTTAGCCCAAGGCAAAAGATTGGTCAATGCCATTGCGGAAATTGGGAGCATAGACCCAACCCTTGCTATTTTAGAAGCAGCAGAATTGGCTACTGTTCAAAGAGCTTATGTAAAGGGTGGAATTGCAGTTGCTGAAAATGGATCTATTTGGTTAGATGAAGCTGCCATGGTCAACCGTTTACTTCCATTTATTGCGGAACACTTGGTCATTGTTATTGAAGCAAAGAATATTGTGTCTACCATGCACCATGCTTACCAACAGGTTTCCAGTTTTGATACAGGTTTTGGAATGTTCTTGGCTGGCCCTTCTAAGACTGCAGACATTGAACAGAGTTTGGTGATTGGTGCACATGGAGCCAGAAGTCTATTGGTTTGTATTATCCCCTAATGAGTCCAATCTTAAATGCTTTGCCAGCAATTATTTTTTGAGTAATTTCAAGAACAATCTCAATTATGAAATCTTTTATTCTTTGTCTATCTCTTAGTTTGGTGTTAAGTGCTGGAATGGCACAATCAAAAGACAGTATGCAAGTAGCTAAAGCAGTGAATCAACTGGCTGAATTAATGGTTAATCCAGATAAAACAGCACTAGAAGCCTTGGTATCTGATCAAGTGAGTTATGGACATTCTGGTGGTAAATTAGAAGGTAGAACTTCATTTATTGAATCTTTGACCAGCGGTAGTTCTGATTTTGTAAAGATTAACCTGACAGACCAAACCATTCAATTGTTTGGTAAAACTGCTATTGTAAGAAACAAATTATTTGCTACTACCAATGACGGAGGTAAACCTGGCGAAGTAAAACTTGCCCTGATCTTGGTTTGGCAAAAACAACAAAAGACCTGGCAATTAATTGCTCGTCAAGCAGTAAAATTACCTTAAGCACTTACCTCATCTACCAAGTATAAAATAGAACGATAGTCTTTGGTTACAGAGGCGGATAAAGACATTTCACAGGTTTTCCCTGTAGAATAATATCCGTCATAGTCTTGTTGATTTACTTCTAGTGCTTCTGTTCTAGTAGCTGCAGCAGTAAGCCCGGGATAGTAGAATCCTCTATCACCCGCCATACCACAACATCCTGCACTAACAGGAATGTCTGCTTTTAACGCACATGCATTCCCAATCACGCGCATTTTTTCTACCAAGTTCATTTTGTAAGTGCTACAAACTGGGTGAAATACAATACTCTTTTTGGGAGCACTAATGGTTAAGTTGGGAATTACTTTATCGGCCAGAAAAGCAACAATATCTATGATCTGAATGCTGTCAAATTTTTGTTGATTGTCAGCTGTTAAATAGGGTCTACTATGCTGCATGGAATGCGTGCAAGAAGTAGTATCCATCACTACTGGAATCTGGCCTTGTTTGGTCCATTTCCACAATTTTTCTATGGTTTGATTGGCGGTATGCTGATAGGCATCCTGAAATCCCTTTGATGAAAATGCTTGACCACAACAAGTTCCATTCAGATCAGTTGGTACCAATAATTCCAATCCCGCTTTTTTGCAAATACGCAATGCCAGATCAACCGTTGATTCCTTGGAATCCCTGTCTGCCCCCATCATTCGGCTAATACAGGAATTAAACCAAACTGCCGAAGCTTGTTTGGGCTCATTGATGATACTTGTAATAGGTCCTGTCATTTCTGTGGACCATAATGGAAAAGAGGGTATCAATACACGAATGCCCTTGGTCAGATTGGGCATGGTTTGTTTGCCCAATAATCGGTTGGCAAATCGGCCTGTTTTTACAGCGGTCTTAACTAGTGTTTCAACAGTGCCAAAATGTTTGGCCACCATTAAAGCCATGGCATTGGCATTGGGTGAATGGTTTTCTCTTCTCAGTCTTTTCACTAAATCACCCGTATTAATATCTACTGGACATTCTAGTGCACAAAGCCCGTCCACCGCACAGGTGTCCAGACCGTCAAATTGGTATTCTTTGAGCAACTGCTGATAAGTCTCTGTATTTTTTTCTTTGGATAGTCTTTGTAAGGCCCTTCTAACTACAATCCTTCTTCTGGGTGTCATAGTAAATTCCCTACTTGGGCATCTATGTTCACAGTAGCCACATTCAATGCATTTGTCTACTTCTTCTTCTACTACCGGAAGGGTTTTCAAGTTTTTGATATGACAATCCTTGTCTTCATTGATAATCACCCCAGGGTTTAATAATTGGTGTGGATCAATTAAAGCCTTTAAATCTTTCATGATCATAAAAGCTTCTTGGCCCCATTCATCCGCAATAAAGGGTGCAATCTGTCTGCCTGTTCCGTGTTCTGCTTTTAGGGAACCCTTGTATTTGTCTAATACCAATACTGCTATATCCTTGGCCAATAATTCATAGGCTTCAACGTCTGAGGGTTGATTAAAAGATTGAGAAATGACAAAATGCAAATTGCCTTCCTTGGCATGACCAAAAATAATCCCGTTATGGAAACCGTGTTTGATCATGAGCTCCTGCACTTCTAATACGGCAGGTCCCAAGACTTCTACCGGGAATGCAATATCTTCTAATAAAACAGTACTGCCTTTTTCTCTGGCTGCTGCAACCGATGGATACATGCCTTTACGCAGTTTCCAATACTTGGCTTGTTGAACTGGATCAATACTAAAATCAAAAGGTAAAACAGTAGATAAATTTTCTAGAACGGGCTGGGCATTATTTAATATGGTTGTAAGTGCTTCACTTGAATCTGCATGGTATTCACAAAGAATGGCCGTAGCATTTTCTGGAAGATCTTTTAAAGCAGCTGGAGCATAAGGGTTCTGTTCTATTGAGCGTAAAGCTGCGCGATCCATTAATTCCAATGCAGCTGCTCTGCTTTTTTTTAAGCCAGCAATGGCGTTGCATGCCATTAATGGATTTTCAAAATACAACATGGCCGTTGCCTTGAAAGCCAAGTCAGGCAAAGTTTCCAAAACAGCTTCAGCAATAAATGCCAGTGTACCTTCTGCGCCAATTAATAAATGAACTAAGATGTCTAATGGGTGTTCAAAATCCAAAAAGGCATTTAAACCATAACCCACTGTATTTTTTAATTGGTATTTTCTCCTAATGCTGGTAACTAATTCAGGATGGCTTTTTAGTCTTGATTGCAAATCAAGAATGCCTTGGTATAATGTGCTTTTTTCAGTTTCAAACCTAGTATAGTCAGCAGGCAAAGCAGAATTAAAATAGCTCCCATCGGGTAACATAAACGCCATGTTCTTGATAGTGTGGTAAGCATTTTGTACCACGCCACAACACATACCGCTGGAATTATTAGACAAAATGCCACCCATCATGGCCGCATTGATAGAAGCGGGATCAGGGCCTATTTTTCTGCCATAAGTTTTGAGTAATTGATTTACTTGGCCACCAATAATCCCTGGTTGAACTTGAACAAAATTTCCTTGATCCAATACTTTTGCTCCCTGCCAGTACCTACTTAGGTCTACCAAAATGCCATCAGTGATGGCTTGCCCAGATAAACTGGTTCCACCTGTTCTAAATACCATGGGAATACCCTTGGCCTGAGAGAATTGAAACAATGACTTGATATCTTCAAGATTTGCCGGTTGCACCACGGCTTGCGGTACTAGATAATAAAAACTAGCATCACTGGCATAGCTATACCTATCACTAATGCTGGCTTTGATTTTTTCTTTGGGAAGAATTTCTAATAATGCTTCTTGAATATCCATCAGTTTGCTACAAGCTTTAAAAATCAATCCATGATTGATTGAAGTTTCAAAGTTACCAAAACTGGTCTTGATTCAAAGGGTAATTCTATGCAAAAGCTTTCTGTTTTGTAACTTCATTTCAAATAGCAACTATGTCTAAACAAGTTTTGATTGAAGTATGTGCTTTTAACCTTGAGAGTTGTATCAATGCCCAAGCTGGTGGTGCGGGTAGGGTAGAACTCTGTGGGAATCCAACAGAAGGAGGTACTACACCTGCCCCTGGGGTTTTAATGCAAGCAAGAAAACTATTAGACATCAAATTATATCCCATTATCCGCCCAAGAGGTGGCTACTACTATTATAGTCAGGATGAAATTGAAAGTATTAGGCAAGACATTTTGTTTTGCAAGCAAATTGGTTGCGATGGTATTTCTATTGGTGCCCAACTATTAGATGGTAGCCTAGATGCAGATTTGTGTAAACAATTTGTAGAATGGGCTTATCCCATGAAAGCTACGCTGAATAAGGCTTTTGACCTTTCGCCTAATTTGGAAGCGTCCTTAGAAATAGCCATTCAGGCTGGCTTTGAGCGCGTCTTAACCAGTGGTGGGAAAAGGGCAGCCATTGATGCACTTGATATTTTAAAAGGGCTCATGCATCTAGCAGGAGATAGGATCATCATCATGCCCGGTTGTGGTTTAAGAAGTAATAATGTAGGGGCCATCGCGCAAGCAACACAGGCCCTGGAATACCATAGTGCTGCAAGGGTAGACAAAGCCAATCCTTTAACTTATCAGAATCTTTTGGTACATGACCTTGGCAGTGTATTTAATGCATCGGCTGTTGAAGTGCGATTGATTAAGGCCAATGCGGAAGCAGCTTTAAACTAGACTATTATTGTAATAGAAATTGAATGGCTTCTTTGGCAATTTCAGAATCACTATCCTTGGGTGTGGCCAATAAAATATCGGTATACAAATTTGGTTTCTTGAGTTCTAAAAAACCAAGCTCTGGATAGTTATAACTTTTGACAATATTAGTAGGCACAATAGAAATGCCTAGTCCATTTTTGACCAATTGAATAATGGAAGAAATATTGTTTGACTCGTGTACAATTTTTGGCGCAAACCCATATTTGGCGCAGATTTCAATCAAGCTATCGTAATAGAAGGGGGCATATTCTTTGTTGAAGAATACAAAAGTCTCGTCTTTGAGTTTGGCAATTTCTTTTTCAGATTTAATATTCACATTGGCCCTATTAAAAACCAAGGAATAACTATCTCTAAACCATAAGTTAGTTGCAATATGGGGTGAATACAAAGGAGCCCTAATAATACCCAAATCTATCTTGCCTTGTTCCAATCCAATCACTTGTTCTACTGTAGGCACTTCATATAACCTGAAATTGACAAAGGGGTATTTGGCGGAGAGAAATTTGACCAACTCTGTAATATCACCTGAAAAAGTAGAACTGATATAAGCAATCCTAAATTCTCCACTAATATGCTGCCCCATTTTTTGGGCCTTCAAATTAATCCTGTCTAGGTTTTGTAATAATTGAGCAATTTCTTTTTGATAAAATTTTCCGGCTTCTGTGAGCACCACTTTTTTATTATTTCTATTAAACAACAAAGTGCCCAATTCTTGTTCCAATTCCTTGATCTGCCTACTCAATGGGGGTTGTGCTATAAACAACTTCTCAGATGCTTTGGTAAAGCTTAATTCCTTGGCTAAGGTCAGAAAATATTTGAGATGTCTGATTTCCATGATACTTTAAAGGTATCAATAATTGACAAAATAAGTATAAATAAGTCATAAATAAACCAGTTAAATTTGTCTTCCCACAAGGGTTAACCCATTTTAGACCTTCATCAAATTCATTTATAATGAGCCATCAACCAACTACCTTATTTGACAAAGTATGGGATGCACACGTGATCCGTAAAATTGAAGACGGGCCCGATGTGTTTTTTATTGACCGTCATTTTATTCATGAAGTAACAAGCCCTGTGGCATTTTTGGGTTTGGAAACACGTGGAATTGACGTGATATTTCCTGACCGCACATTTGCAACTGCCGACCACAATACTCCCACCATTAACCAACACTTGCCAGTTACTGATCCGCTTTCTGCGAATCAATTATTGGCATTGGAAACCAATTCTGCCAAATACGGCATCTCTCATTGGGGATTGGGTAATCCTAAAAATGGGATTGTACACGTAGTTGGGCCAGAAAATGGCATTACACAACCTGGTATGACCATTGTTTGTGGTGATTCCCATACTTCTACTCACGGTGCATTTGGTGCCATTGCTTTTGGGATTGGTACTTCTGAAGTTGAAATGGTGTTGTCTTCTCAGTGTATCATGCAACCTAAGCCCAAGAAAATGCGCATTAATGTAAATGGCGTATTGGGAAAGGCAGTGACTCCTAAAGACGTGACCTTGTTCATCATTGCACAATTAACAACTGCAGGTGCTACTGGTTATTTTGTAGAGTATGCTGGAGATGTGTTTGAAAACATGAGCATGGAAGGCCGTATGACAGTTTGTAATATGAGTATTGAAATGGGTGCAAGAGGTGGAATGATTGCCCCTGACGAAACCACATTCAATTATATTAAGGGTAAGGAAAAAGCACCCAAGGGCGATGCTTGGGACAAGGCATTGGCTTATTGGAAAACCTTACATACCGATGCTGCTGCTCAGTTTGACAAAGAATATAGTTTTGACGCTGCCGATATTGAACCCATGATTACTTATGGTACCAACCCGGGTATGGGTATGGGGATTTCTAAAAGCATACCAAAAGCAACTGACTTGGAAGGTGGTGTAGCCACTTATGCCAAATCTCTGAAGTATATGGGCTTTGAAGAAAGTGAACCCATGATTGGTAAGAAAGTAGATTTTGTATTTATTGGTAGTTGTACAAATGGTCGCATTGAAGACTTTAGGGCATTTGCCAGCATTGTAAAGGGGCGCAAAAAAGCAGACCATGTAACCGCTTGGATTGTACCTGGTTCTCATATTGTAGAAGCGCAGATTAGAGAAGAAGGCATTTATGATATTCTTACCGAAGCTGGATTCCTTCTAAGACAACCTGGCTGTTCTGCATGTTTGGCTATGAATGATGACAAGATTCCTGCGGGCAAATATGCTGTGAGTACCAGCAATAGAAATTTTGAAGGCAGACAAGGTCCTGGAAGCCGCACATTATTGGCTAGTCCACTAGTGGCAGCTGCTGCAGCAGTAACTGGTGTAGTAACCGACCCAAGAGAACTGTTATAATCTAACATTTTTAAACTTAAGAATCAATTATTATGGCTTACGATAAATTCACCAAATTAACCAGTTCTGCAGTGCCTTTGCCCATTGAGAACGTGGATACCGATCAGATTATTCCAGCTCGATTTTTAAAAGCAACCGAGCGCAAGGGTTTTGGCGACAATCTATTTAGAGATTGGAGGTACAACAATGATGAAACTCCCAAACAGGATTTTGTTTTAAACAATCCCATCTATGCTGGAAAGATCTTGGTAGGTGGTAAAAATTTTGGAAGTGGTTCTAGCCGTGAACACGCAGCATGGGCCATTTATGATTATGGTTTTCGTTGTGTGGTTTCTAGCTTTTTTGCAGACATTTTTAAAGGGAATGCTATAAATGTGGGTATCCTGCCTGTGCAGGTTTCAGAACCATTTTTAGAACAAATTTTCCAGGCCATTGAGGCAAATCCAAAAGCGGAATTAACCGTTGACTTGGATGCTCAAACCATTACCATTAATGCTACGGGTGCAGTTGAGTCTTTTGACATCAATGGATACAAGAAACACAATCTCTTGAATGGTTTTGATGATATTGATTACTTGCAAGCAATGAAAGAAGAAATCAAGGCTTTTGCAACTGCCAAAGCTTATTAATAGTCTACAAATACTAACTGTGGAACAGCAACATATAGAAATCATGGACACCACACTGCGCGATGGGGAACAAACCAGCGGCGTGTCGTTTTCAGCTTCAGAGAAACTAACCATTGCCAAACTACTCTTGACTGATTTGAAAGTTGATCGTATTGAAATTGCCTCAGCTAGGGTTTCAGAAGGAGAGTTTCAAGCGGTGAAAAAAATTACCAAATGGGCTAAGGAAAACGGATACCAAGATAGGGTAGAAGTGCTCACATTTGTAGATGGTGAAGTGTCTGTTAATTGGATGTTGGAAGCTGGTGCAACTGTGATGAATCTTTTAACCAAGGGTTCATTGAATCATTTAACCCATCAACTGAAAAAAACGGCCGAACAGCATTTTGCAGAAATTGCTGCTGTGTTGCAATTGGCAAAGGAAAATGGGCTTAAAAGT
>JBEAPC010000335.1:0-5695 GCA_041164585.1 Bacteroidota bacterium
TAATGTTGCTTTATTTTTAACTATTTCCAATAAGGAACTTTCCTATTTTTAAGCAATAGAATTCTATGAAGCAATATTTTTCCCTCTTGGTATTGACCCTTGGTTTGGCTGCT
Source organism: Bacteroidota bacterium (assembly GCA_041164585.1). Taxonomy (GTDB): domain Bacteria; phylum Bacteroidota; class Bacteroidia; order Chitinophagales; family Chitinophagaceae; genus Sediminibacterium. Next base: position 114 of record JBEAPC010000335.1, read on the forward strand.
TGTAATAATGATAATAACAATTCTGACAATAACAATAGTTCTGCTGCAATTCCTGCACCAGCAACACTAAATTATACGGTTTTAAATGTATACCCACATGATACCAGTTCTTTTACCGAAGGGCTTTTAGTGCATGAAGGATCATTATTAGAAAGCACGGGCAATAAGGGCCGAAGCAAACTTTTGCAAGTAGATATTAAAACAGGTAAGATTAAAAAAAGTATCAAATTGGCTGATGACTTTTTTGGAGAAGGAATCACCGTTTTAAATGATAAAATCTACCAACTTACTTATCAGGAACACAAGGTTTTTGTTTACGATTTGAATTTTAAAAAACTACCCCAAGAATTTGAATGGCCTTATGAAGGTTGGGGCATGACTACCGATGGTAAGTCTTTATTAATTAATACTGGTGGTAGTAATATCTATTTTGTAAATCCTGAAACCTTTAAAATTGAACGCACATTAGGTGTAAGCAATAACAATGGTTATGTATCCATGATTAATGAAATGGAATGGGTAGACGGTGCTATTTATGCCAATATTTGGCAAACCAATGAAATCATCAAAATCAATCCCCAAACGGGTTTGGTAGAAGCCAAGGCAGACTTTACAGATATCTTAAAGAAAAGCAATGTGCCTGATAGTACTGCAGAATCTTTTAACGGGATTGCTTATAACCCCAGCACAAAGACCTTTTATGTTACGGGAAAATGGTGGCCTGCTTTGTTTGAAATCAAATTCAACTAAGCTTGTTTTTTAGACAGAATATAGATAACTGAGCTACAGTTAGCTGCATTAACAATGGCATTTGCATTTGAAATCATACTATTCCATAAAGCAGGAATTAATTTGCTAGCACCAGTCTTGCATTTTTCACTCAACATACTTACATAAACCGAATCAAACCACATGGGTTGCATTTGGTCTACTTCAAATCCCTTTGACTTAGCCAATGCTTGCATGCTAGCTGGAGAAAAATGGTATAAATGCCTGGGCACATCATAAGCTGCCCAAAAAGCACCATAAGCAGTTGCGTCTTTACTGGTATAATTGGGAACAGCAATGATTAGTTTTCCATTTGCCTTTAAAAGGCGATGAAAATTTTCCAAATAGCCTTGTAAATCATGAACGTGTTCTAATACATGCCAAAGTGTAATAGCGTCAAACTGTGCTTCCGCTAAATGATAGATTTGATCAGGAGACTGCAAATCTAGACTGTGTAATTCTTTGGCATTTTTTCTAGCAGTCTCATCAGGTTCTAAACCAGTTACCTGCCATCCAGCGTCTTGCATGGTTTTAGAAAAAGCACCTGTGCCCGCACCTACATCTAGTAATTCACCTTGCTGTTTACCAATAACAGTTTGCAAGAGTTGACGCTTGGTTTGTAAAGTATGGTTGCGTACGCGATGGTATAAATTGTTGATCAGTCCTTTTTGAGAATCAGAATGGGACACGTATTCTTCAGATTGATAATAAGGTCCAATAGCAGACAAGACTGGAATGTCCTGAGTGAATCGTATACTACAATGATTGCAATGCCGGATTTCAAAATTTTCACCAGAAACCGTATGGTCTTTGGCTGTTAATGCTTTTTCAATATCAGCACTTTTACAGGCTGGGCATTGTTGATAATGTATTATCTGGTCCATGAGCTAAGGCAAAAACTAAACGTAATAAAACAAGAGGGCACCAACACCTAAAAGTAATAAGGCAAATGCATAAACCCACCAGTTATCGGTTGAGTCTGAATCGGTGGCCTGCCCCAATAATTCCCTTAACTCATCGCCTTCCAATTCTTTGGCTTTATAGGCAGACTGTTTTAGGGTGGCAGCTTTTGCCAAACTGATAGATTTATCAATCTTTACTTGAGAGAACAAATAGTCTAGAGGTCGGTCTGCAAAAAACATCAAGTGCCCGTCTCCCTCTTTTTTTAATGTTCCAATACCCTGTAAAATGGCCCCGTGTTTGTCTTGTGCTTCAATCAATAATTGCTGGACAAATTTTTGAATATTGCGCATCACGTCTACCAATTCCCATCCCGTTTCATTGACAATAAAATCATAAAAATTTCTGTCTGCTGCAACGGATTCTTGGCTAAACCTGATTACCTGTGATGGCGGATACAACAAATGATTGGTAGAATCAATTTGCGCACTAACCTGTTCAATGCTGAAAACACCCACTTTTGGAAGGGGTAATTGCTTATGTAAAACAAGGTATTTCAACAAATACTGGTGCATGAAAAAGGAATTTACTGCAGCGAATATACAACTCCTCCCAAAACATTGAATCCCAACACTTCATATTGGTTCCAACGTTGATAAGTATTGTTCAGCAAATTATTCATTTGAATCCAAATATTTAGCCTGGGTAGTACCGTAAATTCTGCGCCCAAATTCAGGTCTGCAGCGGGATCCAGCTTCTGACTAACCAAAGATTTGGACAAATAAGGCACACCATCTCTAAAATAAACATCCGCCTTAATTTGTAGGTCTTTAAGCAGTTTCCACTTTAATGAACCCGTTAATTCCATGGGAACCAAGCCATAAGCTTTGTCATTGGTAGCTAGTTTGGTGTACTGGGTAATATTCACACCAGCCATCAAAGAGAACTGTTCCTGTACTTTATAACCCAATTCTCCCTTGATTCTAAGGGCTTCTACCCTGCTATCATACAAAATATTAAAAGCCCTACCGTCAGAAAAAGTATTCACATATAAGGGTTGGTTAAAGAACTGCATAAAGGAGACCCTCCCCGCAAAACTAAAATGATTGCCCAAGGAACCTTTTAGCCCTAAGTATTGTTCAGCAATCCTGGTATTCCATAAAGTATCTGGTCTGTCTATATAGGGATTGAACTCCGCTAGGGTTCGGTAGCCATTCTTTTGATAAGAACCTTTCCAACCCAATTCTACCGTCATACCCGTTTCTTTTATACTGGCTTCTGCAGTTAGGTTGGGCAACATTTTAAAAGCCGAATTATCCCAACTTGGAATCACCCCTAAGTTTAAACGCAGATTGGGTGTTTTGAACTGGAAACTAGGGTCAATATAAAAAAGGTTATTTTGAATTTTCAATGGATTGGGAATCATGGGAGCATTATAAGAAGCAATGTCTGCTGTTAATCCCATCTTAAATGCATAGACCCTAGAGAATGCTTTTGTAAAAGGTAGTTGTGCAATAAAATTGACTTCATTGGCATTATGATTGTCTGAAAAATACCTAAAGCCAATCTTGGGTTGATAGCTAAATCCATTATCTCCCACCAATTTGTTTTGCATACCTAAATCAAAACCCAGGGTATTGAATCTTTGCAATAAATCATCCTTTGTGTATGGTATTGTTGCTGGTTGAAAACCATATAAGTATTGTCTGCTATTGTCAAAAAAAGCATGGGCGCTCCAATCATTGGCTGTCTTGGTTTGAAAATTAGCCAAGACCGATAATTTGTTTTTCCCAAATTCTTGAAAAGGAATATTTCCTTTGGAAGACAGGTGTGTGGCTAGTATACTCACCGTATTGGTAACACCGTCTCCAAATGACAAACCCATTTCTGCAAAAGGGGTACTAAAATTGCCCACACCAACTTTGATATACCTACTATTCTTCCAAGACTCTACAGAATCCATAGCCATAGCAATGGGCTTAATTGGAACTGGTTGATAAGAAAAGAATAGGTTTTGCGCTGGAACGCGATATAATAATTGCAACCTTGCCGTGTCTGCCAGTGGTGTTGCTGCAGTAAAATTGATTTTAGCAGCCGTTTTTAAAGAAGGTTTAAAAGCTGATGTAATCACTACTTCTTTGGGATGACTGGTGTCTTCCAGCGCTTCCCTAGCCAATTTTGCTGCAATATCATCCGCCTCATTCAAGTTTGCTTTTTTGGAAGCTGTTGACTTACTGCTAGTTTTAGAAGAAGACTTTTTGGAACTGGTTTTAGAGCTAGACTTTTTAGATTTCTTAGAAGTAGTTTTTTTGGAACTGCTTTTTTGTTTACTGCTCTTGCTGCTAGTTGTTTTTTTCTTTTTTTGCTGTGCTTCTACTTCCGGAGCCAGGGTGAGCACCAAGATCAATAAACACAATATTTTTTTCAGGATAGACATATTTTCAGTTTACTGCTGTTCAATTTTATTTGTCTTGTTTTTCTCTACCAACACTTGATCCAATTTGAGTTGGGCTTCTTTCTTCACCGCCAAAGAACCGGCATTGTCAACAATACTCTTAAAGGTGGCTTCTGCATTAAAGAGGTCTTTTTGTTCAAAATAAATATCGCCCAACAACAAATAAGACTTGGCTACCCATGCTTCATAAGAACCCCATTTCTTAATTACTTCAAATGCAGCTTTTTCAGCTTCAGGCAAACGGTGTTGTTTGAATTGAATCTCTGCTAATCTGTATTGAGATTCAGCAGCCCATTCAGACCTTCCGGCTGCTATGACTGTTTTATAGGCTTCTGTTGCAGGTGCATACAATTCTTGCAATTGGTTGTTCTTGGCTAATACCAAATTGGCCATGGTTCTATCGTCTGCGGCAATCCCTTTCTCTGCTAACAATTCCTGGGCATTGGGAGCAGCTTGTTGCCATTGTTCTGTTTTAAATTGACAACGCAACAAACCCCGCATGGCTTCTAACCTATTCTCTTGTTGAGAAGCCATGGCTTTTAATTGACTAAAATATTTGGCTGCAGCTGTATAGTCTTTATTGTCAAAATAGAGGATTCTAGCAGCTTGTAAAGCACTGCGTTCTGCATATCTGTTAGGCGCTTGGTCTGCTACAGCTTGGTACTGTTGTAATGCAAGGGTATTGTTTTTATTAGAAAGGGCAATCTCAGCACTAAAATAATGTGCTTCCATTTGATAACGACCTTGTGCAAATCCCTTTAAATAAGTTTCAAAGCCTTGTTGTGCACCCACAAAATCCTTTGCTTCATAACGAATCATGGCAGATTTATAACTCAAGGAATCGGCCTCCTGATTAGAAACGTCTTTGCCATTTTCTTTCATGAATGTTACATAATCTCCTGGCTGTTGTTTGGCCACAAATAGGTTACGGATATAATCAACGGCGTCATTACTCTGAGCAGCATTGGGATATTTTTTAACCAATTGTTTAAAATAATCCAAGGACTCTGTGTTCTTATCTAAGTTGAAATTTGCCACACCCAATTTGAGCAATACTTCTGGATGATAATTAGTAGCCTTGTTATTGTTTAAAATCTTCTCTAGAGAAACTATCGCAGCAGCATAGTTTTCACTAGACATTTGAGTGTTGGCAATTTCCATTTGCACATCGGCTAACAAAGCTGAGCGTGGGAATTGGTTTTGAAACTGCTCTAATTGATTCAACTTATCTGCTGGCTTATTTAAAGCACCTGCAATAATGGCTTTTTGAAATGCTGCATAATCCGCAGCAGGTAATTGCCAGGCAATTATTTGTTCGTAAGATTTTAATGCCGTTTTATAAGACCTGAGCATAAACTCACAATCTGCAACGCGCAAAAAGGCATCCTGTTCAATAGCACCTGATCCAGCGGAGGCCCTACTAGAAACAGGTTCAAAATTGGCTTTTGCTGCAGCATAA
>JBEAPC010000336.1:0-5245 GCA_041164585.1 Bacteroidota bacterium
ATGGTAGATTCCATACCTACAGCCAAACCACCAATGATATTAGTAGCGTGTCCAGTAGAAGACTGACGAATAATACTCATCACTGGACGTTTGCCCATTGCAGTATAATATTCAGTAATCATACTCATTAAAGTACCTACAGCCAAACCAACAAGGATAGCTGCAAAAATCATATTAGGTGTAAAATCAAAACCACGCAATAACATGTGTTCTGGCATCAGATAATTTACCAAGAAGAAACATGCAACTCCAGTGATAACAATTGAACCCCAGTTACCCATATTCAAGGCATTTTGTACTTTCTGTGTACTCAAACCAGCACTATCACTGATCTTAACAAAGAAAGTGGCAAAGATGGAGAATAGAATTCCCAAACCTGCAATCAACATTGGTAACAAGATAGGAGAGAGACCACCATAATTATCAACCAATGCAACACCACCAACACCAGTTACTTCTCTACCAAGTACCATGGTTGCTAAAACGGTTGCAACATAAGAACCAAATAAGTCAGCACCCATACCAGCAACGTCACCTACGTTATCACCCACGTTATCTGCAATGGTAGCAGGGTTACGGGGATCATCTTCTGGAATACCAGCTTCTACTTTACCTACTAAGTCAGCACCAACGTCAGCAGCCTTGGTATAGATACCACCACCAACACGGGCAAACAAAGCAATACTTTCAGCACCTAGAGAAAATCCAGTCAATACTTCAATAGCGCGTTTCATTTCTTCACTATCTACTGCTTGAGTTGGTGCAAAGACCATTTTCAAAACAATAAACAAAGATCCCAAACCAAGAACGGCCAAACCTGCAACACCCATACCCATTACAGAACCACCAGTGAAAGAAACTTTCAAAGCTTGGCTTAATGATGTACGAGCTGCTTGAGCTGTGCGCACGTTTGCCTTAGTAGCTATTTTCATACCAATGAAACCAGCTAGGGCACTAAAGAATGCACCAAAAATAAAGGCAAGGGCAATACTCCAATGGCTATTGGAATCAGTATATCCCATGATACCTAATAAGATGGCAACGATTACCACAAAATAGGCTAGGATCTTGTATTCCGCTTTCAAGAAAGCCATGGCCCCTTCAGCGATATACGTACTAATTTCTTTCATGCGGTCATTTCCCGCGTCTTGTTTGGCCACCCAGTTAAACTTGATCAGGGTGTAGAGCAATCCTACTAGTCCCATAGCGGGGACAGCGTAAAACAGAATTTTGTCCATAAACAGTTAATGTCTCGTAGTTTAAAATATAAAGTCTGCAAAAATAGGGGAAAACGGTATAGTTAGCTTCCTATCAGGCTTTTCTTGCCGCAGTAGCTATAAAACGTTGATTTTGACGAATTATTATCATTTATTGTTCTAATTCTGTTGTATCCGGTGTGCCAGTGAAAACAGAACTCATTTTACCGGCAGACCAGATGCTTCGGTTAAACTTATTTCCCAAGATGATGACGGTGGCTGAATCAGAAATTAATCTTTTAAACACGGTATTATTACCATGCCACCAGCCATTGTGGTAAACCACCGTTGGGTCAGGCGGGTTAATATATAAATGCCATCCTAGTCCATAATTCTTTTGTCCACGGGTTTCATTACTATAAGGTCTATAGGCCATTTCCATGGTTTCCCTACTCACAAAATTGCCAGCATACAAAGCTTTATCCCAGGCTAAGAGATCTCTTACCGTACTATATATATTCTTGTCACCATAGATGCAATCCAATTTTTCCAATGGGAATGGAGCATTATTATAATTATAAGAAGGCACATAATTGGCCGTATCCTTCTTGCTAAAGACAAAACTGTTTTGCATACCCAACACATGGAATACACTGTCTTGCATATAAGTAGGAAAATCCATTTGGGTAATCCTTTCTACAATCAGGGCCAACATGGCATAATTGGTATTGCAATATTGGTACCTTCTATTGGGCGATGCTTCCAGATTGGGTTTATTGTCAATCATATATTGTAAAACCCCTTCATTATCAGGTAATCCAGCCACTTTAACTGGAATCTTATAAGTTCTGGTACGTTTTACCCATTTGCCCTTTTTGTTTTTCACTTTATAGGTCTCGGTTCTTGTGCCGTCCATAAAGTGGTCATATTTGGGCAGGCCACTGCGATGCGTTAACAGGTCTTGAATGCTAATTCCTTGATAAGGGAATGTTGGCAGGTATTTTTCAACTGGGTCTTCCAAACTAATTTTACCCTGCTCCATTAAGTGCAGAATGACAGTTGCAGTAAAGGTTTTGGATATAGAGGCCAAGTGAAATGGGGTTGTGGGGCCAATATATTCCTTGGTTTTAAAATTGATCAAACCCCGATAGTCTTCAAATACAATTTCCCCATTTTTAGCCAACAAAATGCTTCCATTAAAGCCCGTTTTCTTTAAAGTTGTATTGTATAGGGTTTCAATTTTATCCTGATAATAGGCTTTCTCTTTTTCAGTTAAAGGCCTAACTGGTGCTGATTGCTGAACAATGGTATCTTTTTTGGGTTCCAAGCTGGGGTTACCGCAGGAGATCAAAAATATACTAAGAATGGATACCAGCATGGTTTTGGGCATTATGGTGGGTTTATGCTAAAGTGACAAATATAGGTGCTAGTAAATGGTCTAGATACCATCGTGGAAAACTATCGGTATGGTCTGAATAAAATAAACATTTAAATTTGTAGCATGAGCAAGCAATCAGCTACCAGCTATCCTAAAGAAAAAATCAAAATCCTTTTCTTAGAGAATATTAGCGAAAAAGCCGTTCAACAATTCAAGCAGAACGGGTATACCAATGTCAAGAAATTAAGTGGCGCACTAAGCGAAGACGAATTAATCAAGGAAATCAAGGATGTACACTTGGTGGGCATTCGTTCCAAAACCCAAATAAGCCAAAAAGTATTAGAAGCAGCAACCAAGCTTCAAGCCATAGGGTGCTTTTGTATAGGTGTGAATCAAGTAAATCTAAAAGCAGCCACCAAAGCGGGTGTAGCCGTATTTAATGCCCCTTATAGTAATACCCGTTCAGTAGCAGAACTTTGTATTGGCGCTAGTATTATGCTGATTCGTAGAATCCCCGATAAGAACATAGCGGCCCATAAAGGAATTTGGATGAAAGAGGCTAAGGGAAGCTTTGAATTAAGAGGTAAAACATTGGGAATCATAGGGTATGGAAATATTGGTTCACAATTAAGTGTACTTGCAGAATCCCTTGGAATGAAGGTTGTTTTCTATGATACAGAAACCAAATTACCATTGGGCAATGCTTCCTCAGCTAAGAATTTGAAAGAATTATTGACACAGTCAGACATTGTTTCCCTACACGTTCCTGAAATTGCTAGCACTAAGTACCTGATTAACAAGTCAAATCTTAAGTACTTTAAACAAGGTGCCATTTTACTTAATTACGCCCGTGGCGAAGTAGTAGACTTAAAAGCATTGAGTGTTGCTTTATCCGAAGGTCACTTGGGTGGTGCAGCTATTGACGTATTCCCATGGGAGCCCGAGAAGAACGGAGATAAATTTGAAACTCCTTTACAAGGACTGTCAAATGTGCTCTTAACACCTCATATTGGTGGATCTACAGAAGAAGCCCAACAGAATATTGGAGAAGACGTGAGTATTAAATTATTCCAATACTTAGAAAGAGGTATCACCAACGGATCTCATACCGTTCCGGCCATTGGTTTGCCTCCAGTTGAAGGTGCACATCGTATTTTACACGTACACAATAACAAACCTGGTGTCTTAAGTGCCATCAATACTGAGTTGTCAAAACACGGTATTAATATAGTTGGCCAGTACCTAAAAACCAATGACGAAATTGGCTATGTGGTTTTAGACGTAGATAAAAAGCTATCCAAACAGGCTCTAGAATTGCTGCGCGATGTAAAAGAGACCATTAAGGTTAGGATGTTATACTAAACTTTAACCAAGATAGATATTTATATAAATAGGGCGATTGCCCTATTTATATTTTGTAACAATCAAAGGATAGGTTTTTATGATTTTTCCATTTTGTACAATGGATACATAGTAAATGCCTTGTGGAATTAAGGGCAATTGAATGCCTTCTAAATAGCTATTGATTTTTTGAACAAGCAGTTTTTTACCCATGATATCTGATAGCACAATGTCAAGATTATCCACATTTTCAGACATTAGTTTTAAAATAGAACCACTAGGAGCAGGGTTGGGAAATAAGTAAAAGGGGTTCCCATCAAAGATTAACACCTGTTCTTGACTAGAATACAAAATAGACCCATTCTCTAATTCAATCTTAGCTCTATAAATATTGAGCCCGTTGGTTGCTGTAACAATGGCATTAATTTGATCATTGATTACGGGACTAATTGAAAAGACACTCGCGAATCCAGAGGGGGTTTGTTTTTCAAAAACCACTTTTTTTATTTGATAAATAGTACCTAATTGCAAACTGAGTTGGGCATTTTTCAACCCGGAAGGATCAGCAATAAAACCTTTTACATAGCAACCAATTCCTTGCTTGGTATAATCCAATGCGTATCCTCTTAAACCTATTATATTATTTGGTAAGATAGGCGCCACTGTAAAAACCTGATTTGATACATTCCATTTTTGAAAAATGACGGTTGTATCTGATACACTTAGAAACGGCTCTTGGTATTGTTGCCCTAATCTATAAACCTGATAGTTTTTTACAGGCAATTTCTGCCAATATAAAAGAAAAGAATCCGGGCAATTAAATCCTGTTTTAGCAGAAATAATGGGAGCCAATGCTACCGTATCTGTTGTTGGCATATTTTGCCCCATAACCATTCTTAATTGAACGGTTCCAATACTATTTGGACTAAACCAAGAATAGTATTTTTTAGAAAGATCAATATTAGAAGCTATTGTTTCCCATGCTCCATCATTAATACTTGACTGAATACTAGCAGCGCCAGTCAACCCCGTTTCCCAACGAATAAGATTATTATTTAAGGGAAATAGTTGATCCCCCTTTACAGGGTAAGTAAAACTAAAATCATTGGCTAGATCATATTGCCAAGCAATACTATAAGCTTGTTGCGGAGTAGCCATATTTTTAGCAATCACAGTGATTTGATAATCTCCAGTGAGTGGATTACTGATGCTAATTTGTTCCACATTATTCAAACTGTCTACCCCTCTACTTGGAAGACTTTGCAATGCAGTGATACTAGGAGCGCTGCTTAAAACCCAAGGCAAAAATTTTATTGTTGGGTTAGAAGTA
>JBEAPC010000337.1:0-3048 GCA_041164585.1 Bacteroidota bacterium
CCAGACAGTATGTACGGCGGTCTTAAATGGCGCAATATTGGACCTTTTAGAGGCGGTAGAGCCAATGCCGTTTCAGGCGTAGTAAAAAACGATCAACGCTTTTATGCAGGTTATACTGGTGGTGGCGTTTGGATGACCGATGATGGTGGAGGTTCTTGGAAAAACATCTCTGATGGATTTTTCAAAGTAGGTTCTATTGGAGATATTGCTGTTTCAGAATCTGACCCCAATGTGGTCTATGTGGGCACAGGCGAACACGCCGTGCGTGGTGTGATGACCAGTTATGGAGACGGGGTTTACAAATCAACCGATGCGGGAAAGACTTGGAAGAATATGGGACTTGAAAAAACTAGGCATATTGCCGATGTGGTGATTCATCCCAACAATCCTGACGTGGTTTTTGTAGCTGCACAAGGAACCGTGCATGGCAATAACAATGAAAGAGGCATTTACAAATCAACAGATGGTGGACTTAATTGGAAACGTACCTTATACATTAATGATAGCACAGGTATTGCTTCTTTGACAATGGATATGAACAACCCAAGAGTGCTTTATGCTGCCGCTTGGGAGCATCGCCGTTTTCCTTGGACAGTGTCAAGTGGAGGCCCAGGATCAGCCATTTATAAATCAATTGATGAAGGCAATACTTGGACTAAACTCTCTGGTGGTCTCCCCGCTTCTATGGGTAAAATTGGAATCAGTGTTTCAAGAGCCAATAGTAACAGGGTCTTTGCCATTGTAGAAACAGAGAAAGCAAAATCTGGTTTGTATAGAAGCGATGACGCGGGTAAGACTTGGGCACTACTTTCCAATAACCAAGACATTAGTGCTAGGTCTTGGTATTATATGAAGGTCTTTGCTGATCCTATAAATGAAAACTTGGTCTATGTATTGAATGCTCCTGTTATGCGTTCCATTGATGGGGGTAAAACCTTTGCACCAGTTCGTGTAGCCCATGGTGATACCCATGATTTTTGGATTCATCCAACGGCTAATAATATTATTGGCTTGGCCGATGATGGCGGTGCAGAAATTAGTTTTGACAAAGCACGTTCTTGGTCTAGCATCATGAACCAACCAACTGCACAATTCTATAGGGTTAACACAGACAATGTATTTCCTTATAAAGTGTATGGTGGTCAGCAAGACAATTCTTCTGTGATTATTGCTAGTAGAAATAATTTGGGATCGCTCACAGAAAGGGATTGGACTTATGGCCCAGGTTGCGAATCTGCGTTTCTGGCTTTTGATCCAAACAATCCCTTGAATGTCTATGGTGGTTGCTATCAGGGTTATATTGAACTATTAGACAGAAAGAATGGAGAGATCAAAAATATTCAAGCCTATCCAACCATGAACTTGGCCATTGATCCCAAGAACATGAAATATAGATTTAACTGGAATGCACCCATTGTGGTATCAGCACATGATCCCAACACAGTATATCATGCAGGTAATGTATTATTCAAAACCACCAATACTGGTATTAATTGGGAATTAATTAGCGGAGACTTAACCCGCAATGACAAATCCAAACAAGGACCAGGTGGTATGCCATTTACCAATGAGGGAGCTGGTGGTGAAAACTATAATACCATTTTTTATGTGGCTGAATCACCCATTTCAAAAGGAGAAATTTGGACAGGTAGTGATTGTGGTTTTGTACAACTAACCCGCGATGAAGGTAAGACTTGGACCAATGTTACACCAGCTGGTTTACCTGAATCACAAATCAATAGTATTGAGGTTTCTGCTTTTGACAAGGGCACGGCTTATATCTCTGCTACGCGATATAAATTGAATGACTATGCCTCCTATACTTATAAGACAACCGATTATGGCAAGACTTGGACCAAGATTACAAAAGGTGTTCAGGCCGATGATTTTATTAAAGTGATTAGAGAAGACAAACAAAATAAGAACATACTTTATGCAGGTGCAGAAAGGGCTTTCTATTTGTCTAACGACGCAGGTAATAGCTGGCAACAGTTTCAGTTGAATCTACCCATTGTTCCAGTAACTGATTTAATGATTAGAGACAATGATTTGGTTGCTGCTACTGCAGGACGTGCCTTCTGGATCCTTGATGACTTATCTGCTATTCAACAAAGCGCTGCTAATCTAAAAGAAGCCAGTTTGCAAATTTTCCAACCAAAAGCCAGTTACAAATATGGTGCTGGTAATGGTTTGCCAGAATCCAATTACAGTGCGGGTCAGAATGCACCCGAAGGTGTGATCTTGGATTATGTGTTACCAGAGATTGATGAAAAAGACACTGTTAGTTTGAGCATTGTAGATGCCAATGGAAAAACTGTGAGAACATATATCAATCACGAAGATGAATCATATAGTAAGTATCCTGGAGGACCAGCACCCAAAGAAGTATTATCTACTGAAAAAGGGCATAATCGTTTTCTTTGGGACTTCCGTACTGAGACCGTTACACCTGATGTAAAAGGGGTGTATATTTTCGGCGACTATCGCGGTTACGCAGTGGCTCCGGGCAATTATACGGCAAAACTTACACATCATAAAACCGTAAAAGAAGTAGCGTTTAAAGTATTACCAAATCCAGGTATTACTGCAAGCGATGCTGATTGGAAAGAGCAACAAGCTATTTTAGAGACCATCTCAGCATCTATTAGTGAGATTCACCAATCAGTGATAGACTTGAGAAAAGTTAAACAACAGTTACAGCATCATGCTACCGTTTACAAAGACAATAAGCAAGCAGATACTGTTGTAAGTAAAGCCAAAGCGCTTGTTAAAACCATGGATGAGTGGGAATCCAATATTGTAGAAAGCAGGATTAAGAATGGTCAAGACGTAATCAATTGGCCAAGCAAAATCAATGCGGAATTCTTCAATATCAAAGGCGTGGCCGATGCTCCCAATCCAAAAATCACCAGTGGATTAAAAGCAAGACTGGCTGATCTTCAAAAAGAATGGGCTGTTGAAAAAGAAAAATTACAAGGCATTAAACAATCTATCAAAGAATACAATCAATTGTATCAGTCTAAGCAATTAGATGCTATACAACTCTAA
>JBEAPC010000338.1:0-10817 GCA_041164585.1 Bacteroidota bacterium
TCGTCATCAAAACTGTCTTTTTCAAAAGTGGTTACCCACACGCGAAATAATTGCCTGAATTGGTCTAAGGATTCTTCAATCACGTGTTTGTAGGTTTCATCGGCCCAGCCCATGAGTACAGCAAAATTAATTTGCTCCATCATCTGCCTACAGTTGCTTCTAATGAGTGCCGCATTTTCCATCTTTAGTGGATAGGATTCCACACTAACTGCCCCAATAATTTTGGGGGCAACAATCATGGCATTTTGATAAATCAATGATTTGGTGGAGGATTGGTGTGTGCCGTCATTGTCGTCTGCTAAATTTTCTGCAAATGCCACTACAAGACCAAATAGTTCTCTCCAGTGTTTGTACAAATCTCTGGCAGCCAAAATACCTGGGGCATTTTTCCATGCTTCTCCATGACGGTTCATCCGTTTACTAAAACGGTTTTCGTCCCATTCTGGCAGGAAATTGAGCTGTTCCAAATCCATGGTATCTATTTTAAACCCAATTCTATTTTCAAGAATCGAGCGGTATGGCTTTCTTTGTTTTTGACCATTTGTTCAGGCACTCCTTCAAACAAAATTCTTCCTCCTCCATCTCCACCTTCAGGTCCTAAATCAATGATATGGTCAGCAACTTTAATCACGTCTAAATTATGTTCAATCACCAAAACTGTATTACCTCTGTCTACTAATTTATTCAAGACGTCTAACAAATGTTGAATGTCTTGAAAATGCAAACCAGTAGTTGGCTCATCTAAGATATAAAATGTTTTACCAGTATCCTTCTTACCCAATTCTGTTGCCAGCTTTACACGCTGTGCTTCTCCTCCACTAAGGGTTACAGCAGATTGACCTAAAGTTATATAGCCCAAACCAACGTCTTGTAGTACTTTGATTTTGCGATAAATAAAAGGTACAGCTTGAAAGAATTCACAGGCTTCGTCCACCGTCATATTTAACACATCACTGATAGATTTGCCCTTGTATCTAATTTCTAAAGTTTCACGATTATAACGTTTGCCATTACATTTCTCACAGTGAACATAGACGTCTGGCAAGAAATTCATTTCAATGGTACGCATACCTCCACCCTCACACATATCACACCTTCCGCCCTTCACATTAAAAGAGAATCGCCCTGCGTTATAACCCCTAATTTTTGCTTCTGGAACAGCCGCAAACAAGGTTCTAATTTCTGTAAAAAAACCACAGTAGGTAGCTGGATTACTTCTTGGTGTTCTACCTATGGGTGATTGATCAATTTCAATTACCTTATCTATCTGTTCCAAACCCTTGATGCTCTTGTATTCCATGGCAATTGCCTTGCTATTATAGCAATGCTTTGACAACAAGGGATAGAGTGTTTCATTGATCAATGTAGATTTACCAGAACCACTAACCCCACTCACTACTACTAATTTTCCCAGAGGTATTTCAACAGAAACCTGTTTTAAGTTATTTCCATTAGCACCTTTAATTTCTAAACTTTTCCCATTCCCCTTTCTTCTTTCTACGGGAACCGGAATTGACTTTTCTCCATTAAGGTATTGCGCCGTATCGGAATGACTGAGCAAGACTTCTTGTGGCGTTCCTGCGGCAACAATGCGACCACCATGAATCCCTGCTTTGGGTCCAATATCCACTAAAAAGTCGGCAGCCATCATGATGTCTTTATCATGCTCTACCACCAATACACTATTCCCAATATCACGGAGGTTTTGCAAAGCCAATATTAAACGATGGTTATCTCGTTGGTGCAATCCAATAGAGGGTTCATCAAGCACATAAGTAATCCCCTGTAATTGGGATCCTATTTGTGTGGCCAATCTAATTCGCTGAGACTCTCCCCCACTAAGGGTTCTAGAAGGCCTGTCTAGGGAAAGATAAGTAAGACCAACGTCTAATAAAAATTGCAAGCGTTCTCTAATTTCTTTGAGAATGTCTTTGGCAATGGCATTCTGTTTTTTGCTTAGTCTTTTTTCTATACCCTCAAACCAAACTATTAACTTGTCTAAATTTAAGTGGCTTAATTCAGCAATATTTTTTTCGTCTACTTTAAACCAAAGACTTTCTTGTTTTAATCTGGCCCCATTACATGAAGCACATTTCTTGAGCTCCATGAATTGTTCTACCCATTCCCTAAGCCCTTCAGAACTTCCATTTCCTGCAAACCAACGTTTGAGCATGGGAATAATTCCTTCAAAATCTCCTTCATAAACTGCACCAGCTATTTGTTCATCATCTACTTCCAATGAATCTATAGCAGGCCCTTCTGAATTGCCATATAAAAGAATATTCAAAGATGCAATTGGAAGATCTTTGATGGGTTTGTCCAAATTAATTTTGTGTTTTTTAGCAAGTGCTTCTACACTTCTAAATACATGCGCATCACGCTGTTCTCCCAATGGCGCAATACCACCGGCTTTTACACTGAGCGATGGATCCGGCAAAACGGCTTCCATACTAATGCTATAGACATTTCCTAATCCCTTACAGGTAGGGCATGCCCCATAAGGCGAGTTAAAAGAAAAAGCATTGGGCGATGGTTCTTCATAACTAATACCTGTGTCTTCACACATGAGTTGTTTGGAGTATTGCACCAATTTATTGGAATCATTCACCAATAAGAACAATAGATCTTTTCCAGTTTTCAAAGTTTGTTGTACACTTTGACTTAACCTGACTTTCATGTCTGGTGTTACCGCTAACCTATCTACTACTACTTCAATATCGTGAATCTTATAACGGTCTACTTGCAATTTGGGTGTGAGGTCCATGATCTCTCCATCTACTCGCACTTTTAAATAGCCCTTCTTACGAATGTCTTCAAATAGTTCTCTATAATGACCCTTTCTTCCTCTAATCAATGGCGCCAATAAAGAGATTTTTTTGTTGGAAAATCTTTCAACAATATTTTCTACAATTTCTTCCTCACTAAACTTCACCATTTTCTTGCCCGTGTTGTAGCTATAGGCTTCCCCTATTCTTGCAAATAACAAACGCATAAAATCATATACTTCTGTTACTGTTCCTACCGTAGACCTTGGATTCTTGTTAGTGGTTTTTTGTTCTATAGAAATTACTGGACTCAAGCCCGTGATCTTGTCTACATCCGGTCTTTCCATATCGCCCATAAACTGTCTAGCATAGGCACTAAAACTCTCCATATACCTGCGCTGCCCTTCATTGTAAATGGTATCAAATGCTAGTGATGATTTACCACTACCACTCACTCCTGTAAAGACTACCAATTTGTTTTTGGGAATACTGATGTCTATGTTTTTCAGGTTATGTTCCCTTGCGCCATATACTTCAATGGATTCCAATGAAGTTTGGTGTATGGGTTCTTCGGGTATATTGGGTATTGATTTTTTCTTTGCCATACTGATCTAAGGGATGTAAATGTACAAACAATGCCCAAGCCAATTAGTTTTAAAAACAATGATTTAGCAATTAATAGCTATTGGATACTTAGCCCCAGAAAATGCTTAAAAAAATTATTTTCCGCTAAAACTCTTTACAGGATTGATTTTCAAATATTTTCCTACTAACTTTATAGACTTTTATTTGGAAAATTGGATTTGCCTCCTTTATCTTTGCAATAGTTCTTTAAGATAACTTATCAAGAAAGGCAGAGGGATTTGGCCCGTTGAAGCCTTGGCAACCCATATAGTTACTCAACTATATGAAGGTGCCAACTCCAGTACCCATGGGTACAGAGATAAGTCAGAGTAAAAGTTTGTCTATTCTCCCGCAGGGGAAAAATATATTTCAAGCTCATCTGACTTACCGGATGAGCTTTTTTATTGCCCATAAGGCAGAAAAGTTCCGGTAAGCAGACTCTACAGATTCCAAGAAAGTTGTTGCAAAGGCAGTATTTAAATCATTTTAAAAACAGCCACATGAGCAGTATTACCGAATTGATTCACAGCATTCCCGTTGACCCATTAACTGGCGCCATTTCAGTGCCCATTTATCAAACCTCCACTTTTGTGCAAGAAGCACCAGGAGTGAACAAGGGTTATGATTATTCCCGATCCAACAACCCTACAAGGGCTGTATTAGAACAATTGATTGCCAAACTAGAAAAAGGAAGCACGGGTCTTGCATTTGCCAGCGGTTTGGCTGCCATTGATTGCGTGATTAAGTTGCTCAAAACTGGGGATGAAATTGTTGCGGTAGATGATATCTATGGCGGCGCATTTAGACTCTTCAATGTAGTGTATGAGCAATTTGGCATTAAAGTACATTATGTAGATACTTCTAATACTGAAAAAGTATTTGAAGCCATTACTCCCAAGACTAAGTTAATCTGGTTGGAAACGCCAACCAATCCCACTTTAAAGATTTCTGATATTGCAGCCATTGCAAAAATAGCCAAAGCAAATAATGCCCTGCTTTGTGTAGACAATACTTTTGCTACACCAGCATTACAAACGCCGTTAACATTAGGCGCTGATATTGTGGTGCATAGTGCCACTAAGTATTTGGGGGGGCATAGTGATTTAATTGCTGGTTTATTGGTGACAAAGAATCCTGAATTGGGAGCCAAATTAAAATTCTACCAAAATGCCTGTGGCAATATTTTGGGACCATTTGATAGTTGGTTAACCATTCGCGGCATTGAAACCTTACACCTTCGCATTAGACAACATTGTAGTTCTGCCTTAGAAGTGGCCAAATGGTTAGAACAACACCCGCTGGTAGATCAAGTCTATTATCCAGGATTAAAAACCCATGCCAATCATGACATTGCAAGTAAGCAAGCAAAAGGCTTTGGCGGTATTATTTCTTTTAGCTTAAAAAATGACACTGAAGCCGCTGCCATTGAGTTGGTAAAACATACTGAATTATTCAAATTGGCGGAAAGTCTTGGTGGTATTAAAAGTTTGATCTCTCATCCAGCCAATATGACCCATAAGTCTATTCCAGTAGAGAAAAGAAGGGCTAATGGCGTAGTGGATAGTTTATTGAGACTTTCCATTGGTCTAGAAGAAGCCGAAGACCTTATTGAGGATTTGGACCAGGCTTTTGAAAAAGTTAGAAATACGAAAACAACAAATAGATACGAAACAGCAACAGTTTAATTGAAACAACAAGTATGGAAACGCACAAAAAATTGACAATTGGTTTATTTGGATTTGGAGTTGTAGGTGAAGGATTGTATAAGGTTTTGCAACAAACCCCATCACTAAATGCTAGTATTAAAAAAGTCTGTATCAAACATCCGGGAAAGCAAAGGAATGCACCGGAGACTTTGTTTACAACCGTTAAAGAAGAGATACTCAATGACGCAGAAATAAATGTAGTAGTTGAAGTGATTGATGACGCAGATGCAGCATTTGAAATTGTAAGCATCGCGCTACGCGGAGGTAAAGCAGTGGTAAGTGCCAGCAAGAAAATGATTGCAGAACATTTGCCTGAAATTTTGCAATTGCAACAAGAAACAGGTCTACCCTTTCTTTGTGAAGCTGCAGCCTGCGCTTCTATTCCTGTCATCAGAAACTTAGAAGAATACTATGACAATGACTTATTGCATAGTATCAAAGCCATAGTAAATGGTTCTACCAATTTTATCTTAACCAAGATGTTTGAGGACAAATTGGATTTTCAATCTGCCTTATTATTGGCCAAACAATTGGGTTTTGCAGAAAGCAATCCCAAATTAGACGTAGAAGGTTATGACGCCGTAAACAAATGGTCTATCCTGCTAAACCATGCTTATGGAATTGTAGAACACCCTGACAATATCCTGTTTACGGGCATCCAAAATATTCAACTAAGCGATGCATTAGTAGCTAAAGAAAAAGGCTTGGATATTAAATTGATTGGGCAAGCCAAAAAACTCAAAAATGGCAAAGTTGCAGCGTTTGTATTGCCGCAGTTTGTCAAAAACGGAGACCCGCTTTCTTTTGTTAAAAATGAATACAATGGCGTGGTTATTGAAAGCGGCTTTGCAGACAAGCAATTCTTTTATGGCAAGGGTGCAGGTAGTTTCCCTACTGCATCTGCCGTTTTAAGTGATATTTCTGCGCTACGATATAATTATCGTTATGAGTATAAAAAGCGCTACCACCATACTCCTCATGAATTAACCAATGAGTATTTTGTAAAAGTGTATTTGAGTTTTGATGACTGGAAATATATTCCCAGAGAGAAATTTGAATGGATTGAAGAATGGCATGCAGACGCTGACAGGAAATACCTGATTGGCGTTTTACCCGTTCAGGAATTGATTCAAAATAGTTGGTGGAAGGAAAATCAGACTTCACTTATACTAACGGTAGATCCCATTATAGACAACCTAGACATTATCCATTTGAAAAAAAGGAGTTTAGAATTGGCTGGTATACAATAAAGGATTTTCAAAAGTTCCAGATCCCGGTTACCCAGGTAGCCGGGATTTTTTATTAGATTTGTTTTAATCTACAAACAATGAAAAACCTATCTACCAACTATTTGAAAACAGGAACCATAGCTGCTATATTGGTAGGCATTTTGTTGATTTCAACTTCTTTATTCATTGGCAAAATTCCGGTATTCCTCTTCTTTAATGCAGACTTGGGCCAATTTACCGATCTGTTTTTTGAATACTTTACCTATATGGGTGATGGACTTATTTGGATTCCAATCACGCTATTTTTTATTTGGAAAAAAAGACAACACTTAGTGCTTTTGCTCAGTACCATTAGTATTTCTACACTAATAGCACAGGGCATTAAAAACTTTGTATTTACAGCAGAACCAAGACCAACAACATTAATTACTGATAGGTCTTTAATTCATACCGTTTCAGGTGTAGAACTACATGGATTCTATAGCTTCCCTTCTGGCCATACAACCGCCGCTTGTTGTATCTTTCTTTTAGCCACTTTGTTCTTTCCTAAGAAATGGATAGTACCTATTGGATTGCTCTATGCACTACTGGTAGGTTATTCAAGGGTATACCTTGCACAACATTTTCCATTAGATGTTGGTGGTGGATTTCTTGTTGGATCCCTGAGTGTTTGGTTATCTGTTTATATACAAAAGCTCTATGAACAGAGTCTTAAACAACTTGATTAAAATTAGCTAATGCAGCCCAAATCATTTTACATATCTATCCCATTTTTACTGATTTGGTTTTTACTTTATTCTTTACAAGCAGAAGCCCAGACTGCCAATAGCTTTTTTCAAAAGGGCAAAAATTTGACCTATAAAAAAGACTACCAAAATGCTTTGTCTGCATTTAATCAGGCTTTGGCAATGGATCCAAATCACATAAAGGCATTGTATGAAAGAGGCGTTCTTAGACTATATTATCTAGACCAATCGGAACTTGCCTTAGCAGATCTTCAATTAGTATATCAAAAAGAACCTGGATTTAGCAAAATCATATATTATAATTTGGCAAACGCCCAAAGCAATCTTGGATGGAATGAAATAGCCATTGAAAATTTTAATAAAAGTCTGGAGCATTTACCAAAATTTGTGTGCGCTGCAAATAATCGAGGAATGTGTAAATCAGAACTTGGAAAATATGAGGAAGCCCTTATTGATTTTGATGTTGCATTAAAAAAAGATTCCAAAGAACACAAGAAGAATATCTTCATTAACCGAGCTAATGTATTTGCTAATCTTGGGCAATGGGAGAATGCCAAAAAAGATTATGAAAGCTCTTTGGCTATAGATCCCTTTAACCAACACGTGTTCATTAACAGGGCTTCATGGGAAATTAAAAGGTTGGAGTTTGGATCTGCTATGAATGACTTAAGTATTGCTTTGAATTTAGAAGAAAAAATTAAGGATAATTCTAGAGCAGACCATTTTAATCAAAGAGGTTTTTTGTACTTCTTAAGCGGAAATATTCAAAAAGCTATTGAAGATGATGATAGCATGCAAATAAGTAAAGAAAAGGATTATCAAATTCTTTTCAACTATAGAGCATTTGCATCATCAATTCTACAAAACCAGAATAAAGATTTTACCTGTATTGTCTGGGATGATTTAGTAGGTAACACCAATAACTTATACCAAGCAACCATCAATCGAAAAAATAAAATACCAAAAACGCTAGGTGGCATTTTGTATAGCAAGGAATACCAAGCCAATATGGAACCAAATCTCTTAGTTGATGGATCACCAGTAAGCTGTAAATGGAAAAAGTCAGCCATACAACAACAGCAGGAATTTACAGTGATACCATTGCAATCAGACTTCTTCCCATTAAAAGGAAAACATAGTTACCAACTGCAAATTGGATCAACTGTTTCACAACTAGTCTTCATCAACCAGGAAACAAATTAGTCTTTCCAACGCCACTCTCCCGCAATTTGCAATGGCTCTTTCAGGTTATTTTTGAGTAAGAATTCCTTTGTTTCTGCATCTGTAAAATGCTTGGCTGTAATCACGGGTGCATCTGCAATACCATAAGCTAACATGGCATTAAACCTAACAGTGTTCACCATTCCTTTTTTATCTACTAGACTAAAATTATCGCAATCTGCGTGATAACAAGGGCCTGCATTATTGGGCAATTTGCCGCCTGCTGCTCCACCTGTTGGAACACCTTGTAACATAAAGGGTTGGTGATCGCTGTGTAATCCTGCACCACTGCGGAAAGTATTTTTAAAACTGCTATCTAATGCATTTGCAATGGTTCCAATTGACTGAAATAAAGCTTTACTGCCCTCATCAGTACTTGAATATCCTGTTGGGTCATTGGTCATATCGTAATTGAGCATATAACGCAATTGGTCAATGGTCTTGTCTTTAATTGCTGCATCAACATATGCTTTGGAACCAAGCAACCCTTCTTCTTCTCCCATAAACATGACAAATTCAATGGTTCTATCTGGTTGTAATTTGAGTTTGGCAAATGTGCGCGCCATGTCTAATACAGAGAAGGAACCTATTCCATTATCAATGGCACCTGTAGCCAAATCCCAACTATCTAAGTGACCACCAACTGCAATCTTTTCATTGGGGTATTTTTTTCCCTTAATAGTGGCAACCACATTTCTAGCTTTGATTAAACCAGAAATATTGTTCATTTTAATATGGGTATATAATTTTTCTGTTTTCAGGGTCTCGCGTAATTTGAATCCGTCTTCCATACCAATACATACAGCTGGAATAGGAATCAATTTACCGGTTACCGATGCTGTACCTGTTAGTAAGATGCCCCCTTTAGCGGTATTGATAATGATAATCCCTTTTGCTCCCCATTTGGTAGCAATGGCTGTTTTTTCTGAACGATGTAAGGTTTTGGTTCCTGCTTTTGATCCAGGAACAACGCCTAAATAAACTAAGGCAATTTTACCCCTAACCTTATCAGGAGCTGCTTGATAGTCTTCTTCTAAACCATTCCCCATATCTACTACTTCATTAGAAACATCGGCTTTAACTGGTGAATGTGCCAGTGTTACTGATTTAACAGGAACCAAATGATTACTATCTGTTCCAATGGCAACAGAAACATTACCCCTGCTCCAACTTTCTACTTCAAATGGTTGGTATTTTAGATTGGTGAAGCCATATGACTTGAGTAGGTTATAGGCATAATCTTCTGCTTTTTTACCATTGGAAGACCCTGTTAATCTATGTCCAATAGTAGATGTTGCTTCTTTCAAGGTTTCATAAGCCCTAGAATGTTCTAATGCTTCTTGATTGATATTGGCAAAAATGGTTTTCCACTCGGGTTTGTCTTGACCAATACAATATTGACTTACACCTAAGACCATCATCAATAACAGCGAAAATTTCCTATTCATGTTCATTTGCTTTTATATACAGCACAATATAATGGTGAATTCCCTTTTGTGCTGAAAAAATAGGCAGAAATCAAATTTCAAGCGCCTACAGGCCTTCTATAACGGCAAAAGGGTCAACCTAGGTTGCCCTTTCACATCTTAACGTAGTTTTCCTCCCCCCGGATTAAAATCTACGAAAACAATAAAAATGCCCCTGAAAACAGGGGCATTAAATGGGATAATTATAAGATAATCACGCTGTTATTACCACCAAATACATTGGGGCTCAAACTATCTGCTTCTGGCTCATTCAGCCACTCTGTAGCATTTACGCGATATTTGAATTCGTGTTGTGAATTCTTTGGCAAAGAAACTTCAACGCCAAAACTGCCGTCTTTTTTCTTGCTCATAACAATGGAATTTTCCCAATCGCTATTCAGACCTAGGATTTCAATGGTTTCAGCATTTTCAAGGCTAAAACTGAATTTTACTTTGCAATAATCCTTTGTCTTGAAGTAGGTTTTTTGTAACATTTTGAGTGTTTTGTTCAAGCTTTAATACCCTTTTGAAAAAAAGGTAACCCAATATAGGGTCATAGATATCCACAGGTTAATATGTTTATTGTTTATAATATCGCTCCGCGAAACCTATAGAAACCTAGTCAAACCTGCTCTGTAAGTGTATTTTGAATAGAAGAGGGTATATTTAACAGAACCATTTCAAACGTTTGAAACCATGCAATACAAAGGAATTTTGGCAATAATAGCTCTATTGGGTACCCATATTGGTTTGGCACAATCTCCCATCTCCCATATGGAGCCCATTGGTTTTTCTGCCGTTACCATTAATGACGGTTTTTGGAAACCCAAACAGGACTTGTTGGCTACTACCACTTTAAAAGCCTGTATTTATCAAACAGAAACGGCCACCCCTCGATTGAGAAATTTTCAGAAAGTGGCCCGAAAAAAAGGCGAAAAACACGAGGGTATTTTTTATGATGACTCAGATGTATTCAAAGCCTTAGAAGCCATGGCTTATTCTTTGAAAAATCATCCAGATGCCACCATGGAAGCAAAGGCAGATGAATGGATAGAAATGA
>JBEAPC010000339.1:0-3706 GCA_041164585.1 Bacteroidota bacterium
AATGGTGAAGTAAATGAAGATCGTGGTATAACTATGGATGGCACCTTGGGTGCCTTAATGATATTTGGAACCTTGGCTGCTATTGGACTTTTGTTTTTAGTAGAAAATTGGAAAAAAGACCAGAAAGCGCACTATGGTGGTATCTATATCTTTTTTGTGATTGGTTGCGCCATTACTGGAATTATTCAGGTGGGTGTTATTCAATACACCGTTAAACTAGCTGGAAGTTTTGACCGTTGGTTTGTTAATGGAATGGGGCTGCCATTCTTTAGCGGATTTGTTACCTTCTTTATTTTGTTGGCTGTTGCAATTGGTTATGGTTTAAACTATGCAGCCAAAAAGAATTGGGCTTATTTACGTATCAGTCTTTGGTCTTTGGCTTTTATGCTCATTGGTTATAGCACTTATGTTACAACCATGATTAGAAGTAATGCTAATCCTTCTGTGGATATGTACAATGTTGACAACCCAATGAGTTTGGTGGGTTACTTGGGAAGGGAACAATATGGAGATTTCCCCTTGGTTTATGGACAGAAATTTAATGCCCAACCAGTAGATGTGAAAGAGGGATCTATGAAGTATGAAAAAGCCCGTGACAAATACATTGAAATTGGTCTTGACAGAAAATATTTATACCAAGCAGAAGATAAAATGGTTTTTCCAAGGGTTTGGGATGCTAGTAATGACCAGAACCATGCTGACTACTATGCTTATTTCTTAAATATTAATCGTCTAAAAGAAGGGGGCTATGACCGTTCTCCTACTCAAGCGGATAACGTGAAGTTCTTGGTGGGCTATCAGTTCTATTGGATGTATTTCCGATACTTTATGTGGAACTTCTCAGGTAAGCAAAATGACGTTCAGGGAATGTTCTTAGGTAATATTCGTGATGGTAACTGGATTACAGGAATTTCCTTAATTGATAATTTATTGTATGGTGATCAATCTTTGATGCCAGATAGTATGAAAAACAATAAAGCCAATAACAAATTGTTCTTATTGCCCTTTATCCTTGGTTTGATTGGACTGTTTTATCAGTTCAAACAGCGCAGCGATGATGGAGTAGTCAACTTCTTAATGTTCTTCTTTACAGGATTTGCCATTGTGATTTATTTGAACCAAGCAGGCTACCAACCACGTGAACGTGACTATGCTTATGTAGGATCTTTCTATGCGTTTGCTGTTTGGATTGGTCTAGGTGTTTTGAAAGTACGCGATTGGTTCTCTTCTAAACTCTCTCAGCAAGTAGCAGCAATTGCAGCTACCGTAATTTGTTTCTTTGCTGTACCTACTTTAATGGCTCAGCAAGAATGGGATGACCATGACCGTAGTCAAAAAGTACTTTCTAGAGACCTTGCTAAGGATTACCTAGAAAGCTGTGCGCCTAATGCTATATTATTCTCTTTTGGCGATAATGATACTTATCCGCTTTGGTATGCACAAGAAGTAGAAGGTATTAGACCAGATATTCGTGTGATCAACTATAGTTTATTAGGTATTGATTGGTATATCAACCAATTGCGCTACAAAGTTAACCAGAGTGATAGCATAGACGTTATTTGGTCCGCTGAGCAAATTGAAGCAGGCAAACGTGATTATATTGTTTATTCACCAAGACCCAATATTCCTGAAGACCGTTATTATGACCTATATGATGTCATGAAGAATTATGTGGGAAGTGATGACGCAGACAAATTAGACAATAGCCGTGGCTCTGAACCTTTAAATAGTTTCCCAGTTAGAAAATTTGCGGTTCCAGTAGACAAGGACTTTGTATTGAAAAACAAAGTGGCCAATGCAACGGATAGCATTGTTGGAGAAATGAGGTTTGATATTCCTAAGGGTTCATTAATGAAAAATGACTTGGCTGTATTGAACATTATTGCAGCCAACAAATGGAAGCGCCCCATTTATTTCACCAACCCTGGTGTAGATCTTGGGTTTGACCAATTCTTAAGAAGGGATGGTTTGAGTTTCAGATTAGTGCCAGTTCAAAACAGCAGGGTGAATACCGATTGGATGCTGGCTAAAGCAATGAACAATTTTGCCTTTGGAAATGCCAATGTAAAAGGTGTTTATTTTGACGAAGAAAACCGCAGACATTTAAATACCATTAGAAATGCTTACGCTGAATTAGCCATTGACCTTTCTGCTAAGAACAGAAAAGACGAAGCTAAAAAAGCCTTGCAATTGGTAGATAAAATGATGTTGGATGAAAATTTTGCTTATGGCATGGTTAGCCGTGGAAATATGCATAATAAGAATTCCTTATTGTTCTTAGAAGCTTGTTTAATGGCTGGTGATACCACATTAGCCAATAAAGTAGCCGCATCTGTGAAAAAAGACTTGCAACAACAAGTGAAGTTTTACAATGGTCTAACCGGCGATAAAGTAGAGCAGATGGCGGATGAAAAAAGAATGGCAGAGAGCTATTTGCAAGGATTAGAGCAGATTCAAACCATTTATAATCCTAGGATTCAAATACCTGGAAAAATGATGGCTGCTGATTCTATGAATAAGTAATCAGTTAATACATTTTAATATTGATGCCTGGACAAAAGTCCGGGCATCTTTTTTAGAACTTATTCATCAATTCCTTGTTATAGTCATTAGTAGTTTCCAATTCTTTTGTAGATTCCCATTATGATCGGACACCGTTTTATTCAATTCCAACCAAATCAGGGTGCAAGTTCCAAGTTTGAACAATTGCTAGACATATTTACGCAATTGCTCACGCATACCAATGGAGATGCAACAGAAGCCCTGTCTTGGTTAAATGAACTAGACAGACAGTATCATTTAACAGACAAGGATTATGGCATGGGCGATTTTATTGAGGACCTCAAAGAGAATGGTTATCTAAAAGAGAATCCTCAAGACGGAAGCTTTAAAATTACGGGTAAGTCTGAGCAGACCATTCGGAAGAAAAGCCTAGAAGAGATTTTTGGCAAGCTCAAGAAAGCCAAACAGGGAAGCCACCAAACCAATAAACAGGGTAGGGGTGACGAGTTAAATCCTGATACAAGACCTTTTCAATTTGGCGACTCACTAGAACAAATTGATTTTACAGAAAGTATTAGAAATGCACAGATCAATCATGGTGTAGAAAGTTTTTCTATGCGCGAAGATGATTTGCAGATTCGAGAGTCCGATTTCAAAACACAGACATCAACTGTGTTAATGATTGACATTTCTCATTCCATGATCTTATATGGTGAGGATAGGATTACACCTGCAAAAAAAGTGGCCATGGCTTTGAGTGAGTTAATCACAACTCGCTATCCCAAAGACACACTGGATATTGTGGTTTTTGGAAACGATGCATGGAGTATAGAAATCAAAGACCTTCCTTATTTGCAAGTTGGACCCTATCATACCAATACCGTTGCCGGTTTGGAATTGGCCATGGACTTGTTGCGTAAACAAAAAAATCCCAACAAACAGATTTTCATGATTACAGATGGTAAGCCCACCTGTTTGAAAATTGGTAAAAAATATTACAAGAATAGTTTTGGGTTAGACCGCAAAGTAGTCAATAGGTGTATTAATCTGGCGGCCCAATGCAAGAAATTGAAAATTCCCATTACCACTTTTATGATAGCTTCTGACCCTTATCTTCAGAGCTTTGTTCAGGAGTTTACAGAGACCAACCATGGTAAAGCATTTTTTGCATCCTTGGATAAATTAGGCGCTTTTCTGTTCAAAG
>JBEAPC010000340.1:0-8303 GCA_041164585.1 Bacteroidota bacterium
AAATGCTTATATAATGAGTACAGTTAAAGTTGCAATTAATGGTTTTGGACGTATTGGCCGTCTGGTTTTCCGTCAAATCTATAATATGGAAGGAATTGAGGTAGTAGCCATCAATGACCTAACTAGCCCTAAAGTATTGGCCCATTTGTTGAAATATGATAGCGCTCAAGGCCGTTTTGACGCAGAAGTTACTGCTACAGAAGATGCGATTATTGTAAATGGTGAAACCGTTAAGATTTATGCTCAGCGTGATCCAGCCCAAATTCCTTGGGGTGCACACAGTGTTGACGTAGTGATTGAATCTACTGGTTTCTTTACTGATAAAGACAAAGCTGCAGCGCATATTACTGCTGGTGCAAAACGCGTAGTAATTTCTGCTCCTGCAACAGGAGATTTGAAAACCGTTGTGTTCAATGTTAACCATGCTATTTTGGATGGTTCTGAAACCATCATTTCTTGTGCTTCTTGCACTACCAACTGCTTGGCTCCAATGGCTAAAACTTTGAATGATCATTATGGTATTGTTACAGGTATCATGACTACTATTCACGCTTATACCAATGACCAAAATACTTTGGATGCACCACATCCAAAAGGAGATTTGCGTAGGGCTAGAGCCGCTGCTGCCAATATTGTTCCAAACAGCACTGGTGCTGCAAAAGCAATTGGTTTGGTATTGCCAGAGTTGAAAGGCAAATTAGACGGTAGCGCTCAGCGTGTTCCAGTAATCACTGGTTCATTGACTGAACTTACTGTTATCTTGGGTAAGAAAGTAACTGCAGAAGAAATTAATGCAGCCATGAAAGCAGCAAGCAATGAAAGCTTTGGTTATACAGAAGACGAGATTGTAAGTTCTGATGTAGTTGGAACAAGCTTTGGTTCTTTGTTTGATGCAACTCAAACCAAAGTGATGACTGTTGGTGATCAGCAAATGGTGAAAACCGTAAGCTGGTATGACAATGAAATGAGTTATGTTTCACAGTTGGTTAGAACTGTAAAACATTTTGCTGGTCTGATTTCTTAGTCTGACCACTATATCTATTTTTAAACCGCAGAGACGCAGCGCCGAGTAATTTTCTCTGTGCCAAGTTGTCTCTGCGGTTTTCATTTTTAAATCCTTTACCATGAGTCAATTTTCAGAACACAATTTCAAAGCAGAGAAAGCCTTGATCCGTGTAGACTTTAACGTGCCCTTGAATGCGGAATTTGTTATTACAGATGATAACCGTATGCGTGCAACCATTCCTACCATTAAAAAAATATTGGCAGATGGTGGATCGGTGATTCTAATGAGCCATTTAGGTAGACCAAAAGATGGTCCAACCGATAAATATTCATTGAAACATCTAACTAGTCACTTAAGCGAATTGTTGGATGGCGCAAAAGTGAAATTTGCAGACGATTGTATTGGCGCAAGCGCTACCGAATTATCGGCCTCCTTGCAACCAGGTGAAGTGTTACTTTTAGAAAACCTACGTTTCTACAAAGAAGAAGAAAAAGGAGATGCTGCTTTTGCAGAAAAATTAAGTAAGCTGGGCGATGTATACGTGAATGATGCATTTGGAACTGCACACCGTGCACACGCATCAACAGCAGTGATTGCACAGTTCTTTGCTAAGGACAAAAAGATGTTTGGCTTGGTGATGAATGGTGAAGTGGCAAGTGCTGAAATAGTGATGCATAAAGGAGAGAAACCTTTTACCGCTATCATTGGTGGAGCAAAAGTTTCTGACAAGATTTTGATCATTGAAAACTTGTTGAATAGAGCAACCGATATCATCATTGGTGGAGGTATGGCTTATACTTTCATGAAAGCTCAGGGTGGGAATATTGGTAATTCTCTTTGTGAGAATGACCGTTTAGACATGGCTTTGGAGCTATTGAAAACAGCAGAAGCCAAAGGCGTGTGTATTCACTTGCCTTCTGACTCCGTAATTGCAGACGCATTTTCTGCAACTGCTAATACTTCTACCGCTCCAAGTAATAATATCCCCGATGGTTGGATGGGATTAGATATTAGTGAAAATGCTGCTGCACAGTTTAGCAACGTGATCAAACGTTCCAAAACCATTTTATGGAATGGCCCCATGGGTGTTTTTGAAATGGAAAAATTTCAACACGGAACAAAAGCCATAGCTGTTGCAGTAGCGGAAGCAACTAAATTGGGTGCTTTCTCTTTAGTAGGCGGTGGCGATAGCGTTGCTGCTGTTAACCAGTTTGGATTTGCAGACCAAGTAAGTTATGTATCTACTGGTGGTGGTGCTATGCTGGAATATTTTGAAGGAAAAGTATTGCCAGGTATTGCTGCAATCAATGAATAATTCAACTTTCTAATAAAGAAAAGACTGTCTTAGGGCAGTCTTTTTTTATTTGTAACATTATTGGGATTGTTACGTTTTAAGCCAAATTCCTTTCATGAAACAACTGTTCTGTTGCATCTTTCTATGTATCATTATCAATAAAGCAAATGCGCAGCCAATCATCAGCGGAAAAATTGTAGATGAGAAACAATCCCCATTTAAAGCAGCTAATCTGCTCTTGCTTTATGCAAAGGATTCTAGCATCTATCAATCTGCATTGACCAATACCGCAGGAATTTTTGAATTAAAAGAAATTAAGCCGGGTAAATACCTGTTATTGATTACTTCAGTAGGGTACCAAAAAAAATACTTACCAATTACCCTAGACAACCGTCCTGTTCTTTTAGGAACCATCGCGTTAAGCTTAGCATCAAACACCCTAGCAGAAGTAACAGTAGTTTCCAAAAAACCTTT
Source organism: Bacteroidota bacterium (assembly GCA_041164585.1). GTDB lineage: Bacteria > Bacteroidota > Bacteroidia > Chitinophagales > Chitinophagaceae > Sediminibacterium. The sequence goes on from JBEAPC010000340.1 coordinate 2,775, forward strand.
TCTGGAGCAAAAATCAGATAGGTTGGTGGTGAATGTAGAAAATAGTCCCGCAACCGCTGGGGCCAATGCCTTAGAAATATTGCAAAAAGTACCCGGGGTGATAGTCAGAAATGAAAATGTAACCTTGGCCGGAAAAAACTCTGTGAATATTCTAATCAATGGCAAGTCATCGCCTTATACCGATATTAATCAAGTCTTAAGTAATATTAGCGCAGCGGGAATAGAAAAAATTGAACTCATGACCAACCCCGGTGCCAAATACGATGCGGCAGGTGGGGCAGTAATCAATATTATCCTAAAGAAAAATGCCAACCTAGGTACTAATGGAACAGTCACTGTTTCAGGGGCAATGGGTTTGTATGAAAAAGGGAAAGACTTGATAGACCGAAATTTTTATAGATTCACTCCTAATGTTTCTTTAAACCATCGAGAAGGAAAAATCAATGCCTATGGTAGTATCAATTTCTTTCACCGAAACCTTTTTGAATACAGTGAATATGATCGGTTAATTCCGCCAAATCGTTTTTTTCAAACCAACTATAGCCCAAACAATCGCAATAGCAGTAATTACAGAGCAGGTTTGGATTATTATGCCAATGACAAAAATACTTTTGGTGTCTTAATCCGAGGGTTTAACCTCATGAGTGATGAAGAAAGGGATAATACAACACAACAGTTTAATTCTACCAGCGGACAATTATTAAGCACTTTCAAAACTTTGAATAACAATAAGATCCAGCGTAATAATTTGTCTGGGAATTTAAACTGGAAACATGTATTTGATTCAACTGGAAATGAATTGAATATGGACTTTGATTATTCTAATTTTCAGCTCACTAATACCAGTGATATTACCAACCAGCTTGCTGGTGGCGGTACCAACAAATTGTATCAAGCAGTAGACAATCCTGTAAAATTTGCTGTGTTTAAAATGGACTATACAAAACCCATTAATAAACAAAGTAAATTAGAAATGGGTGCCAAGTTTAGTCTGGCTACCATTGACAATTATTTGGAATTCAAACAAGGTACCGTCATTGACCCAAAACGCACAGTAGATTTTGAATACACGGAAAATATTAATGCAGCTTATGCCAGTTATCAGCATTCCTTTAAGCAATGGGAATTGACCACGGGATTAAGGGCAGAACAAACAGTGGCAAAAGGGGTGAGTCAAAACAAAGAAGTATTGAATAGAAATTATTTACAACTATTTCCTTCTGTTTTTTTAACCAGAAAAATTAACCAGCATTTTTCTTCTGTGCTGCAGTATAGCAAACGCGTAGATCGCCCTAGCTATCAACAACAAAATCCCTTTGTGGAATACTTAGATTCCTTAACCTATTCTAGGGGGAATCCATTAATCAAACCAGAAAATACCAACGCTTTTAAAATTTCGCTGACCTATGACAATCAACCCTTTTTCTCTGTGAGTTATAACAAAACCACGGATGTGATTATAGAAAACGCACCTAAGCAGGATGGCAATCTTACTTTTACCACACCTGAAAATCTAGCTAAATTTGAAAACCTGACTTTTGAATTAAATTTCCCTATTGAAATTGGCAAAAAAATCAGCGGTTTTGGTGGTAATCAACTAATCTTAAACCATTATAATGCAGATTATCTGGGGGGCGTATATAACCAGAAAAAATGGAACTGGCAGGCATATTGGCAGATTGCTTACAAACCAGCGCTTAGTTGGAATATAGAGTTTTCCGGTTTTTATACTACTCAATTCTTAGAAGAGTTTGTTACCATAGAACCACTTGGCTCCATGAGTCTGGCTATTCAAAAAACCATTTGGGATAAAAAAGGTAAAATTAGCCTCAATTTTAGTGACATGCTTTTTACTGAAAAAGCAAGGGGAACTGCCGATTACCAAGATATTCAACTCAAATTCCGTTCCTGGTCAGAAACCAGAAATATTAGACTGGCGTTTACCTACAATTTTGGGAACCAAAAACTCAAAGCTGCAAGGGCAAGAGCCTCCGCTTCAGAAGCGGAATCTAATAGGGTCAAGACAAATTAGCTAGAAAACTGCCAAAAAGGGTTCTTATAAGAGATGGCATTTATTTTGTAATATTTCAGATGGTTTTACTACAAACGTTTAAATTACATCATAAATAAAACATCGTATGAACACAAAGAACCTAACCCTCATTGTCATTGCTGCCCTAGTATTGTTATTAGGCGGATGCGGTTGCAGCGGTTATAATGGATTGGTACAACAGGATGAAACTGTTAAGAAAGCATGGAACAATGTACAAAGTGACTACCAACGTAGGTCAGATTTGATTCCAAACTTGGTAAGCACTGTTAAAGGTGAAGCCAATTTTGAGCAAACAACATTAACCAATGTGATTCAAGCTAGGGCTAGTGCTACCCAAATTAAATTGGATGCTAAAGACCTAAGTCCAGAAAAAATCAAAGAATTCCAAGCTGCTCAAGGACAATTGTCTCAGGCATTGGGTAAATTGATGGTGCTTACTGAAAATTATCCTAATCTAAAGGCTAATGAAGCATTCCGTGGATTGCAAGCTCAATTAGAGGGAACTGAAAACAGGATTAAAGTAGCTAGAAATGATTTCAACGCTGCGGTGGCTGATTATAATATCAAAGCCCGTTCTTTCCCAATGAATATCTTGGCTGGTCTTACCGGTTTCAAGCCTAAAGAAGGATTCCAAGCAGAAGCTGGCTCTGAAAAAGCACCAGAAGTGAAATTCTAAATCCATTCCATGTTCTCATTTTTCCAAAAGAAAGCGGTTGATTTTTTTTCAGCCGATGAAAAAGCCCAGATAGTACAAGCCATTCAGGATGCGGAACGCAGGACTAGTGGGGAAGTGCGTGTCTATATAGAAAGCCGTTGTGCGTATGTAGATCCAATTAGAAGGGCAAGGGAATTATTTGAACAACTAAACATGCATGCCACCGATGCTAGAAACGCAGTATTGGTATACATGGCAACCAAGGATCGCCAGTTGGCGATATTCGGTGACCAAGGCATTCATGAAAAAGTAGGAAATGCTTTTTGGAATGCAGAAGTAGCCAAAATGCTACAGCATTTTAACAAGCAGGATTATGGAACCGGTATTGCCACCGTTGTCAAAGAAATTGGCGAAGCACTAGTGGAACATTTTCCCTATGATGCCAAGGGTGACAAAAACGAACTTCCAGACGATATTGTATTTGGAAAATAATGATTCAAGGCGTCCTAGTGACGCCTTGATTTTCCTATAGCAAGCAACAAAACTCTACAGCCAACGCATGAAACAATTCCTGGTCATATTATTCAGTGTGCTAAGCATGTCTTTTTTGCAAGCACAAAACGTTTTACCTAAGCCCAATCCAGCAAAGCTGGTTACGGATATGGCTGGCGTATTGTCTGCAGAACAGAAAGCCATTTTGGAAAACAAATTGGTGGCATTGGATGATAGTAGTTCCAATCAAATTGCCATTGTATTGGTGAAGACCTTAGACGGGTATCCCATTGAAGAATACGCTACCAAATTGTTTAGAGAATGGGGTATTGGTAATAAAAAAACTAATAACGGGGTACTGATTCTTGCTTCTATAGATGAAAGAAAAATTCGCATAGAAGTAGGTTATGGTTTAGAAGGCGCTATTCCTGATATCACTACGGCAAGTATCATTAGAAATGATATTGTTCCCAGTTTTAAAACGGGAGAATATTATCATGGTTTAGACCTAGCTACCAATTCCTTGTCAAAAGCAGCCGTTGGTGAGTACAAGGTTCAGAGAGAAAAAGTAAGCAAAGGAAAAGGTAGTGGTGGAGGATCACTGATTACTTTTTTAATCATTCTAGTCATTGTCATAGCACTAGTTAGTGGTGGCGGACGCGGTGGCGGCGGCATGATGAGCCGCAGAGGGGCTGGCAATATTGCAGAAACCCTGTTTTGGACATCTTTACTTTCTGGTGGAGGTGGTAGCAGAGGTGGTGGTTTTGGTGGTGGCGGCGGCTTTGGCGGCGGCGGTGGTGGATTTGGTGGATTCGGTGGTGGATCCAGTGGAGGTGGCGGAGCCAGCGGTAGTTGGTAGTCTTACTTAAATCCGGTACTATGAAAAAATACCTATTTATTCTTGCGTCCCTCTTTGTTTACTGTGACTCATTAGAAGCCCAGTATCTTAAAGTTCCTATTGGAAAAAAGTTTAAAGTAGTTACCCAAACTTCCAATTCTATTGAAGTGACAATTCAGGATCAACACCAAGAGGTTCGCAATGAATCCTTGGCCTATCATGATCTAGAATTGAAAGCGATTACCCAAACCGGTTATACCCTAGAATTGACACCCAGAAGATTCAAAATGAATATGAATATGATGGGTATGGAACAGAAATTGGATACCGATAGTTTAGAAGGAATGCAAGGTGCTGATCTTAGTTCTATGAAAAGCATGCTCAATCAACCCATTACCATTGTCATGGATTCCAACAAATTGGTTTCTAAAACCCAGCTAGCACAATTGCCGGCAATAGCTAATAATACAGATGATGCCAGCAGGTATTTTCTTTTATTAGAAGCATCCAATACCATTCAAGGATACCAATGGGCAGACAGCAGTATTAGTAAAGATTTACGCACCGTAAATCATTATACGGTGATGTCTGTGACTGCAACTGAAATTGAATTAAATGTTACTACGGATTCTAGAATTAATACGGTGACAAGTATGCAGGGAACGGAGATTAAACAAAATATGAAAGGCTTTTCTACTGCTAGGCGATGGTACAATAAAAACAATGGATTATTACTCAAAGAAGAGTCAACAACAGACATGGCAGGCACAACGGAAACACCAGAAACAAGTTCTCCCATGACTTTGAAAATAGTTCTTAAAGTAGTTGTAGAACAGTAATGTTCCCAACATCAACCAAGTAAAAAGCCATCCCCAAAAGAGATGGCTTTTTCAATTAGTAGACGCTGGTTATTTCTTTGCAGCTGGTAATTTGCTGTTGATATAATCAGACTGAGCTTTAGCACCTGCAGCTTCTTTTTTAGCAGCTAGGGCTTTTAAGATCATGTTATTGATATAAGGATCTGTTTGCACTTTAATTTGTCCTGGAATTTCGTCACGGAATTTGACAATCTCATCAATTCCTTTTTCAAAATTTTGCTTGTTGTTCACTTTACCCAAGAATTCTCCTAGTGAGGCAACTGCACCAAATTTCTCTTGACCCAATGGCATACTGATAAAGCTGTTTAAGATAAAATCAAAAGCAGATTCATCACCGAACTCAATGATTACATTAGAAATGGCAGCATTTAATCTTCCCTTGCTAGGTTCTTTTGATAAAGCCTGTGCAATGGCAAATGCTTTGGTGCTATCAATCTGAGACAATGCTTCTAATCCAGCACCAGCAACAGTGTAAGAGGAATCTTTTGTAGCAGCAGTAAATAAGTCTGCATAAGCATTGTTCTTTTGTTTAGATAGTAAATCTATTGCGTCAGCTCTCACCATTCTTTTAGGATCGGCCTTGGCCATAGTTTCTATCTTGGCTAAAGTTGCA
>JBEAPC010000341.1:0-4840 GCA_041164585.1 Bacteroidota bacterium
GGGAATCTTAGCCTCGATTTAACGAATTGATTTCCACATAGGCTTTTTCAAGCGGGCATCTATTTATCTTGCAGCCATGCAAGAGTATCTCAAGGGGTTGAATGAACCGCAATATGAAGCAGTGACGCATGTAAAGGGTCCCATCATGATTGTTGCGGGTGCTGGATCTGGCAAAACCAAGGTGTTGACCACCAGAATTGCCCACTTAATGGCTAGTGGTGTAGACGCATTTAATATTTTGGCGCTGACATTTACCAATAAGGCGGCGGCAGAAATGAAGGAAAGAATTGAGAAGATCCTGGGTAATTCTGAGGCCCGTAACCTTTATATTGGCACTTTCCACAGCGTTTTTGCCCGCATTTTGAGGGGTGAAGCCTATAGAATGGGCTACCCCAGCAATTTTACCATCTATGATACAGACGATAGCCGTTCAGTGATCAAGGCTGTGGTCAACGAGCTAAACCTGGATGACAAACACTATAAAGCCAATGTGGTGGGCAACCGGATTTCTCAGGCCAAGAATGCCTTGGTGGGTCCGGCTGAATACGCCAATGACTATTATATACAACAGGAAGACATGCGGGCCAACCGTCAGGCCATTTCACAGATCTATATGGCCTATGCCAACCGCTGTGCTAAAAACGGGGCCATGGATTTTGATGACTTGTTGCTGAAAATGCACGAGCTCTTAAATAGTTTTCCTGATGCCTTGCACAAATACCAGCACAAGTTCAAGTATATCCTGATAGATGAGTACCAAGATACCAACGCGGTACAGTACCAGATTACCAAGCTATTGGCTGCAGCCCATGAGAATATCTGCGTAGTGGGTGATGACGCCCAGAGCATTTATAGTTTCCGCGGAGCTACCATTGAAAACATTCTCCAGTTTCAAAAAGACTATGACGATGTTAAAGTGGTAAAGCTGGAACAGAACTATAGAAGCAGCAAGAATATTATTCATGTGGCCAATGAAGTGATCAAGATCAATCAAGGTCAGATACCTAAGAACCTCTGGACGGATAATAACGAGGGTGAAAAGATCAGATTGGTGCGCACCATGACGGATAATGACGAGGGCAAATTTGTAGCCGATACCATTCAGGAACAAAAACTACGCAACCATTTTTACAACCAAGATTTTGCCATTTTATATAGAACCAATGCACAGAGCCGGGCTTATGAAGAAAGTCTGCGCCGCATGGGCATAGCCTATAGAATTTATGGGGGTACTAGTTTCTATCAACGCAAAGAGATCAAGGATTTCTTGGCTTACTTACGCATTATGGTGAATACCCGTGATGAAGAAGCGTTGAAAAGAATCATCAACTATCCTGCCCGCGGAGTTGGTAAAACCAGTATTGAAAAATTGATTACTGCTGCCAATGAAAACGAGATCAGCATGTATGATGTGGTGTCTCGCGCAGGAGAGTTTGGATTCAAGGGTGGTACATTAGAAGCCCTGCAGAATTTTGTGACCATGATTCGCTATTTCCAAAGTCTGCTCACGGATAAGAATGCTTATGACGTAGCAGTGCAAGTGGGTAAGCATACCAATCTGGTTAAAGAATTGTTTGCAGATAAAACCACAGAAGGGCTGGCGCGATATGAAAACGTGCAAGAGTTGTTGAACTCCATTAAAGAGTGGACCGAGAGTCCTGACAATGAAGATGGCGAAGTGGGAAGCAAGAGCATGGGCGCATACTTACAACAGATTACCTTGGTTACGGATGCCGATGATAACAAACAAGAAACCGATGTGGTAAAATTGATGACCATTCACGCGGCAAAGGGTTTGGAATTTAGTTGTGTATTTGTGGGAGGGATTGAAGAAACTTTGTTCCCCAATGCCATGGCCATTAATACCCGCGAAGAATTGGAAGAAGAACGCAGGTTGTTCTATGTGGCCATTACTAGGGCCAAACAACATCTTTGGTTAACCTATGCCAACTCTCGATATCGTTTTGGTCAGCTGGTACAAAATGAGCCCAGCCGTTTTATTGAAGAAATGCCCGAAGCCTATATAGACAAGAGCTATGCAGGTGGTGGGGCCAGAAACAATTCATCCAGCCAATGGGGTAGTGGTTTTGAAAGAATGCAACGCGGATTTGGCAATAGTAATTCAGCCGCCGGCGCCGAGAAAAAATACGGTGCACCTCCAGCCAGAAAACCGGACGCACCCAAGGGCAAACCAGAATACTTACCCGTTGTTCCACCAGTGAGTAAAGTAGTGGAACACCAGCCTTCCGGCGATTTTGTAGCCAGTGATACCAGTGGTTTACAAGCCGGTCAAAAAGTAGAACATTTAAAATTTGGATTTGGTGTTGTAGCTAAAGTAGAAGGCTCTGTACATAATCCCATTGCTACCATCAACTTTGCCACCAATGGTGAAAAGAAGATCATGCTCAACTATGCCAAGCTGCGCATAGTACCGGAATAAAATAGAATGATGGTTGGAAGATATCGCCGCAGGCTAGTTCTTCACCTTGATCTTGCTTTCTACAGATGCGGGGGCAAAAACGCCGCCTTTTTCCTTGGGTAATAATGTGGAATTGGGCAGGAACAAATAGGTTTCTGGCAAGAGAAAATCAAATGTAGCGTTGTTATTGGGTGCGGTTCTTTTATAGCGTAATAGCACTTCCATTTGTGGCCGCTCTTCTTGAACAAAGGGCTGAACAGAGAGTGGATATTTGTTCCACCTAGAACCAGCGGCCCAGTAGCAACCGTTCACATTGTTATCGCTTAGGTATTTCAAAAAATTATCCAAGACGGTTAACCATCTAAGGTCATTATCAGGTACCCCATACTCGCCCACATAGCCGCGTTTGTTATGGTCTTTGAGCCAGCGCACAAAGGGCATGATTCTTCTAACCCCCGTGTATTGATCGGCCAAACTACTATCATAACTTTCTTTGTACCTACCTGAATAATTTTTGTCAAAATAACAGTGCGCGTCATACATCAGGTTGTCATTGGGATCTACTAGGTCTTTGAGGTTGTCACTGTATTGGCGCCATTTTTCTGCATTGGCATAATTGTCTCCCGAAATAATAATGATGGCTTTTTTGTCTACCTGCCGCAACATATTGATGGTAGTTTGGGCAGTGGTAAACCAATCGTATTCTCCCATATCATGGGGCTCGGTCATGATCTCATAACCAAATACGTTGCGTAAGTCACTAAATTCTTGAGCCAGTTTTGACCAGAAATCACCCAGCATTTTTCGCGGTACAGTGGGACTTCCCAGAATATGTTCGGTATTGCCAATCACGTATCGGCCAAAATTGTGCATGCTCAAGACTACCCGAATATTCCGGTCTGAACAGTATTGGATTACGCGGCGCATTTCGTCTACATTGGCTCGGTCCAGTGGTCCACCCGGTGTTTGTTGCACCCGCTCCCATTTAAAAGGAACGGTCAAGAGTTGCATGCCTTGTTGGTAGAAATATTCAATATCGGCATCAGGGGGGTAGATATAGTCCTTGCCCATGACCCCAGGAATGGTTTTTTCTTCAAATTCAGCACCGCAGATATTGATGCCAAAAGGCTTGCCACCCGTTTGCGCAGAAACGGCGGCACAGGTCATTAGTATGACCAAAACTATTAGAGGTATGCGCATTTGTTTCATGTACTGGTATAGAACGAAAAATCCGGCCAAATATTGACCTTGGCCCCAGATAGGGTTAAAATCTATGTTAATTGGCTTTCGATATCCGAAAAAAAGGGGCTTCTGGCTGGCTTAGCCCTTTGGAATGAACCTTCCCAGCCCGCTTTTGTTTAAATTTGCATTCGTTACCCACGCATAAAATTTTTCTTATGATTAAAACAGGCAACCCAGTGATCAGCATCTATACTGAGATGACACCCAATCCAGAGACCATGAAATTTGTGGCCAACAAATTATTGTATCCTGGAAAAAGTATTGATTTTGCTGATGAAACATTGGCAGGACCATCGCCTTTGGCAAAAGAACTGTTTGGTTTTCCTTTTATCAAATCTGTGTTTATTGCCAGCAATTTTATTACCCTCACCAAGACCCCAGATACGGATGATTGGCAAGACGTAATTCCTTCTATCAAGACTTTCTTGAAAGAGTATTTGGAAAACGGTGGTGTTGTAGTGAATGACGATGAGGTTTCAAAAACCAAACAAGAAGCTAGCAATACCGTAAGTGCGGATGACGATGATATTGTAAAACGGGTAAAAGAATTGTTGGAGAACTATGTAAAACCAGCCGTTGAAATGGATGGTGGTGCTATTCAGTTCCGCAGTTATAAAGACGGTGTGGTGAACCTAATGTTGCAAGGATCTTGCAGCGGTTGCCCTTCTTCCATGGTTACCCTAAAAGCGGGAATTGAAGGAATGATGAAGCGCATGATTCCTGAAGTAACAGAAGTAATGGCAGAAGCCGAATAATTGATTGAATTAGTTTGAGTGATACTAGCGCCCTTGGAATTTTCCGGGGCGTTTTTGTTTTTAAGCTTGATACTAAATATATTTTAGACCTCTTCTCTACTCCCTTTTTTTCTAACATCTTGTGTGAGAAAACAATAGTATGATCATAAAAGAACTGTCTAAAAATCTAACCCCAATAATATTCGGAATTATTGCACAGAATTTCATTTACTCTTGCGGCTCTTGGGCAAACAATCTGTGAGTAATTTAACTAAACCCCAAGTCTTGAGTTATCTATTATGGCTCTTGGAAAAACAAGGCTGTTCCGAAACCAAAATACATACCACGGTCAATGCCATTAAATTCTATTTTGAAAAAGTATTGGAAAGGTCCACTGAATTTTATGACCTACCAAGACCCAAGAAACCCTATCAGTTACCCAGCA
>JBEAPC010000342.1:0-13302 GCA_041164585.1 Bacteroidota bacterium
TATTGAGTCCGGTACCCGCATCAATAATTCTAACCATCCCTAGAATAAATACTACAGCAAGACCAGATTCATAGGTTTTCTGAATATTCAATGCTTCTAATGCAGGTTGGATATTCAACCAAATATTGCCAAATAAGAATAATGCAATCAGCAATAAATTAATACAAGACCGCTGATAGATGCGTTTGATTTCTGGCATGTTTTTGTCTTTCCAAGCTCTTGACAATACGCCTGCAGAAACAGATTGAATGCTTCTTTGTGGAACCTGAATTAAATTGGCCGCATACTGGGCAACACCAAAAACGGCTACTACGGCTAAGCCCTGAAATTTGGCAATGATAAAACTATCAATGGTAGCGGCTAAAGAAGCAATACAAGTACCCCCAAAAATCAATGCCTGCATAGAGAACATTTTCAACTTAAACTTTTTGGTAACCCTACTGACTTTTAGTGGGAAATGAAGTTTTTTAGAACGATATAAAACCCAAGCTACTATGGCAAAAATGGCCAAATATAAAAAAGCAAAACAGTGAATGAATTGATCAAAACTGATATACCTAAAATAATACAATAGCACTATGATTAAGGTTAGGATCCTTAATCCAGTTTCTTTTAAAAAATTGGACATGACCGTTTTCTGTAAGGCCCAACAAAAACCTTCCATCACGGAAAATAAAAGCATGCCCATGGCAAAGGGAAACATCCAATAATAGTAATCAACAATGAGCTTTGATCCCTTTGAAAAGTGTTGTACAAAAAAGGGTTGAAACCAATAGCCAGCCAATAATACCAATAGAAATCCTATAAAAGATACGGCTAGAGCCCAGGTCATTAAATCAATTTCATGTGCTTCTAAATTGTCTTTATAATAAGGATAGAATTTGTAAATCACAGGTATGATTCCCAAACTTCCAAAAGCATACATGTTTTGTGAAAAATCAAAAAAGATTCTAGTCAGTCCAAATTGTTCAGGGGTAAAAGCACCATTACCAATTCTGGTATAATAATACAGATTGATGGCACCGATAAAAAAACCGATATACACCAAGATGCTAGACTGAATGGTTTGTCTTCTAATACTTCCCATACTAATTTGCGGGGAGTTCTCTAACCTTGATATAGTATTTGAATTCTATAGCTGCTGGATTCAAAAATGCCTTATGTTCTTCTAATAAATCCATGGTTTTCCAGGTTCCTACAATGGGTTCCATTTTCAAATCTGCCTTATCTGTTTTTACAAATAATGGTAGATTAAACTGGGCAATACAATTACTCCATCTATAGTTGACCTTTTTTTGGTCTTTACTAAATTGTAATTCTAAAACGGGGATCTCTGTTTTGCGCAAGTATTGATCAAATACTGGTTGTAAGGGATACCCCGCATATTTTTCCATCAGATGCTGAACGTCTAAAGTGGTTACCGTTTGATGGTAGAATTCTTGATTGAGTTGTCTGAGCATGAGTCTAAACTGCTCATCATTATTCATGCTATTACGGATGGTCTGAATCATATTTGATCCCTTATAATACATATCATTACCGCCTTGGTTTTGAACATTATACACACCTATAATGGGCTCTCTGTTGCTGATATTTTTTCTGATACCAAAATTGTATTCATAAGCAGCTTGCTTGCCACTAAGCCATTGTGTAAATAGGGTTTCCGTATAATTGGTAAAACCTTCGTGTACCCACATATCTGCAATGTCTTTGGTAGTGATATTATTGCCAAACCATTCGTGCCCACTTTCATGAATAATGATAAAATCCCATTTTAATCCCCAGCCAGTTCCAGATAGGTCTCTACCCAAGTAACCATTCTTAAACTTATTACCATAGGTTACGGCGCTTTGGTGTTCCATGCCTAAATAAGGCACTTCTAATAATTTGTAACCGTCTTCATAGAAAGGATATTTTCCCAACCAGTATTCAAAGCAATGAATCATTGGTTTGACTTGTTGAAATTGAATTTTGGCTTCTGCAACGTGACAGCTTAAAGGGTAAAAATTTAAATCCAATACGCCAGCTTCTCCCTGTAAAGTGTCAGAGAAATGTTCGTATTTGCCAATATTCATAGAAAGGCTATAATTGTTGATGGGGTTTTTAACCACCCATTTCCAAGTTTTGGTATGTGCTTGTTCATTGGCATGAACCCCTTCAAGTCTGCCATTGGATACATCCATTAATGTGTCAGGGGTGGTAACGGTAACCGTTACGCCTTGTTCTGGTTCATCATATTGATGGTCTTTGCATGGCCACCATACAGAGGCTCCCAAACCTTGGCAACTGGTACTCACAAATGCATTTCCTACAGCATCTTTTGTCCAAGTAACACCTCCATCCCATGGTGGATTTCTTGCTTCCCTTGGCTTGCCATGGTAATACATGGTAATCTGATGTTTTGTTCCTTTTTTAAGGTCTTTCTTAAAAGCTATAAGAAAAGCATTACCATCTCTTTCAAATGAAAGTGATTCCTGATTCCATAAAACACTGTCCAATATCAATGGTTGTTGTAAATCAATTTGCATTTTTTTGCCCTTTTGCAATACTTGAAATTGCATATCCACCTGGCCCGAAAGGGTCTTTGTATTTAAATCAGGTGTTACTTGCAAATCATAGTGCAATAGATTCCACCATGCGCGTTCAGGAGTGATAGACCCTCTTAAAGTATCAGCATGGCTAAATACTATTGGTTTTTTCTCAACTTGGGCAAAAACTGAGTTGGTTCCCAATAATAGGAAAGCAAAAAATATTGAATTCAGGTTCATTCCATAAAAATACGGATTGCGCCTTACCAGATTCTATTGTTTTTTCAGCTTATTCTTGAATACTTTTTCAAATTTTTCCAGCTTGGGTTGAATCACAAATCGGCAATAGCCCTGATTTTGATTATCGTTATAGTAATTCTGGTGATAATTTTCTGCCGGATAGAAGTTCTTAAAGGCTTCTATGCCTGTAACAATTGGGCTAGACCAAGCGCCTGATTTGTCTAAAGCCTTTTTATAGGATTCTGCCTTTTCTTTTTCCGCTTGGTTTTGGTAAAAAATTACAGACCTATATTGGGGGCCTGCATCATTACCCTGTCTGTCTATAGTGGTAGGATCATGGGTTTTCCAAAACACTTCTAGCAATTCGTCATAACTAATAACAGCTGGGTCATAAATAATTTGACAAAGTTCTACATGCCCTGTATTCTTGTCACAAACCTGTTCATATGTGGGATTTTCTACAAAACCACCTCCATAACCAGAGATAACTTTATAAACGCCATTGAGTCTTTGAAAAAAAGCTTCGGTACACCAAAAGCATCCTTCGCCAAATGTTGCGGTATCAGTTTTTACGTCTGGAGGAATGGGAGATTGATTCATTTTAGACAATTTTGAAGGTGTTTGTGCACAAGAAACCAAGAATACACCGGTAAGGGCAAGGGTTAACATGCTGATTTTGAACATATTTTGAATTTTGTATAGATACGTAACCTATTATAAAACAGATGTTTGCAAAGAAAGTTTTAACAATCTTGCTATTTTTTATATTTTTTCAACAATTATACTAAAAGTGCTAATTTTACGTTCAGGACTTTTTTTCCTGCGTAAACCTATGCAATTACAATTGGAATATCCCAAGCCATCTATTCTCAGATTGGAAAATCTGTTAATGTTGGTGCCATTGGTGGCCTATGTGTCCATTATGCTATTTTCCAATACCGCCGATTTAGACAGTCGCTACCAAGAAACTTATTTTACGTTTAAGTTTCAAAATGTGGTAGTATTCAACTGGATTTTATTGATTTTACCTTTTTTATTTCATTTGTTTTTGAACCAAGAGTCTATTGGGGATTCAAGGATCATGCATGGCCATATCATTATTTCACTTTGTTTGTTAATAGCCGTTTTATTTACTTATCAACTTAGTACGCCTAATTTCATTGTTAATCAAGATACATTTCAAGGATTGCCCACACAGCGTCATTGGTTAGAAGCTACCGCAGCCACTTTTCAATTATTGATTTTGCAAGGTTTTGTGCAATTATTTTTTATGGTGTATTGTTTGGTGAAACTTTTTCCTTGATTCCTTAGCTGTTTCAAGTGAACATTAATTTATTTTCATGAAACTATTGTTGGCCGAAGATGAGCCCAAAGTAGCCAATGCTGTTAAGACAGGATTGGAAGAACAGGGAATGGAAGTTACTGTTGCTTTTGACGGTAAAATGGCGGAAAAGTATTTTGATAGGGATAGTTTTGACTGTATCATTTTAGATATCAATCTGCCTCATAAAAATGGATTGGATTTGTGCAAACAATTCCGAAACAGAAATAAAAAAGTGCCCATTATTTTATTAACAGCTTTGGGTGAATTAGAAGACAAAATGGAAGGCTTTAGTGTTGGGGCCGATGACTATTTGGTAAAACCCTTTCATTTACAGGAGCTGTTGGCTAGGATACATGTTATTGTAAAACGATCCTCAGGTGTTGACCAGCCCCAAAATATCATGGAAATTGGTGACCTTGTCTTAGATTTCGATGCCAAATCAGTAAGGCGAGCTGGAAAACTCATCAAGCTTACCCAAAAAGAATTTCTCTTATTAGAAGCCTTAGCAAAAGCTAGGGGAAGGGTTTTGTCAAAAGCCGATTTGGCAGAAAAGGTTTGGGCCCTAGACTTTGATACCGGAACTAATACGGTTGAAGTCTATATTAATTTTCTTAGAAATAAAATAGACAAACAACATACCTCAAAGTTGATACATACTAGAACTGGATTTGGCTATTATTTGAAAGAAGAATCATGACCATTAAAACTAGAACGGCACTCTGGATTGTAGCAGTAGTATCTCTGTTGATGCTTGTGCTCTGTAGTTTTATTTATTTGGAATTTAAACAAGCAGAACAGAAGCTCTTTCAACAAAGACTCAAAGAAAAAGCCATCAACACGGTAAAGTTGTTAGATGAAGTGAAAGAAGTAGATAGTGCCCTATTAAAATTAATAGACAAAAACACTATTGACCAAATTAGGGACGAAAAGGTATGGATCTTAGATTCATTAAACAGGATTGTCTATAGTAGTATTGATGACCTAGATTGGCAACCAAGTGCCGGATTACTAGATTCTATTCGTCAACAACATTTCTTAGTCTTTAACATAGATCAACACGAGGCCATTGGTTTGCTTACAACAGTTCAAGGTAAAAACCGATTGGTGATATCTGCGGGTAAGGACCAAGAAGGATTAGAGGCATTACAAGCTTTATTAAAAATTTTATTGATTGGCATTTTAGCAATTATTGTAATAGTTGCTTTTAGTGCCTATTTATTAGCCAAGCAAGTATTAAAACCATTAACCATACTCAATAAGCAAGTAGAAGCTGTGAATGATGAGCAACTGCAGACAAGTATTTACATTGAGGAAACAAATACCAAGGACGAAATCAAAGAATTGGCCATTAGTTTTAACCAGATGTTACTTAGGTTGCAAGAAGCTTTTAGCCAACAAAAACAGTTTATTCAACACGCTTCACATGAATTAAGAACACCTTTAGCGGCGCTGACCAATCAAATTGATTTGGCTTTGCAACAAGATAGAAGCCCTCAATATTATAAGGATCTGCTTTTGTCTTTGCAAGAAGATCATGACAGATTATCCAAATTATTGCAGCAATTATTGCTGTTATTTAGATCAGGGCAAGCCATTCAACCAGCAGTACTGGAAACCATTTATCTTAATGAATTATTGGATGACTGCATGGATCAAATTGCCCAAGTGCATCCAGAAGCAAAATTGGTTTTAAACTATGCTAATTTTCCAGAACAGGAAGAAGACTTACTATTTAAGGGGAATCCTAGTTTACTTACTACGGCTATATTGGGATTATTAGAAAATGCATGTAAATATGGAGTTGGGAATCCAGTATTAATTGATATTGGATTTGATAGTAAATCAATAAGCATCAGAATACAAAACCAAGGCTCATTAATACCAGAAGCAGATAGAGAAAGGTTGTTTACTGCATTTTTTAGGTCTTCTAATACAGAAGGTAAAAGGGGATTTGGACTTGGTTTAGTCCTTGCTTACAAGATTATTCAGTTACACAAAGGACAATTGTCTTATCAGGTAAATAATGACGCAAATTGTTTTGTTTGTACGCTTCCAAAATAATGCTTCCCTTGATTAGTCAAATATCCACAAAGCCAATAGCTGTGATTTTTTACGGTGTCTGGGCTTAACTTTGCCAAAAATTAGCAGGAAAACATGCGTTTATACCCAGATTCAGCCTTAGTTCAATTGGAGTTTGACAAAGTGAAAGCTTTGTTGAAAGCGCATTGTAATACAGATCATGCAAAGCTGAAAGCAGATAGTTTAAGAATACATACCCGCAAAGACTTTATAGAATTAGAATTACAACAGTCATATGAGTATAAAAATATTGCTTTACAGCAGCAGTATTTTCCCAATGATTTTAGCTTGAACCTACAAAAAGATTTGAAATTATTGGGTATTCCTGGTGCCATGTTGGTGGGCGACCAATGGATGCCAATTAGAAGATTAACAGAAAATACAGCCACCATTTTTAGATGGTTTGATAATGAGCGAAGGTTGGCATTTCCCTATTTGGCCAAAGTTATTGAAGGAACTTATTACGAGAAGCAGATTCTGGTTTTGATTGATGAAGTGTTGGATGAAAATGGAACTGTCAAAGACAATGCATCTGAAGACCTTCAAAAGATTCGAATGAGTCTTTTTAGGAAAAGGAATGAGTTGCGTAGAATGTTTGAAAAAGTGATTGCCAAATTGGCAAAAGCAGGTTATACGGCAGACATTGATGAAAGCTTTAGCAATGGAAGAAGGGTAGTGGCGGTATTCTCTGAACACAAACGTCAAGTAAAAGGGATTTTACACGGAGAGAGCGATAGTAGAAAAACAGCTTTTATTGAACCCGAAGAAACCATTGAATTAAACAATGATGTGTTTTCTTTGGAGCACGAAGAAATAAAGGAGGTACAGAAAATTCTGCGAGCATTAACAGCCAGAATGCAAGTATATGCTCCTTTGTTAAGTTCTTATTTATCTGTTGCTGGAGAATATGATTTTATCAGGGCTAAAGCCCGATTGGCATTGGATATGAATGCCCAGCTGCCCAATTTGGTAGATCGTGCGCATATTCATTTAGTAGACGCCTATCATCCTTTGTTGTACCTATATTACAAAATATCGGGTAAAAAGACTATTCCAGTAACACTTACACTAGATGATAAGAACAGAATCTTGGTTATTAGTGGACCCAATGCTGGTGGTAAAACAGTAACCATGAAAACCATTGGTTTAAACCAATTGATGTTGCAAAGTGGCTTATTGGTTCCGGTGAGTGCGGTATCTACAATGGGGATCTTTAAACAACTATTTATTCATATTGGTGATACACAGAGTATTGAATTTGAATTGAGTACCTATAGTAGCCATTTGATGCACATGAAATATTTCATGGAAGTAGCCAATGGTAAAACCCTATTTTTTATTGATGAATTGGGTAGTGGTAGTGATCCTAATTTAGGTGGGGCATTTGCGGAAGTGATAATGGAAGAACTGTGTAAGAAACATTCTTTTGGGGTAGTTACTACACACTATTTGAATTTGAAAGTCATGGCCAACCACACTCCGGGTATTTTAAACGCTGCCATGCAATTTGATGAAGTTAACCTGATGCCCATGTATCGGTTAATTGTTGGGAAGCCCGGTAGCTCATATACTTTTGCCATTGCTGAAAGAATTGGACTATCTACCAAACTTATTCAAAGAGCTAGACAGTTGGTAGACGAAGACCATTTTAAGTTGGATAGATTACTCAATAGAACGGAACAAGACTTACAACACTTAGACAAGGAAAAGAAACAGCTTAATAAACTTTTGCGTGAGAATGAGCAATTGAAAAAAGAAATGGAAAAAGTGTTAGACAAAGAGAAGCACTTACAACAAGTAGAATTGCTCAAACAGCAGAATAGGATTACCGAAGATAGAATTGTCTATCTCAAAGACATGGAAAGAAAACTCAAGCAAATTGTGCTTGATTGGAAAAAAACGGATAACAAACAAGAAGTGGTCAAGCACTTGCAGAACCTGTTGTTTAAGCAAAAGGAAACCATTGTAGTAAATAAATTGGCCAAGAAAACCGATGCCAAATTCAAAGAGACGCATTCTGATATTGTGGTTGGGGCCTTGGTTAAATCCAAAAAGAATTATCAAGTTGGAGAAGTAAAAGAGATCAGGGGTAAAAGGGCCATTGTACAAATTGGACTTCTACCCATGAATGTGGATATGGCTGATTTGATTGCCGTTGAGAAAATTGAAGAACCCGTTAAATAGGTTGATACTATTACAACCATCTCTTTGCATTCCCATTGTTTAGGCTGAATTCTAGAAACAAATCAGGTTTTAGGCTTATATTTCTGATCAATTATACCATGTTACGAATAATCCTACTTGCCATTGGATCATGTTTTTTATATATGCCTGTGCACGCACAGGTATGTGGCGGTAGTTTGGGAGACCCTGTTTTGAAAATGACTTTTGGAAGAGGCCCAACAGGCCCCATCATTCCACCATCAAGTAAAACAGGTTTAACTTATAGTGGATCGCCCTGCGTAAGAGATGGGCAATTTAGTTTAGCCACTTTTTTCTTTGGTTGTTCTCCCACCATTTGGTACTCGCCCTTAGCAGGAGATCATACTGGCACCACCTCTGTTGCAGAATCACTGGGCTATTTTATGATGGTGAATGCAGATATACCAGGTAAAGTTGTTTATCAGGATACTGCCACTGGTTTATGTGGGAATACCAATTATGAATTTGCAGCTTGGATCATGAATGCTGTAAAAGATAGTTCCTGTGGATTTAATAGTATAAAACCCAATCTGATTTTTAGAATTGAAACTGTCAATGGGGTATTATTAAAAGAACAGTCTAGTGGCGATATTCCTACTGAAAAAGATACGCGTAAATGGGTACAGGCGGGTACTTGCTTTTTAACACCAATTGGTAATACAGCAGTTGTCTTGAAAATAATCAATAATGCTGCTGGGGGATGTGGCAATGATTTTGCCTTAGACGATATTACCCTTAGACCCGGTGGTGCCGCAACAGTAGCAACAACGGTTAATGGTCAAGCCAATTATTTGGTTGATATCTGTCAAAACCTTCAAACAGATTTAAGTTTGGTAGCATCCATTACAGGATTGAACAATGCTCAAATGCAATGGCAGGAAAGTTTGGATTCAGGAAAAACTTGGAAAGATATTGTAGGTGAAACAGGGCTTCAATATACCCGCAAACCTAGTGCTGGTGGGGGATATCAGTATCGAATTATGGTTGCCGAAACAGGTAATTTTAATTCAGCTGCTTGTAGATTGGCTTCTGAACCCATTCTATTAAATATCAATCCCATTGCACCTCAATTAGCTGTTGATGAAGTCATGGCTTGTACTGGCATCAATGTGAGTTTGGATGCCCCCTTGGGAACAGCCTATCAATATTTATGGACTGGACCCAATCAATACCAAGACATTAGCAGTAATGCCATAGTTAGTAAAGTTAAATTCCAAGATTCGGGATATTATAAAGTTAGAATTACTACAGATGCTGGTTGTGTGGGATATGACAGCATACATGTAATAGTCAATCCTGGTGTGAATTTACAATTGCCCTTATCTGTTACAACTTGTGAGGGTGTTGGTGTGAGTTTATCTGCTAATGGTGGTACCAGCTATCAATGGAGTCCCAGTACAGGACTTTCCAATGCAAATATTGCCAATCCCATTGCTAATCCAACAGATACCATCACTTATACGGTAAAGGTTCAAAACCAATACGCTTGTAGAGATTCTGGTAGGATAGAAGTACAGGTTTGGAAAAAGCCCTTGGTCAATGCAGGAAAAGACAAAAGCATTGCCTCTGGAGAAACCATTCAATTGGATGGAATCATATCAGGAAATTATAGCAGTTTCAATTGGACGCCTACTATTGCCATGCTCAATCCAAGCTCCATCAATCCCAGTGTGCAACCCACTCAAAGTACCCAATACATACTTACAGGATTATCTTCCTATGGATGTGGCAACTATTCAGACACGGTTCTGGTTAACGTGTTTCAAGAATTAATCATACCCAATGCTTTTTCTCCTAACGGCGATGGCATCAATGATCTATGGAAAGTTCGTGGGCTAGAAACCTACCCAGACGCCATTGTTAGTATTTTTAATAGGTATGGTCAACCGCTCTTCAAACAAAAATCCAGTTCCACAGGGTGGGATGGTAAAAGAAATGGTCAATCACTGCCTATTGGCACCTATTATTACATGATAGAATTAAACAATGGATACGCCCCAGTTTCTGGCTCCATTCTCTTGATTCGTTGAATAGGCTGATTTTTAAACAGTTATCAGTTGGTTTCTAGAGTTTTTTTCAATAATTCTATTCTCCTGAAACCCTTTCTGTAATTGATTTATAGAAGAATACCGGCATCTTTTCTGTTACTAATTGCATAGTTTTTTTGGAATATCAAGCCGCAGGCTATTATTTTGCACCCGGAGAGTTGGCAGAGCGGTCGATTGCGGCAGTCTTGAAAACTGTTGACTGTAACAGGTCCTGGGGTTCGAATCCCTAACTCTCCGCAAAAAAAATAAAAGGCCCAGCTTTGCTGGGCTTTTTTATTTCCGCAGCTTTAACGAGCTCGCTCGATTAAAGCGAAGGGAATAAAAAACCAGGCCGACAGGCCAGGCCTTTTATTTTTTATGCAGGACCCCCTCCAAACGGGATCAGTGGGACACTAATCCCGTCAAATATCTCCAATAAGACAATCAGGTCTATAGGAATATGTAATAAAAAACCTCGGCACCAGCCGAGGTCAAACCAATATCTCCATATGGAATATCAAGTCAAAACCAAGATGTAAAAACAAAATCTCGGCACCAGCCGAGGTCAAAAAAAGATCCCCTAAAAGAAAATCACTTCTAATTCAAAATGTATTAATAAAACCTTGGCACAGCCAAGGTCAAAAAATAACAACAGTACGAAAATTGTATTCTTTTTATAAAATCAAACTTCGGCTCCGCCGAAGTCCAAAAAACATGAATAAAATGGGAATTAATTACATTTAATAAATCAAACCTCGGCCTACAGCCGAGGTCAGAAAAGCACGACAAAAAGGTAATTCATCCCCTCCAGAAAAATCAAACCTCGGCCCAGCCGAGGTCAAAAAGCACGATCAAAACACAAATCACCCCACCCCAGAAAAATCAAAACTCGGCCCAGCCGAGGTCAAAAATCATGATCAATAGTTAATCATCTCACTTCCTCTCGTAATAAGGCACTTCATCATGCGAAACGCTCTCCCTCTGTTGCCAATAAGCAGCCGTAACCACGTGCCCATCAGGAGTACTCAATAACCTTCCATAAATAGCATTAGTTGTATTAAACAGCATATTCGTTACCCCAACCGTAAAAGTCTCGGGTGCCGGAGGTGCTGGAGCCGGAGTTCCATCTTCTGAAACAGGAGCCGCAGCAGGCGCCGCCACTTTAGCAGGCGGGCTAGGAACTACCACAACTGTCAAATAATTATACTCCAATAAGGGCTTTAAAAATGCCACCCTTTCAGGACTTACATTCTTCTCCACAATGACACATTTAATGCCATCAAGGTCTTCTGAAATATGATTTGAGTTAATAGCCATAATTAAAATTTGAAAGAAGATTTAGAAATTACTTAGAGTATGGATATACTCATAAATCCAACTAAGAATACCTGTTAACACCATACCCGATAAACAAATTACAAATGCCAATTTTGGTAAAGCAGGAACGGTCAATTTTTCTATTGGTTGGTCATTTTGATCCATGAAAATGGCTTTCACCACTTTTAAATAATAATAGAAAGAAATGATCATATTCAATGCCGCAAAAATCACCCATACATAATTACCCTTTTCAGCCCCAGCCATAATCAAAAAGAATTTACCAAAGAAACCAGCGGTAGGTGGAACCCCAGCCAAAGAGAATAAAGCAATGGCTAAGACCCAGGAAAGAAAGGGATTGGTTTTGTAAAACCCTTTAAAATCGTCAATACTTTCCTTACCTGTGATGGCTGATACCAAACCTATCACCCCAAATGCAGCTAGGTTGGAAAAGAGATAAATTAGTAAAAAATAAATCACAGAAGCCATTCCTGTTTTGGAACCAGCTGATAAACCTAATAGTATAAATCCAACTTGTGCAATAGAAGAAAAAGCCAAGAATCGTTTTAAATTGTTTTGCCTCATGGCAAATAAGTTACCCAGTAGAATGGTTAAAAGACTTAGGAAGAATAACATGAAATACCATTCTGTAGTCATGGGTTTGAACACCACATAGAGCACTTGCAAGAAAATAAACAGAATAGCAGATTTTGAAATCACAGACAAATAAGCAGTCACTGCAACAGGCGCACCTTCATAAACATCAGCTGTCCACAAATGAAATGGAACAACAGACATTTTAAAACTAAATCCAGCCAATAATAAAATAAAGGCTAATAACTGTAACGGAGAACCATTTAATAAAGGAGTGATTTCTGTAAAAACCAAAGATCCAGTAGTACCATAAATTAAGGAAACACCAAACAACAACAAAGCAGATGAAAATGCAGAAGAAATAATCATTTTCATGGCTGCTTCAGATGACTTTCGTTTGTCCAAATCAAAATTGGCAATAGCTGCTAAAGGAATGGTAGACATTTCTAGACCTAAATAGAACAACAAGAGATTGCCACTGGAAATCATAAAGAACATTCCCAAGAGCGTTGTCAGTAGCAAAATATAAAACTCTAAAACGTGTTCGTGTTTTTTTAGCCAAGGATACGCTATTAATGAAACCAGGTAGACACCTAAGTTCAGGATGTTTTTCTCCAAAATCAACAAAGCATCATTATGGAACATACCACTGAATAGACCTCCTTCTAGATTAGAGAAGAATCCCACTAGCAAATTAACCAACAATAGAATGTTGATTCCATATAACAATGTTTCATTCTTCCTATCACTGGTTCCAACTTTAAGGAACAGTAAAAGAAAGATGATTGCTATTAGCATCCATTCAGCCTTCAGTACAAAAAAGTATTCGTTCAACATAGCGCAAATTTCAAATTAACTAAACCTTGTTCCTATAATCCAGTGGCTACTACAGCCAATTTATTCATGATAAACTCTGTACCTGGCCCAATCAAATTGATCAACCAAAATGGAGCCATTCCCACTACTAGAATCCCAAAAATCAATAGAATAG
>JBEAPC010000343.1:0-7195 GCA_041164585.1 Bacteroidota bacterium
CCATTCCGAACAGAGAAGTTAAGTCCCTCATGGCCGATGGTACTCGCGTTAAGCCGGGAGAGTAGGTAGCTGCCATATTTATTGAACCTCGATCTGAAAAGATCGAGGTTTTTTTTTGCACATAACTCAAAGAAGTGAAGAGATAAGAGATAAGAGTGAAGAGTGGGAAGAAGGAAGTGAAAAGTGATTAAAGTACATCGCGGCAGCAAAACAGCATTTTCAACTAACAAATAGGGCAGTCTAAAATCTTTTTTACTATAATCATTTTACTCCAATTCCAGCAAAATCACCCTCCATTCTTCACTCTTCACTCTTATCTCTTCACTTAATTTACATCATCCCTTCGTCTGCAAAACTGTAATATCCTTCTTCACTAACAATGATATGATCCAGTACTTGGATGTCTAAAAATGCAGCGGCGGTTTTGATTTTATTGGTGAGTAATTCATCGGCCTTGCTGGGTTTTAAATTACCACTGGGATGGTTATGACAAAGGATCAAAGACACGGCATGATAGTCCAATGCTTTCTTTAAAATAATGCGCGGATCCGCCACCGTTCCGGTGATGCCTCCCTCGCTAATGGTATCGCAACGGATAATTTTATTGGCCCTATTTAGATAGACTACTACAAACCTTTCCATGGGTTTATGACCAAGCTCAGATTTGAGCCAATCCGCTATATCACTGCTTTTCTGAATATCCTTACGTTTGGTATGGGTACTATTTCTACGTACGCCCAGTTCTAGTGCCGCCAAAATACTAGTGGCTTTTTGTGTTCCAATACCAGAGATCCCTAGGTTCACCATTTCACTTACGGAAAGTCTGGCTAAATCTGGCAATTGGTTATGCACACGCCCCATTAATTCTTTTGCCAAATCAAGGGCAGAATGGGTTCTTGTACCGTTGTTAATGAGGATGGCAATTAGCTCTGCGGTACTCAATGTTTCCGCACCTTTCAGCAGTAATTTCTCCCTTGGTTGGTCATCTACCGCCCAGGTTTTGATTCCGTTTTTTAGCATGTTGAAATATATTGTCCTTTCAAAATACTATTTCCTTTTTGAATCTCTATCTTCGCGCAATACTACCCGAGCAAGCTATGAATCCTAATGTAAAGATATTTTCAGGTAACGGTTCTCAGAAGTTAGCTGAAAAAATAGCACAGCGTTTTGGCGCCCCCATTGGTAAAATCAATATCCAGAAGTTTAGTGACGGCGAATTCCAGCCCATTTTCTTGGAAAGTATTCGCGGAGACTATGTTTTCTTGGTGCAAAGCACATTTGCCCCAACAGACAACCTGATGGAGCTTTTGCTAATGATTGACGCTGCCAAGCGTGCTAGTGCTTACAAAGTAATTGCGGTTATCCCTTATTATGGATTTGCCCGCCAAGACAGAAAAGACAAACCCCGTGTGGCTATTGGTGCCAAATTGATTGCTACTTTGCTGGAAGCATCTGGAGCAGACAGGATTATCACCATGGACCTGCACGCACCTCAGATTCAGGGTTTCTTTGACGTTCCAGTGGATCACTTAGACAGTTCTGCCATCTTTATCCCTTATATAGAACAACTAAAATTGAATAACCTGGCATTTGCCGCTCCGGACGTTGGTTCTACCAACCGTGTGCGTGAGATTGCAAGCTATTTCAATGCACCCATGGTCATCTGCGATAAACATCGCAAGCGCGCCAACGAGATTGCCAGTATGGTGGTGATTGGTGACGTAACCGGCAAAGACATTGTTTTAATTGACGATATCTGTGATACCGGCGGAACCCTAGCCAAGGCGGCAGGTCTTCTCAAGGAAAAAGGTGCTACCAGTGTGAGAGCCCTAATTACCCACCCAGTTTTGAGTGGTGCGGCTTATGATAATATTGAAAATTCGGTTTTAGAAGAGTTGGTGGTTTGTGATACCATTCCTTTAAAACAGGAATCCAGGAAAATCAAAGCCATTTCCGTGGCCGATCTGTTTGCTATTGCCATTCGCAATGCTTACGAGAACAAGAGTATTACCAGTTTATTTATCCATTCTCAATTAAAGGGAAGGGAGAATAAAGGTTAATTAATAGTTATACGTAAAACATTGAACCCGTTCCTTTTTCATCACGGAAAAGAGCGGGTTCATTTATTTTAAGAATGATTCAAATTCTAGCCTTTTTTCTGGCCTTGTTTCCTTACCTTTGCCGTCCAAAAAATTTATAAAAATGAACACAATTACAATCGAAGGACAACTGAGGACCGAGCATGGCAAAAAAGCCGCCCGCCAAATTCGCTCTCAGGAATGCGTGCCAGCTGTAATTTACGGGGGTGCTCAGGAGATCAATTTCTTTGCTCCTGCAAAGGCTTTCAAGCCTTTGGTGTACACTGGTGAATTCCAATTAGCCAATGTAACCGTGGATGGCAAAACTTACACTTGCATCTTAAAAGACTTACAATTTGACAAGATCAGCGATTCTCTGATCCACGTTGATTTGTTGGAACTGGTTGAAGACAAAAAAGTGATAGCAACCCTACCACTGAAATTTGTTGGTACATCAGTAGGTGTGAAAGGTGGTGGTAAATTAGTGATCAAGATGAAATCCTTGAAAGTTAAAACCCTTCCTAAGTACTTAAAAGAAGCCATTGAAGTGGATATCACTACTTTGGAATTGAATGGTAACATTCGCGTTGAAGACGTGAAGGATGAGAACTATGAGATCTTGAACTCACCACGTATTCCTATTGCTTCAGTAGTAATGACTCGTCAGCTGAAACAAGAAGAAGCAACTGCAGACAAAGACGCCAAGAAGAAATAATTGGTTGTTTAATAGCTTTGAAACGCCTCCGAATTCGGGGGCGTTTTTTATTGTGGTAAGATCACCTATTTTTGAGCCCATGAGTAAGTTTTTGATAGTTGGTCTGGGCAATATTGGTGAAGAGTATCGGCATACGCGCCATAATATTGGCTTTGACGTAGTGAGCGAATTTGTGATCAAGCAAGGTGGCTTTTTTAAAAATGATCGGCTAGCCGATGTGGCCGAGGTAAAATGGAAGGGCAAGACCTTTGTATGCATCAAACCCACTACCTATATGAATCTTAGCGGTAGGGCGTTTAAATATTGGATGGACAAAGAAAAAGTAGAAATTGCCAATACCCTGACCATTGTTGATGACCTAGCACTTCCATTAGAAAAAATCCGCCTACGCGGCAACGGCTCTGACGCTGGTCACAATGGGCTTAAAGACATTCAACTCATTTTAGGAACGGATCAATACCCAAAACTTAGATTTGGCATTGGTAACAATTTCCCTAAGGGCCGCCAAGTAGATTTTGTACTAGGCAAGTGGGAGGCAAACGAACAAGGCATTGTAAACCAGAAAACGGCCAAATGCGTTGAAATCATTGAAATGTTTGCCGCCATTGGTCTAGAAAAGACTATGAGTCAAGTGAATAACCTTTCCTTCACTTAATATAATTTATCCCTCACATAATAAATAAGCCCTATTTGCAGTTATAGCTAAGAGTAAATAAGATTTAAGTAATCCACCGTACCCGGAACCCCTGTCTAGGGAATCCAACAGCGATTATTTAGTTATTATTTTAAAACAGGAGCTATGAAAATTTTCTGCGTAGGGCGTAACTATGCGGAGCACGCTAAAGAGTTGGGCAATGATGTTCCCGAAGAACCGGTAATATTCATGAAACCCAAGTCTGCTTTGTTGCAACCACAGACGCCTTTTTATTATCCGGAATTCAGCAATGAACTACACTACGAGGTGGAGCTTGTGCTACGCATCTCTAAAAACGGAAAATACATTACAGAAGATCAAGCTGAAAAATATGTAGACGCACTCAGCCTTGGAATAGATTTCACAGCAAGGGATATACAGGCAGAACTGAAGAAGAAAGGACTCCCCTGGGAGAAGGCCAAGGCTTGGGACAATTCAGCCATCCTTGGTAAGTGGATTAACTTGACTGCTGACTTGTATGAAAATCCGCTTCATTTCTCCTTACTCAAGAATGGTGAAGCCGTTCAAAAAGGCGATTCCACACACATGATTTTCTCTTTTAGCCAGATCATCTCTAATATATCCAACTATTTCTCACTCAATATTGGTGACCTCATTTATACAGGTACACCAGCAGGTGTAGGAGAGACCGTGGTAGGAGATGTTTTGGAAGGATATCTAGAAAAGGAAAAAATGTTTGAACTGACCATCCGATAAAATGGATGGTTTTGGAAAAAGAAATAAATGCTGACCACTAATATATTAACAGACGCTTACAAGCTGATGGTTACGGCCAAGGCGATGTCTGAGACATATGATGCCAACCGACCGGTTTGCAAATATGTTCACAGTACGTCCCGCGGGCACGAAGCCATACAGATTGCTACGGGCATGCAGCTCCTGCCCTGCGACTGGGTCAGTCCCTATTACCGAGACGATAGCATGATGCTTTCTCTTGGTTTTACTCCTTACGAAATGATGTTACAATTGCTGGCTAAGAAAGAAGATATTTTCTCAGGCGGCCGTTCTTATTATTGTCATCCAAGTAGTAGAGATGGAAAAAGACCTTCTATTGTGCACCAGTCAAGTGCTACAGGTATGCAAGCCATTCCTACCACAGGCTTGGCACAGGGTTTACAATATTTAGAAAAATACCAGCACGATAAATTTGTCAAAAACGTTGATGGGCAATTACCCGTTGTGGTTTGTTCCATGGGCGATGGTGCTATGACAGAAGGCGAGATAAGTGAAGCATTGCAATTTGCTGCACTCAAACAATTACCTGTTGTTTATTTGATTCAAGATAATCAGTGGAGTATATCGGCACTAGCACATGAAGTACGCACCATGAATGCTTATGAATATGCACAGGGCTTTAAGGGCCTTAAACGCATGCAGTGCGATGGTAGTGATTTTATTCGCAGTTATGAGACCATGGGCCAAGCCATTAGCTATGCCAGACACGAACGCAAGCCAGTGTTGGTGCACGCTAAAGTGCCACTCTTGGGCCATCACACCAGCGGTGTAAGAAAAGAATTTTATAGAAGCAGGGAAGACTTACTACGTCATGGATTATATGATCCCATTCCTAAAATGCGGATCCTACTAGGAAGCGTTGGTTTTAATGAGGGTGAGATTAATAAATTAGAAGCCGCCGCTACCGAAAGGGTGATGGCTGATTTTCAAAAAGCACAAACTGCCTCTGAGCCTGATACTAGTACTGTAGAAGACCATGTGTTTGCACCTACTCCAATTAAAGAAGAACGCGGCGTTCGCGATCCACACAAAGGAGAAAGGGTAATGATGGTTGATGCCGCATTACACGCTGTAGAAGAATTGATGGAAGAATATCCTGAAGCCGTTTTATATGGTCAGGACGTGGGTAATAGGTTAGGAGGGGTGTTCCGTGAAGCAGCAACACTAGCAGAAAAATTTGGCGACCATCGCGTATTCAATACCGCCATTCAAGAAGCATATATTATTGGTTCTACGGTTGGTTTATCGGCCCTTGGCATGAAACCCATTGTAGAAGTACAGTTTGGAGATTATATCTATCCAGGTCTGAACCAAATGGTATCGGAAGTGGCTAAGTCTTGTTATCTCTCAAACGGTAAATTCCCCGTACAAATGTTGTTGCGCGTTCCTGTTGGTGCTTATGGCGGTGGTGGACCTTATCATAGTGGCAGTATTGAAAGCACTTTGTTGAGCATCAAGGGAATTAAAATTGTGTATCCATCCAATGCAGCAGATATGAAGGGGCTGATGAAAGCCGCCTTCCATGATCCCAATCCGGTTATCATGCTAGAACACAAAGGTCTGTACTGGAGCAAAGTTCCCGGAACGGATGATGCACGCACCATTGAACCCGAGAAAGACTATATTATCCCATTGGGCAAGGCCAATACCATTTTAAACGCCGATCCTGCCCGTGTAAGGGCCGGGGAGACCGTTTGTGTTATTACTTATGGTATGGGCGTATATTGGGCCAAAGCGGCTGCAGAAATGCATCCCGGTAAAGTAGAAGTAATTGACCTGCGTACCCTCTATCCTTTGGACGAAGCCACAATTTATGAAGCTACCCAGCGTCATGGAAAAGTGTTGGTTTTAACGGAGGAACAACAGAACAATAGTTTTGCAGAAGCACTTTCTTTAAGAATCTCCAATAATTGCTATCATTTTCTAGATGCCAAAGTAGAAGTAATGGGTGCCCTGAACCTACCAGCAGTGCCCATTAACGTGTCATTGGAAGCCGCTATGCTTCCTACTGCCCTAAAAGTTGCCGATAGAATTGGCAAATTGTTGGCCTACTAGTTTTTCATTTTACCTAAACCCCCTATATTTGCACCCCGTACAAAATTACGGACCAACGGCGAGATAGCTCAGTTGGTTAGAGCACAGGATTCATAACCCTGAGGTCTCGGGTTCAAATCCCGATCTCGCTACAAAGCCTCCCAACGAAAGTTGGGAGGCTTTTTTAATTTTTTGGCTGTGTCACAAGCTTGCTTGTGTAAACAGACGAAAAATTAAAAAAGCCAAAAAGCAAATGCAATTTGCTTTTTGAGGCTTTGGGTAAATCACCACCCCAAGATTGACAGCGAGCGCAGCGAGCTGGCAAATCTCCCTCTCATTCCTCAAGCCCCAGCGAGCGCAGCAATGCTGGGAGCAAGTTCTCCTCCCTTCAAAACTTCTTATTAATCATCCCCCAGCGAGCGCAGCAATGCTGGTTGAAAATTTCTCTCCTTTCAAAACTTCTCATTCCTCATCCCCACCTCGCGCAGCAATGTTGGGTAACAAATCACTCAAAGAGAAAACCTCTTTTAATTAACTGCACAGAATTAGCAAAACCATTTCTGTAGTTGGAAAATCCACAAGATTTGAACTCAAAATACCCTCCATGCTTGTCCCACCATTAATAATTATTTTTAATATTGGATTTATACAAATTATTGAAGATTAAGAATTAAATTTAAGTGGGTGTCAAAACTGAATGGCAGGAAGGGGCTAACTTAAAATGATATTAGTGGGTCAATGCTCTCTGGTAATAAGGGGTTAAAGAAGGTGTATCTACAAACTATTTATTATTAAAAAAGGACACAAGTGACATTAACTTAAAATTTTAAAAAATGATACAAGATGTTATAAAGAGAAACAATGTAACTGTTCATGGCGAAGGCACAAAGGTTATGTTGATGGCACATGGGTATGGTT
>JBEAPC010000344.1:0-6215 GCA_041164585.1 Bacteroidota bacterium
TAATAGGGTAGCAATAATTACAAAAGACAATAAGATTTTCCAAGAAGCACCCATTAAATCACTCTGCGATTCAAACAAACGCATAAGGGCAAAAAAGCCAGCCGCTTTTACAACGGTTGCCATGAATGATGTGAACACAGATGGTGCACCATCATATACATCCGGAGTCCAAAAATGAAATGGCGCTGCCGATACTTTAAAACACATAGAAACAAACAAAAGAATCAAACCAGATACGGTAAGGAAAGAGACTTTAGGAATACCACCCACTGTCATTTCAGGTGTTCCAGGATTAATGCCAAAACTTCCACTACCACCATAGATCAGGGCAATTCCCATGAGCATTATGCCTGTAGAAAAAGAACCCATCAACAAATATTTCAGAGAAGCTTCATTGCTTTTTAAATTTTTCTTGTCTGCGCCTGTTAGAATGTAAAGTGGAATAGACATGATTTCAACGCCTAAGAACAACATTAATAACCCGTTGAAAGAAGTAAGGATGGTAACACCACAAAGCACAAAGAACACCAATGCAAAATACTCTGCTGGATGTACCCCAGTGTTCTCAATATCCTTGCCGCTTAATAACACATAAATAAGGGTAGCAACAATGGCAATGGTATTAAAGAAAATACCAAACTGCTCAAAATGCAAGAGGTTATGCGTGTCTACTTGTATTACGTATTTACCATAAGACTGCAGTAGATTGGCTACCAACAATAAAATAAGACCGGCAGCAGCCAGGTGCTTCATCAGGGATTTGTTCTGAAAGATGATGCCACTTAACATCATCACTACACCCATTAAAGCCGAAACAATGATTGCGTTCATAACTATTTATCTTAAAAGCTTTAAAAAAGCCCCATTCATTTATCGTTGTACAAAAATAGCGTCTACTGTATCCTTGGTCAGATTGATCATAGGTTGAGGATACAATCCCATCAACAAGACCAATACCACCAAAATGCCCAATGCCAATTGCGTATTGAAACTAAGGTCTACGGCATTGGTTACTTTTTCAGCAACCTGACCATAAAATACTTTTTGAATCATATTCAGCGTATACACCGCCGCCAAAATAATGCTGATACCAGCAATGGCAGTGATCCATACATTGTATTGGAACAGTCCGTTAAACATTAAGAATTCACCCACAAATGCATTGGTTAAAGGAAGGGCCACATTGGCCAGTGCCATCAACACCAACAATACCGCTAATACTGGGGCTTTTTGTGCTAGTCCACCTAATTCACTCATCTTTCTAGTACCCAATTGTTGCTCAATTACATCAGCTACAATCCAAAGCCCAATTACGTTAACACCGTGGTTAAACATTTGAATCATTACCCCTTCTAAACCAATTCTGTTTTGAACAAAAATAGCAGCACACATGAGACCAATATGCGCAATAGAAGAATAAGCAATTAAGCGCTTGATATCATCTTGTCTAATTGCAATTAAGGATGCGTAAATCATACCCGTTACTGAAAGTATGATAACAAACATTGCATGACCACTTACTGCGTCTGGTACCATGGGTAATAACCAACGAATCACTGCATAGATTCCCATTTTCACCATTACACCACTCAAGATCATAGTAGTAGCCGTTGGCGATTGCTCATAAGCATCAGGCTGCCAAGTATGAAGTGGGAAGATGGGCATTTTAATAGCAAAAGCAATAAAGAACAATGCAAAAACATAGGCTTGTTCCTTAGCCATCAATTTTACATGATAGAAAGATTCCAAAGCAAAACTGTGATCGGCTGTTTTAGAATAAACATAGAGTATGCCAATCAACATTAACAAGGAACCAATAAATGTATAGATAAAGAATTTGAAAGTAACGGCAATTCTACGTTCGCCACCCCAGATAGAGCAAAGAAAGTAAACAGGAATTAAAGCTAATTCCCAGAAGAAATAAAACAACAATGCGTCTGATGCTAAGAACACACCCATTAAACCAGCTTGAGTCAAAAGCATCAAGCCATAAAAAGCGCCAGACTTTTGATAGCTATTGTTATAGGTTGCTGCAAATACAACAGGAAAAGAAATGGCGGTTAATAAGCAAAGCATTTTTGCCATGCCGTCTTGCATTAAGCTAAACCTGCTTCCTAGTGCTGGTAACCAAGCTGCGTCATAATGAAGAGCACCTTTGCTAAAAACTGCTACCAAGGCCAATGCCAGTGTTGCAATAGAAGATACCAGGGCCAAAGCCTTGGATGCTGGCGAATCTTTTAGCAGCAATACTGCTAGTCCGCTAAGCAATGGAATGGATATGAGTAATAGAGGAATCATATTATTTCTTTAATGCTACTAGGCCATTTTAAATAAACGAGTCAGATAATAAACAATGGTAAGGTCATTGAACCAAATCAAGATAAACACTACAATAGCCAATACCATGATGATTAAGTAATTACCTACTTGACCACTTTGAATTAAACGCAATTGACGAGAACCATATCCTACCAATCGGCCAACACCATTTACCGCGCCATCAATTAGGTTTTTCTCAATGATATTTTTGAAGAACCCAGCAAGCAAGTGAAGAGGGTTTACAATAACAGCATTATAGAGCTCATCTACATACCATTTGTTTTCAAGCAATTTGGCCACACCTGAATTCTCAGCACCATCCGCTTGGTATTTTTTAAAGCTATTAATGGCATATACAATAACTGCAATAATCAGTACAGTTGATACCCCTAATAAAATCCATTCTTGAGAAGCTTCTACATGATGTGCTTCTGCAATAGCCGCAGAACCTGCAAAAATGGGAGCCAAGAAATGTTCCAGACTATGCGCGTCTTTGGCAAATAATTCAGGTATCCCAATCAATCCACCAACAACTGAAAGAAAGGCTAAGACAATCAATGGAATGGTCATAGCAGCAGGACTTTCGTGCAAGTGATGTTCTTGTTCATGCGTACCTCTAAATCCACCCAAGAAAGTAAGGGTATACAAACGGAACATATAAAAAGCAGTCATGAGTGCACCACCCAATCCTACATAATAATACAATGGATTTTTCCCGTAAGCCGCCATCAAGATTTCATCTTTAGAGAAGAAACCAGAGAAGGGAGGAATACCTGCAATGGCCAAACAAGCCAATAAGAAAGTAATATGCGTAATGGGCAAGTGTTTTTTCAATCCACCCATTTTGCGAATGTCTTGTTCGTGGTGCATGGCATGAATCACAGAACCAGCTCCTAAGAACAATAAGGCTTTGAAAAATGCATGGGTCATTACATGGAATACGGCACCAGTATACGCACCAACGCCTAATCCAAGAAACATATAACCCAATTGGCTAACAGTAGAATAAGCCAATACTTTTTTAATATCGTTTTGCTTAAGCGCAATAGTGGCTGCAAAAATAGCCGTAGCCAAACCTACAATAGCTACCAGTGTTTGAGTACCTGGCGCCATGGTATAGAGGATATTGCTACGTGCAATCATATAGATACCAGCAGTAACCATGGTAGCAGCGTGGATCAAAGCAGAAACGGGTGTAGGACCCGCCATGGCATCGGGCAACCAAGTGTACAAAGGAATCTGTGCACTCTTACCCATAGCTCCTATAAATAATAAAGTGGTGATAGCCGTAATATCAAAAGCAGATAATTTAGCCAGACTAGCAGCACTAAAAACATCTGTGTATGTAGCCGTTCCTAATTTGAAGATCAACCAAAATACCGCTAACAAAAATCCAAGATCACCAATCCGGTTCATGATAAAGGCTTTCTTTGCTGCGTAGTTGTAGTCATTGTTTTTAAACCAATAACCAATCAGTAAATAAGAGCAAAGTCCAACGCCTTCCCAACCAATAAACATGATTACATAGTTAGAACCAAGAATCAACAGCAACATAGAGAACACAAACAAATTCAGGTAAGCAAAATACCTGCCATAGTGTTGGTTCTCTTCTTCGTGCATATAAGCAGTAGAATAGAGATGAATTAAAAATCCAATTCCCGTAATGATTAACAAAAACAGAGAAGACAATTGGTCTACCTGAAAGGCAAAGGGAATTACCAATCCTTTTACATCAATGAAAGGGAAAAGTGTTACAACAGATGCGCCATTAGACTTAACATCTAAGAACACCAACACACTTACCACAAAGGAAGCCAATACAGCCCCACTGCCCACTATACCAATCAGGGATTTGGACAGTTGCTTCCTACCCAATCCGTTGATTAGGAAACCGAGCAGGGGAAACAGCGGAATCAAATAAACTAGTTTGCTCATAATATCTTTCTAGCGGGATATACTTTTAAAAATCCAAAAGTTGTTCCCTGATTTTAGTTTTTCAATCTGTTCAAAAAGTTAATATCAACCGAATGCGTATTTCTGTACAACATCACAATAATGGCAAGACCCACACTTACTTCTGCAGCAGCTACTACCATGATAAAGAACACAAACAATTGACCATCGGTACCAACCGTGGTGGCCAGTTTATCATTGGCAGTGGCAAAAGCCAAGTGCATTTTTGAAAATGCTACCAACAAAAGGTTTACAGAATTTAGCATGAGTTCAATACACATAAACACAATGATGGCATTGCGGCGTGTAAGCACCCCAATAATCCCAATGCTGAATAGGGTTAAACTTAGGTAGATATAATATTGTATTGGCATGGTCTCTATAAATTACTGCATTGCTGCAGGTGAATGATTTTTTTACTAAGCTGATTATTCTTTTTTTCCAATGACAATGGCTCCAATCATGGCACTTAAAAACAGTACACTGGTAATCTCAAATGGCACTACATAATCACTAAATAAGAGTTTACCCAAATTCTTGATCAGTCCAATATCTCCTGTACTGGTCATGGCCTTTTTAGCGTGTAAATCTGTGGCCTGTCTAACAAGTGAAACCAAGACCATTAATAAACATCCGCCAGAAATCACACCGGCCAACTTCATCCACAAATTTTTCTGTGGTTCGGTTTCCGCATTTAAGTTCATCAACATCACCACAAATAGGAATAATACCATAATGGCGCCTGCATAAACAATCATGTTTACAATGGCCAGAAACTGTGCGTTCAACAAGATATAGTGACCAGAAATGGCAAAGAATACCGCAACCAACCACAATACAGAATGTATAGGGTTCTTGCTAATCAATACCATGATGGCGCTAAAGATGGCCAGAGCGCTAAGGAAAAAGAATAATATTTCGGTTGTATTCATTGCTTGTGAATTAGTCATTAACAGCGGTGATCCGCCACCAATCTCATTTCATTCGTTGATCAGTTATTTCTAGGGCTACCCTTTGCTTTTGCAAATCCTTCAGGATCTGTTTTTACATTAGGGATAACCATTTCATCTTTTCCATAAATAAATCCTTTGCGAGTGTAATTAGCCGGCGCAAAAGTTTCACTCAAGTAAATAGCATCTTTGGGGCAAGCTTCTTCACACAAACCACAGAAAATGCAACGCAGCATATTGATTTCATATTTGGCTGCGTATTTTTCTTCTCTGTACAAATGCTCTTCTCCTGGTAGTCTTTCTGCAGCTTCCATAGTAATGGCTTCTGCAGGACAAGCCACAGCGCATAATCCACAGGCGGTGCAACGTTCTCTTCCTTCTTCGTCACGATTGAGTACGTGCAATCCGCGGAATACAGGACTAAACTCCCTTTTTTGCTCCGGATAGCGAATTGTGGGTTGTTTTTTGAAAATATGGCTAAACGTGATGCCCATTCCCTTAAAAATGGCGGGAAGGAACAAGCGTTCTGCTAAGCTCATTGGCTTGCGACTCACTTGTACGGATCTACTGGTTAATGCCTCCATGTTACTAATCTCTTTTAAACTATTTGTTGCATGACACGCATGCTAATCATTACAATTTTGCTAAAATCCAAGCGCCTGTGATCAACATATTGACCAAGGCAATTGGAATCAAACTTTTCCAACCCAAGTTCATCAATTGGTCATAACGGAAACGTGGAATGGTCCAACGAATCCACATAAATATGAAAATGAACACAACAATTTTAAGCAGCAAAGTTCCAACTCCTACCAAGGCTGCAATATTTTGTGGCAACACAGACTCGTCAAAGAAAGGAATATCATAGCCACCAAAATACAAAGAAGCCATTACCGCACTACTCATGATCATGTTCACGTATTCGCTAAACAAATAGAAACCCAATTTCATAGAGGAATACTCTTGGTGGTATCCAAAGTTCAATTCGTTCTC